>CAZBOX010000071.1:0-23851 GCA_964493595.1 uncultured Candidatus Obscuribacterales bacterium | reverse complement strand
ATTTTATTGGCTGATTGGCATATCGATTGTGTTTGCTATGGTCTTGAATTATCTCAATGTGAATGCCATGCAAGCGCTCTACTGGACGGCTATTCTCAACGGTGTACTCGCGCCGCCTTTACTTCTGATGCTGATGCTTGTTTCAAACAATCAGAAAATCATGGGCCGCCGCACGAACTCTATGCTAGTAAACATCGGCGGTTGGACAACATTTGTATTTATGACCATTGCTGCATGTCTTTTCTTTTGGACGTCCTTCGCCAAGTAAATTCCACAGGTGATTTCAATGTCTGAGTTAGAACACTCCGCAGAGCAGTATTTGCCTGAAAGGAGGACTGTTACGGCGCTCAAGAAAGCAGCCAGTGATTGTGAAGGCTGCGAGCTTTACAAACATGCTACTCAGACTGTTTTTGGCCGAGGCAGTAAGAACGCTTCGATGCTGACCAGGCCTATTTTACAAATGCAGTCTGGGCTCTTCTGCAACTTTTGCTATAGCCGGAAAATCCTATGCCACACTATGCAGCCGCTGATTTGCCCGAAATATCAGAAGTAAGAGGCATATTCACGATCGTGCCGTCGTCGCTGTGTACTATCACATCAAGGTTTTCTATTTCGGCTGCGTGCAGTGCTGCTACAACAGCTTCAGTACGTGTATCGAATGTTTCGTCTTGATTATTTTCCGGTGCCGGAGTAATTTGCCAACCTTCGGCTGTGGGCACGACATGTAGTTCGTTGTTTCTCATTATCCTGGTTTCCTTCAGTGATTCCGCTGATAGGACAAAAAAATCGGCGAAGAGTTCCGCTTTCAAAAGTTTTTCCTGCAAATCGACTGCGAGTTGACGAAGAAAAAAACTCTACGGTGGGGTACCCCTACCGCGTGACAGCAACCCGCTAGAGGTAGCTCTAGTGGCATTTCCTTTGGATGAAAAAGTTTACAGAAAATTTTTTGCTTCACTGGAATCGACCAATTGAATACAAAATGACGTGCTCTATCGTGTACAGCGAAAACCTCCAAAGCGCGTACCTGGCAGCATTGGTGATGTAATTAGAGCGAACTTTCTTCTGGAGAGAAGCATTTGCTGAAATGATTCAATCTTGGAGGGCTGCGACTACAAATTTGTCATCAGGCAATTGTTGTTCGCTAACAATTGGTGCTTTGCCAGTCTGCGTGTGGCTTTCGGTGTGTTCTGCGTTTTCAAAGTCGGGTGGATTATTCTGTAAACGATCTGCTTTGGCGACAAAAATCTAAGCTCAGAGCCTTCCAGTGCGCGTGCGAAAAGCCCCACAGGAACAGGCGTTGCGGTCTGTTCGCTAGCGAACATTTTTTGGTGCGTAGAATGGCTTTTTTAGCGTACCGATAGATTGAAAAACAATGTACACTGAATGTGTTCAAGCCTTTTCCGTTGTTGTTCGACGCCATAAGGCGATTTGAACATTTCTGTCGTAATTACGAATACATGATGACAAGCCAGTTTCCAATGATTGAATCTTCAAGTACAAGTCAGAACCAAGCCCCCGTTCGGAATGCCCTTCTGGAAAAACTTACTTCTGATGAGCGTTCGTCCCTTTTTCCGAGTTTGGAACTGATTGATTTTTCCACCAAAGAAGTAATCTATTCTCCGCGTCAAGCTCTTAATAACGCTTATTTCCCGGAGACATGTGTAATGTCGCTAATTACAGTTCTGGATGATGGAACTGAGATTGAGGCTGCGACTATAGGCAACGAAGGAATGATGGGTATTCCACTTTTGTTAGGTGGAAAGCAAATGCCGTCCAAAGTTGTCTGTCAGGTATCAGGTTCTGCTTGGCGCATAGATGCCGATGAGCTGGTGAAATCCATTGATGAGAATCCAGGTCTATTTGCGAATTTGAAAAAATATGCCCAAGCCTTGTTTGATCTTTTAGCTCAAAGCACCGCTTGCAATCGGCTTCACACTATCGAGCAGAGATGTGCTCGATGGCTGCTTTCCACTCATGACCGAATCGAGGGTGACACGTTCTTTCTCACGCACGAGTTTCTCGCGACCATGTTGGGAGTTCGTCGTCCAGGAGTAAGTCTGGTGGCCAAGTCGCTTCAGGATTCAGGAATGGTCAGCTATAAGCACGGCAAAATGACGATCCGAGACCGTAATGGACTGGAAGGTGTCAGTTGCGAGTGCTACGCCGCAGTCCGCGATTCTTTCGCTAAGCAGAATTGAGCAGTCGGTTCAAAGCGAAACATAAAGATGACGCAGCGATCGCTTCGTCATCTTTTTAGTTAACGTCAATTGATAGGCCGTTTTAGACCGTCACCACTACCGACTCACTGGATAAGTGAGAAGCGCGAGCCTGCCGTGTAGCTTCAACCTCGGCGCGATAATCGCGAAAGCAAGTATTGCAGTATGTAGGCTTGTAACCTAATGGCTTGAATGGGAGCATGAATTGAGACTCGCATTTTGCGCAAATTGCAGATGTGAGCGTCTCTAAGCTGCGTCCGGAGCGACGCAATCGAGTAACGACTCGGCAGTTAGAACAGCGCTTTGGTTCGTTGCTCAATCCTTTACTATGGAAAAACTCTTGCTCGCCTACTGTAAATGCGAAGTCTCCAGCGCAATCGCAACATCTCAAAACTCTTTCTGTAAACATCTCGGTTCTCCTTGCCGTGCAAAAAGCACGTGGATATCCTGTACAGCTTATAGTCTATAACCGTTCTTGCATTTTCGAACTCCTTGCTAGTACCTATCTTTCTAGGGGAAAACCCCGATAACTATTGGCTTTACCGCGGAACGATTCGTATCGAAAAAATGTGACGCGTGATCCAAAGTGTGTATAGATCAGGCTGCAGACCCATTCCCCAGGCAGTGTCATGACTTTTGTCCCGCGTGAACTGCAGGTCTAATTATTGTCTGTCTGATTGTGTCCAAATAGCGAAGACGCGCACTACTGCAATATTTCGCCGTCGTCGGGATATTTTGGGGTGCAGAGAACGTCTATTCATCGTACTCTTGAGCGTTCAACTCCTCGGCTCGTGCTGGAAGCGAGTATAGGAACGCATCGAGGCTTATGAAGATGGAAGACTCAAAGATGAAAAGTCCGGCTGCCGGACCTATGTTGTTGTTATGTATAGCAATTGGCGCATTGCTTTTTATGTGTAATGTGTGGCCTGGGCTGCCTAGCTCGACAATTGAAACCAATACCAAAGGAGCGCTCGCCATGCCTGGTGATTCCGTTCCTGCCGGAACCAGCCCGCTGCGATAGTGGTGAGGATACTCTGCGCGCCGGTGGGTTTGCGCGCAGAGACCTCTCTATTCCAGGCGTGCATATCGTTAATCGAGAAATTCGACAGTGACGGCAGCGGTCGGTGAAAACGTTTCGGTATTCATCAGTACCCGGTGCCATGTTTCGAGCGTCACGGTAGCATGGTCTGCATGCCTGATCTTTCCCTTGACGTAGACTGAAGCATTGCGCTTCATGTCCCTCCAATTGAGGAACTTTGCGTTGGGATTGTCCATAATCAAGGTCATGTACTCACTGTGCGTCAATCCGCTTGGATATTCGCGACACACTTTCACAGGTTGGCCACCAACGCGATACGCGTATTCTGCAATGTGTGCTTTGCTGCTCGTATTGCGAGCGAGCGGTTCGTCCTTTCGAATAAGAGATGGATCGGGAACGATTTCTTCCGGAATGAAGAACCATTCTCCTTGACGGCGAAATACCCTCGTCTTTCGGCGATTGCGCTTCTCTGTCGTGAGACCCGTCTCTCGGGCGAGAATTTCCTTCGGCTTTAAAGATTCTTTTGCTGCTGCAACCGTGGATACTTTTCCTACCGATGCAACAAAAAGATGCCGTTCATCTTTTCCGCAAAGAAAGTGATCTTTAGTGATCACATTTCCCTGGTTGTCGACTTGTTTTGCCAGCAGAACAAGATGCTTGTCCTTGGGCTGGATTTCCAAAACAGAAATGTCGAGTTGAGAAGAAATGTCTTCACGGATTCTAATTTGAAAGTACTCTCCTCTGCTGTCGTTGAGAACATCTAGGCTTGCAGGCGGATTTTGAATGCGAGTGAAACCTCTTACTCTTGTCGCCCCGGCAAAGGCAACATCGACCCGCGCGCCTATCTTTCGGAATTTTTCTTTTAGGCTCGGAATCATAAATTGACTATCTCCTCAATGCCGCGTTGTTACGTCTCCTGTAATTGGCAGGAGATGACAGCGCTTTACCTACGTGTTTACTTCGGAGCTCAGAAGAGTTGAAAGAAGTGCATCTCTCAATAACTCTTGCTGGCCCCTTTTGCAGGAGACCGATTGGCTATTGCATTAGGAAGAACATTCGGGAACTCTGGTTCCTGTCAGATCATAATCCCTTGCGATGGCGAAGGCTGAGACAAACAGCCACAATCGCTTCCTGCTAATTTTCAAGTCTCGGGAAATGCATGATCTTTACCTCGCTCTGGTGAGGAACCTTATCGTGCAGAGTTTCAGATGCTGCTATTTGCAAATGAAAAACGCGCACGCGAATCTGTCTTTCCATTCTATCAACGAACATTGACCTGTCAAGATGGAGAATGCCTGTGACCTGATCTAGTTTCTTATATAGTGCGGAACGAATATCGCTGTATTACCCGTGATTGGACTCAGGTCCGCACGCAATCCCATCCCGGCCGGTTGTCCATCAACCACCCAGCTTCCCATCACCAGATGATAGTCATTGTGTTTGGGCAGCTCATGCATGGCTTGCAGTATAAATCCTTCCGCGCCGTATACACTTTCTTTTTCAATCACTTTGTCAGGCGATTCAGGATCGACTATTGATACGCTTCCTCCTTCTCGACCGAATATCGGTTTTCGAACATGACGACTTTGGCGTATCCAGTGTGCTTCGTTGGATTCGTCGTCAAACGCTGTTTCCAGAAGATTTTTGTGCCCTGGAAATAACTGCCAAAGCAGCGGCAATATTGCCTTATTGGACAGAATCATTTTCCAGGAGGGTTCGATGAACTTTGTATAGTTCGACTCTGCAAGTGCGCTGAAGATCTGCCGTCCAAAGCGTTTTTTCACTTCGGCATCCTCGTACATAATCTGTTCCCACGGATATAGCTTGAAGAGCTGAGATATGACGTTGCCGCTTAAATCGATCAATCGTCCCAGGCTATCAAAACCGAGGTCCTGCATAAAGATGAAGCGAGCATCAAGACCGGCTTGAATAGCGCAAGACTGAAGATATTTAACTGTGTCTACGTCTTCTGCCGAGTCCTGTACGCTCGCCAGGTGAAGTGTTGAGCCGTCGCTTTTTGCCTTCTCAAAGGAATCTATCAAGCGCTCATGCAAGCTGTTGAATTGATCGCAAGTTTCCGGCAGTTTTTTCTGATCTTTCAAGTCTTCCAACCAGAACCATTGCAGTATTGAAGCTTCGTATAACGATGTCGGCGTGTCGAAATTAAGTTCGAGCAGTTTCAAGCTTCCGTCTTTGTATGAGAAGTCGAAGCGACCGTAAATCGTTCGGTCGTGTCTTCTCCACGAGCGCCTTATAGCATTTCGATATTGCGGTGCAATCTTCAATGCGTCAAAACAACGTTCCGAGCTGGCGCTGTTAACGACAAAGTCCACAGCCTGGAGTGACATCTCATAAAGTTCGCTGGTTGCGGTTTCTATTACGCTTTCCACTTCCTCCATAGTGAAGACTCCGCAAAACGGTTCATCCAATGCTTCCACCCAGTAAGGTGGATTGTCCAGGATGGCAGTTAGATATCCGGCTTCATCGGCACGTTCTCGCCAGTTGCGACGTGCCTTGATTTTTTCGAACTTCATTTTGATTACTCCAGGCAATGAACAGCTTGTTACGCTGGTGAATCGGATCAGGATTTTGTTTAGCCGCCGCAGAAGCGGAAGCCACCGAACCATCCGCGTGAGATTGTTCCGCCGGGTTTGGGGCTGGATGTGACACTCGAGGAGAAAGGCGGTCTTACACCATGACCCATATAAGCGTGACCTCTCGAAGTCTGCTCTTCTTTCTCTTTATCCTTATCTTTCTGTTTTTGCGCGACGGCTGTCGGTGTCGTCGAGCAACCGGTCAATGTAGAGCTGAGTGCTAAGAGTGTTCCAAGGGTGATGAACTTGATTGTTGAGCTGCGCTTTTGTTCTAGCTGACTTTCCATGATTTTAGAAACTTTCCTCTTTTCTGGATGCGAGATTTTGCATCTGCAGTTTTTCGATTCTATATCCGAAAACCCTTCCGCTTGACAACCGCAATAAAAATTAAAGACTCCTCGAAAGCAAATCAGAGTAAGCATTTTCGGCCCCTTCACAGGTTTGGGCTAGAGCAATTCGAAAGTAGTTCTAAAGAAATCGTTTTGGGGTGAAACGCGGCTGTAACTTGAGGCTATCGACAATTCTCCGGCCTTACTACTAATGGAACGCGCCAATGAAAAGAACCTCCAAGTCCTTGGTCTTTATTGTCCTAAGCATCATTCTCAGCGGTTTGCATTTATCGACTGGTCTTGCGGATGGGCTGTGCAATGAGAAATTCGTCTCGTCCTTGCCAAAAACCTCCACTGATAATGCAAAGACGCAAGGTTTAGTGGATGGAGTCTATTTAGTTCAACGCGAAGCCAGTGCAAAAATTGATCTGGGGTCGCTTAAGGACTCTGAGGTGATGCTCGTCAACGACTATGAATTTTTAGCTCCGGAGGAACGCGGAGAAACTAGCTATATCGTAATAAGCAAGTCAGCCTTTATACCGATAATTCTGGAAGGCGAACCGGTAAAGTCAAATGATCAAAATGGGCGTCCTAAGCTGGAAATATCGCTGTCTTGCGAGCAAATTCAGCCTCTGGAGAAATTCACAAGAGAGAATGTCATGAAGAGTGTCGCCATCGTCATTGGTGGCAAGGTCGTGACGATGCACAAAATTCGAGTACCTATAATTGGAGGGAAGATGCAGATTACGCGCTGTACTGATCATGGCTGTGAGGCGCTTTTCACACAACTAAAAGGTCGTTGAAACCTATTGATATGAGGGTGGTTTGCTTGCGTCGCTTTGTCCTGTTTGTGGTCTGAATTTACTGGTGCTATCGTCCACCGCTGCGCGTGGCAAGAACATAAAGATACCGAGAACCAATATAAATGACGCAAACAAGAGTGCCATGGACACGTTGGCTTGATGGTCTGTAGCAGTTTTCATTGTCCGAACCTCGCTTTTCACAAGGATAGACTGCTGCATGCTTTGGCAGTTCCCAAGCGCTGTTGCGAAGGCTCACTTGTGTGAGCCCCCGCAATCCCAGTCGTCCAAACCTCACGCGGTAGCCGTTTACATGACTTTTCCTTTCATGCTATGGGCCATTTCCAGATGGTGTTTTATTGTCGGAAGCGTTTGTTCTGACCACATCTTCAGGTCCTTGCCTTTGAGTGTCTTCATAGAGTTGACGACTTTCTGGTTTCTATTTTTTGAGAATTTAGGTTAATTGAGTTCTCTCATCCGCCCAGCTTGCGTTCCCAGTCGCACATCGCTTTGCTGTGCGTAATTTCACCATATCTGCCGTCCATGTTCGCGAGCACAATGGCTTAAATTGCAGCGAAGACCAGGAGTGAGCCAACAATGAGTCTAGGACATTTAGGGATGCCTATCTTGTGGTTTTTCGGCGACTTCCGAAACGTCGGTTTCAATGAAATCATTGGATTCACTGGAGTCTCTGTCTGTTTTATAGCTGTTGCGATTAGCTGGTATCAGATCAGGCGAGACGCACAGAATCAGACCCATTAGCACTTGCATCAGCCTTTTGACTTGACAAATTGAAGAAAGACAGGACCCATATCAAGCCGCTTTTCTGCAACGCTTGAGTGAAGGTCTCGATCCTTTTTGGTAACTAAATCAAAAACATCCGACATAGATACGCTTTGGAGCACTCTTTGGTCGTCTCTTGCCGGATCCGTGACAAAAGTGGCGCGTATGTGTTTGCATGCCGCCTTGTAATCTTTGTCTCTTATGTCCAGCCGAATTAGAATTGAACTTGCCAAATCGCGCGCTTGAGAGAGAGCAGAAAAGGAATCTTCTGCTAATTCCAGAGGAATTTCTTTTGAAGTCTTTTCTCTAACGGCGATTGCCCGCTCGAGTGTTTCTTTTGCTTTCCTTTCATCACCCAATGCCAGATGGGCCTTTGCTGCGGTTGTTAGATATTTGCAAAGAGTCAGCTGATCTGCATTGGCAGGCGGAATTGGATGCTCCTTCAACCACTTTCCGGCACGGCTTTTTACTCCTGCATCAGCTTCGATTGGCTGATCGAGATGAAACTGTGATTGAGCTTCTCCGAACATGGAAAGATAATTTTCAAACGCTTCCTTATACTTGCCTCGTTTCTCTTGCAGATACCCAACTCGTTTTAGAACCGATTGAGCCACTGCAGACTTAGTGGCGGAATAACTCTCGGCGAATCGGGATTTTTCGGCTGCGATCTTGAGATTCTTTAGTGCTTCGATGTCTTTGCCAGCTGCTGCTTGCGCTGCAGCAAAGTGCAAGTAGAAGCGAAAGCTGGGATTGAAATCCTTACCGACTTTTTTGCTCGCCTTCTCATAAACATTGATTGCGTCCAGTCTCTTGTGTTGTCCGTCCAGACACTTTGCACGCAGGTAGAGAGCACTGCCATTTTCGCGTTTGCCAATTTTATCGAGCATCTTCAAAGCTTCGCCAAAATCCTGTCTGCATGTAAGAAAGTATATTCTTCCTCCGTCACTCAATTGCTGCATGTATTGCGCCTTGAATTCAGGATGCTTTGGACCATCGACAAAAGTTGCGTATGCCAGACCTTCCTTGCTGAGCATCCACTTCTTTTGCTCCGCAATTGCCTTGGCTACTCCCTGCCTCACCTGTTCATCAAGTTGAGCTTTTTGCGCCGGTGTCAGTCTTGGTTGCGCAGCGACTTCGGCCGAATAATTGAGAAACAAAACTGCCAGCAATATGGCTACAACATTCATTTATCTAATCCAAATTTTTTCGACTGCGGTCAATATCTGCAGGAGCACAGGAGGCTCCGCGGGCTTGACTTCCCCCTGGCAAGGGATGAATTACCAAGCTATAAATGTCATTATAATTAACTTCTCAGTCATATGACTGGCGAATTCTCAGACGGAGCAATACTTGCAAAGCGATTTGCATATCCCTGTCGTAATTGTCGATGACCTGACGGTCATGCGCATTGGCTTGCGAATTGTCCTGGAGAGAATTCCTGGTGTTCATGTCGTAGCCGAGGCTCAGGACGGAAAGGAGGCAATTGATGTCTCGCTTAAGTTGCGCCCGGCAATTATTTTGATGGATATTTCGATGCCTAATATGGACGGCATCGAAGCAACTAAAATAATCAAAGAACATTTGCCCGAAACTCGGGTGGTCATGTTCACCGCTAATGACGACGACGCCGCTTTTTTATCAGCTCTTGCTGCAGGAGCTGATGCTTACTGCCTGAAGGACGCACGAGAGCATCAGCTCGAATCAGCTATCTACGCTGTTTTAAAAGGAGCAAAATGGCTCGATCATGGTCTGGCGAAGCGTGTATTGTCTGAAAGCGGCTCGGCTTCGCAGAGGCTCAAACGAAGTTTGATTACGCCGCAGCAGAAAACGATTTTTGAGTTTATCGAGCATGGGCTGAACATTGATGAAATAGCCAAGAAATTGGGCTGTGATGTTACCCACGTGAAAATGGAATTGCGTACAGCTGTAGACTGTCTCGAACCTGATTCAATGCATAAGTCTACAAGGCTGATGGCAAATCTTCGTCCGATGCTCGAGGACAAAAACGCCATCAAAGATTATTCCGAAGGAGATACACGCGAGAGAAAAATCGGAGACTTGATTTCTGAGAAGTATCGCGTCGAAAAGGTTCTCGGTCGTGGTGGTATGAGCGTCGTATACCTGGCTCGACACGTTAGTTTAGGAAAGCTTGTCGCAATAAAAATGATGCACCTGAATATGGTCACGACTGGTTCTTTTTTGCAAAGATTTGAACGCGAAGCTCAAATCGCTAGTCTGCTCAATCATTCCAATATTGTCTGTGTGCACGACTATGGTGAAGATGCTTACGGACAGCCATACTTGATTATGGATTATGTGAGCGGTGAGACATTGGAAGAGTTGATTGAAGCACGCGAGAAACTTGACCCTTCTTTTTGTGTGCCAATCTTCATGCAAATCTGCGATGCGCTGACAACTATGCACAGCAAGGGTTTTGTTCACCGAGATCTGAAGCCCAGCAACGTCATTGTCAAAACTAAAAACGGCGGCACTCATATTACGCTTGTCGATTTAGGCATTGCCAAATCAATCGTCGACAGTAATACATCTGCCCGTCTCACGGCTCATGGACAGATGTTCGGCTCACCGACCTACATGAGTCCCGAGCAGTGCATCGGACAAGATGCCGACTTCCGCAGCGATTTGTATGCGCTCGGGTGCTTGATGTATGACGCTCTCAGCGGTGGTCCGCCATTCGATCACGACAACACATACAACGTCATGTGGCAACACGTGAACGAGCCACCGTCTCGCTTGCCCTTCCTGAAAGAAGAGAGCACGGTCCCGGAGCAGATGCAGCCGGTCATGTTCAAGCTGCTGCAGAAAGATCCTGATAATCGATACCAGTCTGCTGATGAAGTGAAGGCAGAATTGAGTTCTCTCATGCAGGAGACACTTTCTTGACTTTTGTTTGCGCAAAAGTTCTCAGTTTCGATAATAGTCGATCCACTCGATGTGAATAGTTCTGTCTTTCGGGTCTAAGAAATTCGCTGCAGTTACGCAGATGGCATTATTGCGTCTCGTAGCGGAAAGCCCAGGGCCGAAATCAACTGCGCTGTTTTTGAAAACCTCTGGAACGGAACCTTCAAACTTCTTTGACTCGGTCCAGATTTTGAAGCCTTCCAGCCTTTTGAAATTACAAAATTTGAGGCGAAGACCCGGCGACCAATGCCCCTTGTCCAGGCAAAAATCTGCTTTTCCGATGCCAAATGAATGCGTCACTCTGATTTCGAAGTGGTTTTTTTCGTTTTTTGCAGAGACAGAGTCCGCCCTTGGCTTCGTATCTTTGATCTGATGCCAAAGAGGACTGCGGGCAATTCCAGGCAGCAAAAACGTGCCGAGGAAAGCCGGCACAAGCAAGGTCAGTATCGTCACTTCTCTTCTGGTAGGGAAAATATCAGCCACCTGTCGGCAACAATTTGTCCTGCTCCTTGATGCCGGCTTGGGCTCCAAACATCAATTTCGTTATCTTGTTGGCTGTCTTGACTGCGGCTGGAAATTGCATCTTGTAGTGTTTCTTGTCGAAAACGATGACCGGCGTTTTGTCGGAGGTCCACGATGTGAGAATTTGATTGGTCGTTGTCGTGCCTGGCAGATTTGCCAGGTCGGCCCCTGCAGATAAGCAGACTATGCCCAGAATGGTGAAAACAGGCCCAAAGAAAATGGGCGCCCAAATTGCGTCTTTGACTTTTGCTATGGCCTTTTCTTTGCGCTCATTGGGCGGGCAAAAGATGAGCCATGGAGAAATAATCGTGAGGGGAAGAAATCCCGACCAGTACCAAATCCTTCCCTGGGCAATAGCGACAAAAGCTTTGAACAGGTAGCCTGCGCCCGCGATCATCAAAATGATGCCCAAGGCAAATCCTAAATGCTCCATAAGGCATTCCTCGGCGGTTTAGTAAACGTGACGCCCGGCAGAGCGCCGACATTTCCACCTTACAATGTTTTCTGTTTTTCCGGTAGAGCGCTGACGGACTGACAGTTATGCCCATGCGCCCACTGTAAAAGCACTGGGCAATGTGCAACGGCATTGGATGCTCTTGCAACGATGGCAGGGGCGCTCGAATGCTGCCGGTTTCAGAAGCTCATGCAAGTTTTTCGGGCGCCCTTGGCTTGAGGCGCTGTTGTCTTCTACTTCGAACTGGAAATCGACTTTTGCGACATTGAAGTCCATCGCTGCTTCGCGATAAAGAGGATTCGCCGATACAGAGGATGCAGAAACTGAATTTGACGAGATTGTGTCATCTGCAGCCGCCTTTTCCAGTGTCAAGGCTGAGGCCGGCAAGACTGCGTTGTATGTTGAGCCCGCCATTTTTAAAGGCGGTGCCGATGAGAAGTTAAGTTCTCTGCCGCCGGGTGCCATTGCGAATTCTCTTTTGGACGATGTTTCCAAAGGCGGTGCACTCTCTTTGAAAAGGTTGTGCGAAGCGTTGCCTGCTGTTGTGCCACGTTGCGCAGAGGGGGGAAGCCCGACAGCATCGAAGGTGCGGTGTCCTGGTAATGTTGCAGTTTCAGTATGCATTACAGAATTAGCTGCGATCGCTCGGGTTCCGCTAGAGTGCTGTGCCTGTGCTGCGCCTGCCAGATTGTGCATGAAGTCTTTCACCTCAGCCGAAGAGCCGAAGTTTGCTGCCGCAAAAATTGCTCCTGCTGCAGCTGCCCTTTCTGCACCGTGGTTGCGCTCGGCTGCAGTGCCAGAACGCACTGACTTAGGGTCGCTCTTAATGCTCGCAGAAGCATTTGCTCTCTGCTCATCTTCTATAGAATCTTCCTCAATTGCCTTCATGCTGCTCATCTCTAGCGCGCTATCCGCAGCTGGTGCCAGCTTCGCGCCTTGGTATACCGCCGAGATCAGGTTTTCTACGTCCGACTCGGCTGCTGAAAAGTTTTGAGAGACAGCGGTCTTTTCGGTCATGTTCATCACGTCTTGAGCGAAAGAAGAGCCAACTTTCTCAGCCGGTGCAGAGGCCGCTTCAACTCCGGCTAGAGGAGGAAGCGAAATACCGTCTTTGCCTGCCAATCCTGCGGCTCCAATGATTCCCAGCGGTCCGGCAGATGATGGAAATATGTTTTGAGCCACGGATGATACTAGTGGTGGCAGAGACAGCCCTTTTGTAAAGTCATCTTTTCCACCCATAAGCCGACTGCCTGGTGAAATTGCGCCTGTGACACCGGGTGCTGCCGCATTCAATATGGAGTTGCCTGTCGCCTGTGTAATGCCACCAAGCGCACTGCCATCAGCTTTTGATTCGATTCTGGTTTCTTTATTTGTGGACGAGGGGCTCGCGGCATTGCCGGAATTTGTCTGATTGTTCCGTGCTGTTTTTGCTGCTTCCTGACCAGCTTCGGTAACCAGACCGACGAAGTCGAAGGCGTATTTGACGCTGCCTGTTGCCAGGACATTCAATGCTGTCATGACAAAAGTGCCGGTAGAATCAGCGTCTTTGAACAGTGCCATAAGAAGAATCACAGTATTCCAGAATAGCGACCAGAAGCAAAGGGTAATAGTGCCAGCCACCCAATTCGGCCACGCTTCTCTAAGTTGCTTAACCGGATAGACCCAGATTGCAGCCATGATCGGTCCAACCAGGAAAAGATAGTGCAGATAGATCAGTTGGAAGGCGCAAAGCAAGTCCCAAATAGATGTGACGACCATGTTGGTGCCGAATACCGCCATGCGCGCGGCGACGGCGTTGGCCGGCAATACTTCATCTACCAGACCATTGGTGGCGATTTGCGTGCCGTTTGCAGTGTAAGTCTTGTTTTTGATCAAATTGTTTTCTAGCTGGCCAAAACCGGTTACTTGATTGCCACCAGAGGCGGTTGCGCCGTTTAACAATCCTGAGAGTCCATTCTGGTTTTCTGCAGCTTGTCTGGATGGAAATGCACGTTGCTCAGCAAGGAATGCGTCTGCATACATATCCGTTCCGAATTGAGCTCTGTAGGCATCCTGGATAGTGTGGCTGATGGAATTGGAAAAATCGATACCGTAATTGACCACCAGGTAGGAGCCAGGAATGAAACATAGCGCAATTACGGCTCGCAGAATGCCTTCAAACGGATTGGCTTGCTCGATCACCGGATTGCCGGCTGCCATCAAAGCTTTCGTTTGAGTGAGGATGGTTCCCGGTACCAGGAGCAGAATAGCAATGGGTACAAAGAGGTTGCTGCGCAGGCGATTCCAAACATTGCCTTCGTTGACTGTGAAGTTGATCAGGAATTGACCCGCATAGTTGATAGCAGAATTGGCCTGGGCTGTGGCTACTTGTGCTGCGGAATTACCAAGCATGGTTTGGGTTGCTAGTTGCTGGGCCAGTTCTCTCGGAATATTTCTCACCGGGTCCGAAATTTGTGACAGTAACTGTTGCTGAGTCTGCATGAGTTGCGCTTTGAATGCAGTATCAGTAAGCGGCACTCCCTGGGTCGGCACACCGGTAGCCAGCATGTTTTGCATGGCAGCCGGCAATTGAAGCGAGCTGAGGGGAACCAGCGGACCGCGGGAATACATTATGGTGGCGGGGTTTTGAGTGATGTTCGTGGACGACATTCCGTCGGTTGTCTGCTTGTACAGCTTTTGAATCTCAGACACGGTCAATTTGTAATCTTGTCCCATAGCTACTGCGCTATGACTGCTGTTGTTGCCTTGTCCGCGTACTGGTAAGCCACAGGCGAGAAACAATGCACAGAGGAGGCAGAAGCTCAAAGCTGAATTTGCGAGGATTTTTTGCATGTGAAGAAAGCCCCTGGAGGTGTTGGGGGAAGAACTGGAGAGAGGGGTTGGGCAAGAGGGATAGTCTATTTATATGCTTGTCCGGCAAGTAAGTTGTTATCGACGTGTTAACGCCGGACGCCAGCCAGGAAATGCTCACCTGGCTGGACTATTGAAGGTTTAATCTTTCGGCTTCTATTCTTTTAGGCTGTTGCACCTACTCCTTTTTTGCCGGTGGCGGCTCCGAATTCCGAAACTAGTTTGTCTACAAAAGAGCCCGGGTTGAACTGGAATGCCATGAAAGGTACCGTCGAGAGTAGGACCAGAAAGCATATGATTGCGGCTAATTCCCAGGGGCTATTGGCCTGATAAATGCCCTCCTCTCTGAGCCACCTGACGCGTGAGTCCATAACGAGGACAAGGACTGACCACCAGAAGCGCCAGAGGGCAAGGTTGATCACAGCATTAAGCCAGTTGCTGAACACTGATTTGAAAAGTCTGGAAACGCCCCAGGGCCAGGTGTAGAGCGCCGCCGAGATTGGCCCCATGAGGAAGAGATAAAGCATGAAAACCAGCTGAAAAGCAAGAAGAACTGATGTGCCCATCGAAGCCATCATTGCCACTGAGCCGGCCAGCATGCCCATGGTTTGCTCGGCAACAGGGCGGTTTTGGATACGGCTCATCAATTGTTGCGGATCACCGCTGCTGTGGCTTGTGCTCGCTGCCGTGCGTGTCTGTCCTGTGCCGTTCGAGCCTATTGCATGAGCGCCTTGCTCATCGAGCCAACGAGTAACACTGACATTGTCGGTCACGTTTTGCACAGTGTCGGTAAGGGAGTTTCCAATGTCTATTGAGTAACTGACGATAAGTTGGGTTGCTGGTATAAGGCAAATTGCGGTAATGGCTTTGAGGGGACCTGCAAGGGGTGTCATTACTTCTTCTCCTGAAGTCTGGTTGAATCCGTACTGCACGATCACTTTGCCGAAAGTGAGGGTTGCTCCAGTGATAAGTAAAAGTATGGACATTGGAAGATAGACGTTTTTCCAGAACATTTGCACTCTTGCCACGATTGTTCCGAGCTGGTCGCCACCGGCGGCTGCTTCATTTGCCACATTGACGAGGTGCCCTCTGAATTGGTTGAGATTGGCTTGCACTGCTTGATTTGCTACTGCAGTCGTTGATTCGGCGGCCAATTGATGATTTGCTTGCATGGCTGTTTCAGCTGTCTTCACCCAGCGGTCCGGGCTGAGAATTCGTTCACTGAATATTTCTGCCGTATCGCTTAAAAGCAGTTTGGCTGCGGTGTCTGTTATTCTGACTCCGGCACCGTTGAAGTGATTTTCCGCCTGGATCGCGTTGGCTACACCTGAAGGAAGATCTCTGTCTATAAGCACTCCGCCCGGGTCGTACTGAAAGACAACGTCACCAGGTTGGGGCGGTCCAAAGTGAGACGTTACTCCGTATCCCTGTCCTGCCTGGAACACGTAGGTCACCGGCGGTTGAACATAGGTGACCGCCGCTTTGTTGGTACGTTTCGATTCGGCTCTGGATAAGTTTGCCGATGAAACTCTATAACTGCTCATGCCCCGCAGCCCCGGCAATGGACTGCTCGAATGAACCGTTCCGACAGGCGCGGAGCCATCATTCATCAATAGCTGCAAGGCTTTTATCTTGCGCTCTTTGCGTTGCGCAAAGCGTCGTTCATAATGATCTTGAATTGACGCTTGCGATACCGTCGAGCGACCTGCCGACGATGGAGTTGCTTCCTGGCAATGGGCGGATGGTTGGAAAACAATGGCAATAAGCAGACTGAAGGCGGTTCTTGCTGCTGTTGCAGCACTTGATGGAACGCTGGGGCAAAGCTGGCGCAGTGAGAACATTGTTCACTCCGAGTGTTAGAGGGGGAGGTCTTAAGTCGGGCGTGAAGAAGGATCGTTTTGGTGACGAGTCCGGGAGGGTTTGTGTGGAGGAGGGTTGCTTACGTTATACGATTTGCCATGCGGTAAGTTGTTATCGTCCTGTTAACACGTGAAAACGTTGAAATTCTGGCGTACGAAAATCCCACCTGCGCTCTTGGTCTGCGCAAGGTGGGATAGGGCGGGCTAATACAAAACGACTATTTCTTATTCGTCTGAATCTTCACTTCACCGTCTGATTTGACATGAATGGCTTTCTGAGGCGCAGTCGCACTGCTTGTGCTTGCCGAGGTCGTGGCGTTGGAAGTGGTGACATTTGTATGATTGACGCTCTGTTTGGTGGCCTTCAGCGGAGGACGCATTGGTTTCGAGAGCCCTGCATTACCGTTGCCTGTAGACCAGGCCCCCGGCAGTCCTGAACCTGAACCTGTAGGGTCTGCATTAGCCGCTGCGACCGGAATTATGGCTATGATCCCTGCCATTACGAATTGCTTTCTCATACTAGCTCTCCCTCTGCGATAGTCATTGAGTAATCTATGCTTAGTAGAGAAGAAAAGACGCAATTAGTTCCTGAGCTGATGGTCATTTCGCATATTTTGATACCAGTTCGTCCACTGTCATAATGCGAGCTTTAAGGAGCGACCGCATTTTTTCCAGTGCTTCATCAGTCAGTTTCTTATGATTGGAAATTACACCGTCGCTGGCGACAATAAGCTTGTAATTTCTCATGTATGCGTCATTGGCTGTATATAGAACGCAAATGTCTGCAGCAATTCCTGCAAGAATAAGTGTTTTGACGCCCAATTTGCCCAAGAGGATTTGCAAGGGGGTGCCGAAAAATCCAGAATGCATCGGCTTTAAGACGAAATAGTCCTGACCGGAAGGTCTTAACGCAATTGCAAGTTCGCGACCGTTTGCGCCTCTCTTTGTGCACAACTGCAATTGCTCATTGAAATTTGAATGCCAATTATTGAAATTGTCATTCAGGTATATAACAGGAATTTCGGCACGGCGAACTGCATATTTCAGCCGTGATAGATTGGCGGCAAGCTCGGGCAGACCGTCAAGAAGCTCTTCATTATCGGAAAAATCCAGGTCATTGATTACGTCAATCAGCAGCAGCGCTGCATTCGCCTGCGGCAATCTCGAATCTTTAGAACGCATAGCTCTCTCATACTGGGTCGAATCTGATCAACAATTCTGATAATTGTCTCGAAAGAGAATGCTGCCGTCTTCTTCATGTAAGTAATATTGGACGCAGTCCTGTTTGGCTATTTCTCGCCCGCGTGCGTCAGCATCAGCCTGAGTATCAAAAGCAGCGGCGTAGCCGTTCACATTTTCTCGCTTCACCACCCATTTATGATCTTCTCGTCTAATAACATGAATGTTTGGTTTTCCCATTGCGGATGCACTCCATTCAGAATAAGCTGGCGGTTACGACAGGACTTAATGACATCAGGTTCCTGCTTTGATCGCGAGGTTGAGACTTCTCAACCTCGAGGAGGGCGACAAAAAAAGACGACTATTGTGTAGCCGTCTTTTTATGGTTCGAGGAGCCTCAGTCCGTTCTAGAGAACGATCTGATTTAGGAAACCTATCTATAGGTGCGTGTCACAGCCGTTCTTTTCATTGTTTTTCCGGATTTCTTCGGCGCATAGTTGCGAACAACCGGTCTGGCATTGCCGGGCATTGCATAGGTCGAGGCGCCTTGTACCGGTGCATTGGACGAGCCCGTAGGTCGGGTGTATGGCGTCGTAGCGCCTTGATTGGAATTCTGCGTGGTCGCTTGTGCGCTGTTTGATGAAGAACCGCTGCTGCTCTGTGACGTTTGAGCGGAATTAGTAGGCTGATTTGTAGCTTGCGAAGTTTCTTGAGTGGTTGCCGATGATGTACTGGAACCACCAGCCATACTTGATGCTTGCGATTCGCCTGCGTATGCATAAAGATTGGGCAGCAGAGCGGTCACGACTCCTAGCACCGTGTAGCGTCTTTTCATGTTCAACTCCTGTATGGTTTGGCAAGGTGTTTGACCGGCGAATTTGCTTTTGGTTCCCGCTGGATGCGTGTTCTAATTTTTGATGCCGGCTTTCACCGCCGATTCGATAACTTTGAATGCTTCACTCGAATCGCGCCATCCAAGTAGGTCAAATACTCTGCCTTTGCACAAGGCATTCACATTGAAGAACAGCTCATATTCATTGCGTAGCGAAGACGGAATGTCTTTCCAGCTGTTCATTTCGCTAAAGCGCACAGAGTGATTATGTATGCCTATGATTCGGTCGTTGCGTACTGTTTGACCGTCCTGCATCTGTTCTGCCTCCAGAACACCAAGAACCTTTACGTGAACAAGGCAGCCCGGAAACGCAGGCTCGTCCATAATGACAAGAATGTCCAGCGGGTCGCCATCGCCAGCCAGAGTGGAGGGGATAAAGCCAAAATCGAATGGCCATGATAATCCAGCGTGCAGGGCTGGACCACATTCAAAAAGGTCCATGTCGGGCACGTACTTGTATTTGTTTCTGCACCCTTTCGGCGTTTCAACTATTGCTCTTACAAGACCTGTCTTATCGTCGATAATCCCCTTGCTCAGGGACGACTTAAGCAACTTGCCGTTTATTTCTGCGTTCGTCGACCCTTCTTTTGCCTTAACCTTCTTCATGAGGCTTCTTTTTTATAATCAGAATGCACGCCCGTGCCTCTATTAGAAGGTTGCTCCAGATTCCCCTTTGTAAAAGGTGCTGCCGGCGCCTCCTCAATTTGAGCTTTCTGAGTCGTTTTTGCCATCATCGCTTCGGTTGCTCCGGGTAAAAGAGCGTCACTGGCGCTAAAGATTCCAGCTGCTTTCCCGACGGCCACTTCGGGCTTAGGTTTGAAGACGAGATCAACAATTGCGTCGATAACATCCTGAGCATCACTGAGCGGCGGTATAGGTACAGACTTTCTGCCCGTGTAATTGGCTGCGTGCTCGAAAAACGGGGTATCCATCGCCATCGGCAATACCGTGCAGACGTGAATTCTGTCCTTCTTCAGCTCCTGAATCTCCTGGCGCAGTGCAGCGCTCAATCCTACTACAGCGTGCTTGGCGGCTGAGTAAGATGCGTAATACGGGGCTGGAATTTTGCCGATCATGGACGCTACGTTGATTAAGGTACCCTGCCCTTTCTGCATAAAATGCTGCATAGCAAAATAGCTTCCACACATCGTGCCCGCCAGGTCGACGTCAATTACTTTCAAATGATCTGCCAGCGGCACCTCGGAAAAGACTCCTATTGCCGCGGCGCCTGCATTATTGATCCAGACATCAATTTTGCCAAAACAGTCCAGCGATTGCTGATAAAGCGAGGCTACCTCATTTGGGTCAGCGACATCTGTCGGTACCGAAACAGCACTTCCGCCGAGCCGTGCACATTCCACAACCAGTTCTCTTAAGGCTTCCTCATTGCGGGCAGCTAATACAAGGGATGCGCCTAACTTGGCGAATTCCAACGCGCATCCTTTTCCAAAACCACTGGATGCTCCTGTAATGACGATTGTCATTCCATAAAGTTTTCTGTCCACGACATTGCCCTCACAAAAATTGCAAAAGTCCGATTCTGCAACAATGAGAAGACTGAGGCGAAATTCAAAATATCCCTTATCTATCTGTCGGAAGCATGTAATTAATGTGTGGAAAACAACTAAGGCTTGCTATGCGATCTGCACACGGCCTTTAGACGGCGATTGACTGTTTATGGTGTTGCAGGGCTCGATGTCGCGTAGCGCCCGACCTGCTTCTCTGATTATCCAACCGTCACTCTCGCTCTTGTCCTGGCAAAATTCTATTGCTCTCTGCAGGTGCCTGGTCCCTTCCGAGTATTTGTCCAGCGCTATGCAGATCAGACCTACTTCATATAGAACATTCGCCATTTCACTGGAATCAGGAATATAGTCACCCAGACTGCTATTCTCCAGCATATTCAAAATGTGTTTCGATGTGCAGTAAGCTGTGCTCAAATCACCGATTTCAATGGAGCGGGATGTCTGCTGCTTTAGCTTGGCAATTTCTGCGAGGGAGTGAGTTTGCACCATATTCAGTACCTTTTTACTTGTGTAGGGAGGATAGTTTTGCCCACGTTCGCCTATCGTCTATGTGCATTTTATAGACCCTCTCGTATACGGAATATAACTCGGATGCGGTAGGTGGGTGGAATTGCTCGCCATTGCGGACCCAAGGGGTGCGCTAAGCACCCCTACCTCGTGAGAAAAACTTCTTGCATTAATCTTCTCTTGTGTGCGCAGCATCCCCGTTTATAGCCATTCGCCTGTCTTAACTTAGTTAACAGTTTCAGGACTCTGCCGGCTCTTCTTCTGAGAGGAGGTCGCTGTTTTCATCCATGTGGTTGACGTCTTTTAGTGTCTCCAGTTGTTGATGCATCGCCTTGCGTTCGTGCCCTTTCGCGGTGCCAGTGCTGCCGCTTTGCTCACAACGCTGCGATTGAGTTTCGTCAAATCCTTTCTCCTTCGTTTGAAGCTTACATTCATCTTCCGGCATCATGTCCTCTCTGCTTTCCCATTCGGACTGTTTTTCATCTTTCTTTTGAGCCATTGTTAGTTCTCCTGACATAAAGATTCGCTTAGTGTTGACTGAACAGCTTGTAAAATTATCCCGTTCGATTCTATTTGTATGCAACCGAGAATGGTGGCTTCTCAATCAAGTCGTTGATGGTGACCTGCCGAGAATGAAGACAGTTAGCTGTGGCTTAATAGTCACCGCAAGTGCGTCATCGATCCTCTTCCAATAGGCAAAAGGCAAAACGACCAACTACGGTGCAAACATTTAAAGTGGGATGCCTAGAACCGCCTGATCGAGATCGATTATCCGGGAGTGAACAATTATAGCCAGTTTTCGTTCGATGGATTCGGGCGAAACACCAAGATTGTTGAGACCACTTCAGGCTCAGTGACAAGCACAAAGCAATTTGTTACCGACCGAAGTGAAAGGGCAGAAGACCGAACTGCCCTAGGGACTGTGACTAAAAAATACTTTTCCCTTGGTGAATCGACAGGTTCATCTTATTTCTATGCGTTTAATCATCTTGCGTCAGTGACTGAAATGCTGGATTCAGCCGGTGCTATTCAAGCTCAGTACATGTATGACGCATATGGGGGCGTTTCCAAAGTAAGCGGCATTCTCGAATCTGACTATCAATTTGCGTCCTACTACAAGCACGTTAGAAGTGGATTTAACTTAGCGCATTTCAGACCTTATGATTCAGATTTCGGCAGATTCGTAAAAAGAGATCCCTTTGAGGAGATTGATGGAACCAATGTTTACGCCTATCTGAAATCGTCCCCGACAAATGGAGTTGATCCAGATGGTTCTATTGGCATTCTGCTATTAGGTGGCTTGGTTCTTGGTGGTGGAGATTCTGCTCTCGCTGCGGCCGGCGCTTTAGGTGCAGGTCTATTGCTCATGTCCGGAATGTCTTCCATGGGTGGAGCAGGAGCAGGTAGCTCAGGCGGTGGTTCTAATGTGCTTGATTTCTGTAGATACAAGGCATTCTTTTATGCAAACTCACACTATGTTAAATGCCTGGCTCAGGGATACGGAAAGGCTTATTGCGATAACGAGTACAACCGAGATTTCTGGAACTGTTATGATCTGTGTAAGATGCAGAGAGACTGCCCTGGTGACTATTGCCCTAATGACCCGTCGAGAGGTAGGAGAGGAGGGAAAGGAGGCAAGGGAGGAGGCGGATCTAGCGGAGGCGGGAAAGCCGCATAGTTATTATGAGTTCAAAACAAAAACGAGTGACGACCTGTCATTTTTGCGGTGCAACCAATTGCGGTAAAAGCTTATTTGTCCAGGGACCAAATTCAATCGTGTGTGAGAAATGCGTACTGTCTCTTTCTAAGCAGAATACTCGCCATTCAAAACAGGTCAAGCAAAGCGGAGACTCCGCCTGTGCTTTCTGCGCAAAAACCGACAGTCTTGTTTTCTTGAACCGGAAGGCGATGTGCACTGATTGTCTTTTCATTTGTGGAAGAACAATTGAAGGGCCCAGATTCGACCCGTTTGAATTGCGAAGTAACTCGCACGGGTGTTTGCTTTGCGGAGATTCGGAACTGTCCGCTAGCGAACGCTTCAGCATGCCATTTGGCGCAATTTGCAGACCTTGCTTAGAAGGAGCGCTGGCAGAAAGCGAGAGGGTTTCTACTGCTGTAAGTGCTTCCTCATACCGTTATTGTGCTGTTTGCCAAAGTCAATCTGAAAACGACAATAGACTTTTTGAACGCACAAAGGGCGCCTTGTGCGAAAGCTGCGCCAACATCATCTACAGGGAATGGCAAAAACTGTGATCCACCAGCAACGGTGTGATTAATACCTCATCGCTGCTGAAAGAGTTGCAGAAAGCGCACACTTGAAATAGTCGGGCGCTTACTCTAGTCTGCATGGAAGATTTATAAGCCGCGACTTGATAGAAGAGGCTGGTGGGCAAAACCTCTATAGCTACATCAATAACCACCCTGTGGTAGGCGTGGATCCAATGGGTACCTGTGCGCTAGCTATTCCTTTGGTTGTGATGGGAGGGGAGAGCACAATGGGGGCTATGGGTGCTGCAATGGCAGCAGCTGCCGCGTCCGCAATGGGCACGATGGCCGGTCAGGCTGCTGGCCAAGCAATGTCGAATGCGATGAGCGGTTCAAATTCAAGTAATAATTCAAGCTCAGGCTCAGGTTCAGGTGCCGGTGCCGGCGCAGGTGCAGCCGCCGGAGCTGCATCGCAACCACCATGCCAGCCAAAAATGGACGGAAGTTGGAGTAAGGAAAAGTGCAAGAGTTTCTGCAACGCTACTTGCCTTCCAGGTGCAGCAAAACAACAATGCTCAAACAAGTGTGACGATCTGAAGTCGAAGTGTGATCGATGGGATACTGGTACTAGGAAGTGGCCGCCATTCAATTTGGGTCTGTGATGCAATTCGGTCTGTCAATCATTAATATGCTTGGTTCGTCATGGAAAGAAGCTGCTTTCCAACAATGTCTAAGCGAATTAAATGCAGACTACTCAGAACATGAAAATAGGATCGGAAAGAATTGGGAATTCCCTAGGCTAGGACTGGAACTCTCAAGTCGTGGCGACATTCTGTATTTTATCTTCTATCATTTCGACACAGAAGCGACTCGCCAGCAAATCTACCAACCATACACTGGAGAATTGCCTGCTGGAATTAGCCGGAGTGACACGCGGAAAGATGTCAGAAAGAAGCTCTTCAGATACCCATGGTCCTCTGAGCGAGCTATTCCGTGTACTCCCAATTACGTAATCATTTGGGACTCATATGAGCTAAGCGCATTTGAAATACTAGTGGCTACAAATGAAGGACCGGAGTTACTTCAGCACCTTTCGCTAACGCTCTACAACAAAGAGTCAGCAGAATATTCATCAGAGCTGATTTTTCTCACCGAACAATGAGTATCTACTTCG
>CAZBOX010000070.1:0-23891 GCA_964493595.1 uncultured Candidatus Obscuribacterales bacterium | reverse complement strand
GGCTTCGGCCAGTGCACGAGCGATGCCGTGACGGATGGCGCCGACTTGTCCGATGATGCCACCGCCTCTGACGGTAACGATCATGTCGAAACGACCGGCTGCATCAGCAGCAACGATCGGTGATTGAAATTCTTTCTTCAGACCAGGACGGCCTCCGACATAGTCGTCCAGCGTACGACCATTGATCGCGACTTGACCTGTACCGGGAATAAGACGGACTCTTGCCGAAGCTGACTTTCTTCTGCCAGTGCCGTAATACTGAATAACGCTTGTCATCTGCTTTTTTCCTAACCGCTTAGTCGATGGTGCCTATCTTGGGTTTCTTAACTGATGCTGACTTGTGGTCGCCTTTACGTTACCAGGTCAATGCTTCCGGTTGCTGTGCAGCATGCGGATGCTCGGTACCGGCGTAGACTTTCAGTTTGGTGAATTGTCTGGCGCCGAGTCTGGTGTGGGGGAGCATTCCCTTGACCGCACGCTCGACGATTGCCGTCGGGCGACGCTCTCTCAAGGACTTCAAGGTTTCTTGCTTGAAGCCGTGAGGAAAACCGGAATGTCTCGAATAAACTTTCTGGGTTTCTTTCTTGCCGGTGACTTTGATTTTTTCGGCATTGATGATGATTACGAAATCACCCGTGTCAACGTTGGGAGTGAACTGAGGCTTATTCTTGCCTCTCAAGATGTCGGCGACTCTGGTGGCGAGACGGCCGAGGGTTTTGCCTTCAGCGTCTACAACGAACCATTTATCCGAAATGTCGCCGTCTTTGGCGAGATATGTCTTCACGAGCGGCTTCTCCAATTCTCTCTTCTGGGCTTCTCGATGGCTGCTTAGTTAGACAGCCGGGGTTCCGATAGGAACTTCTCAGTATTTTTTTCAAAGAGACCGAGGCTCTCCGGGTATTTGACCATTTGAAGGGTCAACCCTGGCGCCGGCGCAGTCGCACCGGACAGATTACGATCTCGTCCAGACAGAGCCTCGCTGAGGCTCTCTGGCGCCCGCTTGCCGAGCCCGATTTCCACTAGGGTCCCGACGATTATGCGCACCATATTGTACACGAAGTGATTGGCGCCAATCCAGAATTCAAGCTGCCCTTCACCTAATCTCAACAATTGCACACGCTGAACGGAGCACAGGGGTGAAGTCTCGTCACTGTTGGAAGCCCGAAAGGATGTAAAGTCGTGAGTCCCCAAAAGGCACTGGGCGGCGCTTATCATCGCTTCTACATCGAGAGGCTGGCGAACCAGATAATGATTTGCGGCAAGAATTGGCGAGCGCTGCTGCCGGTTTAGAATTCTGTAAACATAGATACGTTCCGTTGCACTGTAACGAGCGTGGAAATCATCAGGAACGATAGAGCCCTGCCAGGCCGACAAATCATCAGGCAAAATGCCGTTCAGGGCCCAGAGAAATTTGTAGAAATCTCCATCGAATTCATCGATGTCGAAATGGGCAACCTGTCCTTTGGCATGAACCCCAGTATCAGTCCGCCCGGAGAAGATCACTTTCATGCGCCGGCGGCACAAAACAGTAAGACCCTTCTCTAGCTCTTCCTGGACGGTGCGTACACCAACCTGGAATTGTGAGCCGTGGAAGAGTCTTCCCGAATACTCGATTAATAGAGCGACGCGAGGCAAATTATCACCTTCACACTGCAGCGGCGACGCGAGCATCGCCGGACGGCATGAAGTGCCGTCATTGCAGATGTTTAGACGAGTTGGATAATTGCCATCGGAGTTGCATCGCCGCGGCGGCTGCCGGCTTTGAGAATGCGAGTGTAACCGCCCGGACGCTCAACATAGCGAGGTGCGACTTCGTCGAAGACGCGCTTCACTACTTCACCATCATAGATGTATGAAGCTACTTGGCGGCGCAGGTGAACGGCATGCGCAAGTTCTTTTGCAGCTTGAGCATCACCTTTCTTGGCCTTCTCGGACAATGCCTTGTGAGCATCAGGAGAAAGGATGCCTTTCTTGCCTTTGGTGATCAGGCGTTCCACTTCCGGACGCACTGCCTTAGCTTTGGCGAGGGTAGTGATGATCTCGTCGTGGCGCAGCAGTTCGGTCGCCAGAGAACGCAATACAGCCTTTCTTTGATCGGCTGGGCGGCCTAAACGATTTCCAGGTTTGCGGTGACGCATAATTCCAAGTCCTTATTATGTTTTTCCTGTTTCTCTATCCAAAAACTTTTGTTTTCGGTTCCAAAAACAAATTGTCTTTGGAGGTCAAAAACTATTTGTCTTTGGGGGTGTCGGCAAGCGTAAGTCCGAATTGACGCAGACGCTCGATAACTTCATCAGCAGACTTCTTACCGAAGTTCTTGATGTTCATCAGATCGTCGTAGGTCAGCTTCAGCAGCTCGCCGAGCGAGTTGATATTAGCCCGCTTGAGGCAGTTGTAAGCGCGAACGGACAACTCGAGCTCTTCGATAGAGATGGAGCTGTGCTTTCCGTCTTGCTGGGTAGGTTGTGTTGCTGCCGGCACCATCGGCTTGCCCGAGAGTTCGGCAATCGGCACCAGGTGCTCGATGATTTGACGCGAAGCTTGAGAAATTGCTTCGGTTGCGTCGATAGAACCGTTGGACCAGATTTCCATGGTCAGCTTGTCGAAATCAGTCGACTCGCCGACGCGGGTTGGTTCAACAAGATAGCTTACTTTTCTTACCGGCATGAATACTGCGTCGATCGGCAGTACGTCGATGGCTTGTTTGTAGTGGCTGTGCGAATCGGCCGGTACATAACCGCGACCGCGCTCGACTGTGATTTCAGCACGGATTCTGCCGCCTTCGGCGAGTGTGCAGAGCTGCCAGTCGGGGTTGATGATGGTGGCATCGGCCGGGCAGATGATATCGCGGCCGGTGACTGCACCGGTGCGCTCTACATCGAGATGAAGATATTGAGGGTCGTTGCTGAAGGTCTTAACGACGAGACCTTTGAGATTGAGCATGACGTCGATGACGTCTTCGACCACACCAGGAATGGTTGTGAATTCGTGGGTAATGCCTTCGATTCTGACGGCGCTGACTGCCGAGCCGTCCAATGACGAGAGCAAAACGCGGCGAAGCGAGTTGCCGAGAGTGGTTCCGTATCCTCTTTCCAGAGGCTCGATTACGAATTTGCCGTAGATAGATCCATCGGCGCCCGTTTTATTTTCGAGACACTTGATCTTCAGCGGTTCCATCAATTTCTCCATTACACACCTTTTCTTGAGTAGCGTTGCTCTTTGTTGGGAGTTTCGTCCCTCACACGCTGATGTTTACACGCTTAATAAACACCGGGTATTGGGCACCCAAAACTTGATTTTGGTCAATTAGACGCGGCGGCGCTTGGGCGGTCTGCAACCGTTGTGCGGGATCGGTGTCACGTCTTTGATAAGAGTGATTTCCAAGCCGGATGCTTGCAGAGCGCGAATGGCGGTTTCACGACCGGCTCCCGGTCCCTTAACCAGCACTTCTACCTGTCTCATGCCTTGGTCCATGGAGCGCTTCGCTACGGATTCGGCAGCTTGCTGAGCGGCAAATGGAGTGCCTTTCTTGGCGCCTTTAAAACCGACAGTACCGGCTGATGCCCAGGCAATCACCTGGCCTTGCGGGTCGGTAGAGCAGATGATCGTGTTGTTGAAAGTGCTCTGGATGTGGACAACACCCTGCAACACGTAGCGTCTCTCTTTTTTCTTTGTCCTTGCTTTGGGCGACTTTGCCATGGTTTCTCTCTCTTAGTTTCGATATCTAGTTAGTTCGAGTGGATTTGCTACAAGACTTGTCAGCAGTTAATTACTTGACGGCTTGTTTCTTGCCGGCGACCGTTACGCGCTTGCGACCACGACGGGTGCGAGCATTGGTCTTGGTGCGCTGACCACGGGTGGGCAGTCCTCTTCTGTGGCGCTGTCCGCGGTAGCAGTTGATTTCAATCAAACGCTTGACGTTGAGACCTTCCATACGTCTCAAATCGCCCTCGACCTGGAGACCGCCCTTTTCAATTTCTTCACGCAGGCGGCTGACTTCATCTTCGGTCAAGTCATTGACTCGGCGATCTTCAGTGATGCCGACTTTCTGACAAACCTTCTGGGCGGTCGCATGACCAATCCCATAGATGTAAGTAAGCGCGATGTGGGTTCTCTTGCCTTTCGGCAGATCTATACCGGCGATGCGGGCCATTTGTCCTCCAGAATCAAAATCTCGTCAGTACCGGGGCTTAACCCTGGCGTTGTTTGTGTTTGGGATTTTCGCAAATGACTGCCACTCGGCCTTTACGGCGAATGACCTTGCACTTGTCACAGATTTTCTTGACAGAAGCTCTAACTTTCATGAGAGTCTCGCTTATTGGTTCTTCTATGTGATTACCGGACCTGAGTCCTAACCAGCCTCTGCGGCGGGCGATTGCTCGCGCACAGAATCCGGTTTCCGAGCAGACGGTTGCTTAACCCAAAAGCAGGTTGAATCAAACCGCTGGAGCCACGGATACAAACGTCAGATTATATATCAATCTTTGATTCTGTATGTGATTCTTCCGCGCGTTAAGTCGTACGGAGTGAGCTCTACGCGCACTCGATCGCCTGGAAGTATCTTAATAAAATTTTTGCGAATCTTGCCCGAGATGTGAGCCAAGACCTTGTGACCGTTGTCTAATTCGACCCGAAACATGGCATTGGGAAGGGATTCCCGGATTATGCCTTCGAATTCAATTACACCTTGTTTCGTCATCAAATTACCTCTCCGGGACGTTGAGTGAGCACAATTGGCTCGCCTTCTGTCACCAGGATCGAATGTTCAAAATGCGCAGATGGCTTGTAATCTTGCGTAACAACTGTCCAACCGTCTTGTTTTAGCCGGACACGATCGCCACCCTGATTGAACATTGGTTCAATCGCTATAACCATACCAGGTTTCAAACGTACCTTGCTACCGGTACGGTAATTGAAGATAAGCGGGTCTTCATGATAGTTCGGACCAATGCCGTGACCGCCATAATCGCGAACGATTCCGTAAAGATTCTCCTTCGCAATGTCTTCGATTGCCCCGCCGATGTCATCGAGCGTCGCTCCGGCCAGGCAAACTTTGATGCCGGCATAAAGCGATTTCTGAGTGTCGTCAAGAAGTTTTTGCAGGCGCGGATTGATCTCCCCGACTGCCACTGTCAGCGCAGTGTCGCCGATATAGTCCATCTTCTTGCCGTTTTCACCGGTTCTCAGCGTAGCGCCGAGATCGATACTGATGACATCGCCCTCTTTCAAAACGCGGTTGCGATTTGGAATGCCGTGGACGACTTCTTCATTGATCGACACACAGATGGTGGCGGGAAATTTGCGATAACCCTTGAATGTGGGGATGCAACCGGCATCGCGAATCATCTTTTCGGCAAACTCATCGAGCTCGCCCGTCGATATGCCAGGTTTTACCAACTTAGCGGTCGCGCCAAGAACCTCCCCGGCCAGCTTGCCGGCCTTTTTGAAATTCTCGATTTCTACATCTGTGGTCACTATCATGGGGTCGGAACTCCGATAATTCCTCGTATTGCTTTTAAGCTGTCACTTTCAAAGACTGAAGAATGTTGTTGAAGATGACGTCTTGATCGCCTTCGCCCTGGATGGTGACCAGGATTTTCTTCTGAGTGTAATAGTCGATCAAGGGCTCGGTCTGCTCACGGTAAGTATTCAGTCTTGCCTTGACCAGCTCTTCTTTATCGTCAGCACGTTGGCTCAAATCAGAACCGCAAACATCGCACTTACCCTCAGCCTTAGGTGGAGCGAATTTGACATGGTAGACGGCTGCACAGGCTTTGTTGCTGCAAGTCCAGCGTCCGCAAATGCGCTCTGTGAGAAGGCTATCATCAACTTCCAGATTGATGACGGTGCTGAGATTGCTATTCAACGAGCAGAGCAATTCATCAAGGCTCTTTGCTTGAGCCAGATTGCGGGGGAAACCATCGAGGATGTATCCGCCTTTGCATTCGGGCGCGCTGAGCTTTTCGCCAAACATCTTGATCAAAACTTCGTCCGGAACCAAGACGCCCTTATCCATAAACTCTTTTGCGGAGACACCTGCTGGGGTGCCGGCCTTAACGGCTTCTCTCAGGAGGTCGCCGGAAGAAAGATGGAGCAAATTGAGCTTTGCTGCCAGGCGCTTGCATTGGGTTCCTTTACCCGCTCCAGGAGCGCCGAGAAAAAGAATACGCATAACTAAATTTCCTTATTGCCGGATGGGAATAATCCCTGCGCTTGGTAGCGCGCAGAGAGGGCATGAGTTTTGATCTGCCTTTGCGTGTCGATGGCTACACCGACAAGGATGATGAGCGAAGTGGAGCCCAAGCCTTGCAAAGTCTGAACGTAGGTCGCCTGCTCAACGTGAATAGGCAAGATGGCGATGATACCGACCGCGGAGGCACCGATAAAGATGAGACGGCTCAAAGTTTTCTCGAGAAACTCGGAAGTCGGTCGTCCCGGACGCACTCCATGAATAGCCCGACCACTGCGTCTCAAATTCTCGGCAATGTCTCGTACCGGAATTACTATTGAGGCGTAGAAGAACGCAAAGAAAAGAATGAGCATGAAATAGAGAACCGAATGCTCCCAATGGTAGTAGGAGAAAGCATTGGCAGTTTCTACAGAAATGAAGCTCCAGGTGCTTTGCACCCAGGCTTGCTTGGAAAAATCGACAAAGCCGGGAATAGGCGTCAGCAATTCATAAACGAGCTGGAAGGGGTTCTTTCCGCTCTGCGCCGCAAAAGACATTACCGTTGACGGGAACATCAAAAGAGAGGAAGCGAAGATGATAGCCATTACACCTGACGGATTGACCGGCAGATAAATGGAATCTTCCGGTGCGTTGAAGACCTGCCGGCCGACGTTTCGCCGTGCCCCCAGGACCTGTACCTTGCGCACTCCCTGCTGCAAGCAAACAATGAGAGCGATTAAACCAAGAAAAACCGCGCACAAGACAATTACGCCCCAGACCGGCGACTGTCCTGTCTGAACGGCTTCATATGTGTTCTTGATCATGACCGGCAAACGCGAAGCGATACCTAAGAAGATCAAAAGTGAGGCACCATTGCCGACACCACGCTCGGTAATGATTTCACCCATCCACATGACGAAAACCGCACAGGCGGAAAGAATGATCGTCGTAGAGACCATAAAGAGCGGACCCGGAGTAATGACGACCGGCGGATTTTGAATTTTGGTCAAAAGATTAGCCAGCATCAATGATTGAAATACAGCTAATCCGACGCAAGCTATACGGGTGTACTGCTGCAATTGTCGGCGACCCTGCTCGCCCGAATGCTTCTGCAGTTCTTCCAATTTCGGTACTACTACCGACATCAACTGCATGATGATCGAAGCTGTGATGTAGGGTCCAATCCCCATAGAGAAGATAGACAATTTGTTGAGGGCGCCGCCGGTGAACAAGTCGATCATGCCGAGCAGGTTTTGCGCCAATTCAGGGTGCTTGGTGAAAGCGGAAGGATCGACTCCCGGAATCGGGATATGCACGCCGATACGATAAATGGCGATGACCATAAGAGTGAAAAAGATCCGTTCTTTCAGCCCTGCAGCCGAGAGCATCTTGAGCAGATCTTCCGGACCGCCGATTTTGCTGCCGCGTCTGGATTGTGAATCCATTTAGTTTCTGTCCTCTCTTTTGGTCTTCTTTTTACAGTGGCGCCGTTTCGGAATTGACTCCCTAAGCGGATACTATCTCAACAATCCCAAAGAATAACCGGCCTTTAGCAAAATTTCCGCCCCGGCCGGTTTATCTCAGTTATTTATTCGTGCAGGCAATTGACCTACTTCTTCTTTGGAGGCTGCTTGGCGCCTGGTTTTGCGCCACCTTTTGCATCAGCCTTCGGCTTGGATTCTTTGGCTGAGCCTTGCGGTGCATCAGCTTTCTTTTCTTTCTTAGCTTTTTTCGGCTCTTCCTCACCTTCAGCCTTCGGTTCAGGAGGCTTTGGAGCCTGCTTTACTTTGGGCGGCTTGGGAGCCTTTTTGCCCGGCTTTCTCGGTTCTGGTTGAATCACTTCAATAGATCCGCCGGCTGCTTCGATTTTGGCCTGGGCACCTTTGGAGAAATGGTGCGCTTTTACTTTCAGCGACACTTTCAATTCGCCGTTGCCGAGGATGCGAACGCTGTCCGACACTTTGCGCATCAAACCGAGTTCTACAAGAGTCTGGGGTGAAACTTCGGAGCCCGACTTGGCAGAGTTGAGAGCTCCGACATTGACTTCTACCCAATGTCTGTTGATAACTTCATCGAAGTTGTGGATTTTGGGCAGTCTACGGAAAAGCGGAGTTTGACCGCCTTCGAAGCCGAAACGCTTGGCTTCGCCTGAGCGCTGACCTTGACCGTTGTGACCACGGGTGGATGTTTTTCCATGACCCGATCCACGACCGCGACCGACGCGTTTGCGATTGCGTCTGGAACCAGGAGTTGGTTGTATATCACCCAAATCCTTGATTTCTACTACTTCTTCTTTAGCCTTCGCCATTGGTTCTCCTCAGCCTTGCGCCGCTGTTTTTAGGCATGCGACTCGGCAATGTGTTGATTGTTAGTCTTCTTTTTTCGCAGCGGCTTTCTTAGCGGGTGCTTTGGCAGCCGGCTTCGCTGCAGGCTTTTTGGCCTTGGCAGCTTTTGCTTTGGTCTCGCCGCCTTCTACGGTTTCTACCGTGACCAGGTGGCTGACTTTGGTCACCATGCCGCGAATCGTCGGGCTGTCGGCATGCACGACAGAGGAGCCGTATTTGCCGAGTCCGAGGGCTTGCACAACCTTTTTCTGGGTTTCTTTCTTGCCCACCATTCCGCGGGTGAGAGTGATCTTTAGCATTTTTCCTTACCTGAATTGTTCGATGATCTTGGATGAATTAAGCGAGCATCTGCTTGATGGTGATGCCGCGCAGACGAGCTGCTTCTTCGAAGGTTCTCAAATTCTTCAAACCATCTACGGTGGCGCGAGCGACGTTTAGCGGAGCACGCGATCCGAGAGACTTGGAGAGAATATCGCCGACACCTGCCAGTTCGAGGATGGCGCGGGCAGCACCACCGGCGATGACGCCAGTACCTTTTGCAGCCGGCTTGAGCATAATGCGGCTTGAACCTTGACGGCCCATGATCTGGTGAGGAACGGTGGTTCCGACCAGAGGCACTTTCACAAGGCTCTTCTTAGCATCGACAACGCCTTTTTGAATGGCGCTGATTACTTCCGAAGCCTTGCCGACGCCGATGCCGACTTGACCTTTGCCGTTGCCGACAGCAACTACAGCGCGGAAGCTCAATTTCTTACCGCCCTTAACTACTTTGGTTACGCGGCGGACTTGAATGATCTTTTCTTCCCACTCGGACTGCTCGCGGCGCTCTTCCGGAGGCTTGCGCGGTCCGCCTTCGCGACCAGGACCACCACCACGACGACCGCGGCGCTGATGACCGCCACTTTCTTGGCCGGCATCTTCTGGTGAAGCGTTGAGATTTTTGTCTTCTCTATCCATTTGAGAGTTCTTCCTCTTGTCCTTTATTTATTCAGTGGTTCGTGGGTGATTAGAAGTCTGAATCTATTAGAAATCCAAGCCTGCTTCACGAGCAGCGTCTGCTACGGCAGCCACACGTCCGTGATAGATATATCCGCCTCTGTCGAAAACGACAGCGCTGATGCCTTTGGCTTTGGCTTTGTCAGCCACCAATTTGCCGACCGAGCGGGCCGACTCGGTGTCCCAGCTCTTTTTGCCTTTCATTTCCGGATCCAGGGTGGAAGCGGAGACGAGAGTCTTTTGAGAGGCATCATCGACGATCTGAGCGTAGATGTGCTTGTTGGATCTGTAGACGCACAGCCTCGGACGTTCGGTCGTGCCAGTAAGGCGACGGCGAATGCGCATGTGGCGCCTTGCCCTCAATTCTTTTCTATCAGGTTTCTGAATCATTGCCTTATCTCTCCGAATTTCTCATGCCGATTTCTTTGTCACCGGCGGTAGTGCTTCTATCGTTTTAAGTATTAAAAACCTATTTCTTCTTACCAGCTGCTTTACCGGCTTTACGTCTGATGACTTCGCCTTTGTAGCGGACACCCTTGCCTTTGTAGACTTCAGGCGGTCTGGTTTCGCGAATTGCCGAGGCGAGGTCGCCGACGGCTTGTTTGTCGATACCAGTGACGGTGATGATGTTACCTTTGCCGACTGCAATTTCCAGGCCCTTGGGCGGGTCGATTTCAATCGGGTGCGAATAGCCGAGCGCCATGACCAGCTTCTTGCCTTCCATTTGCGCACGATAGCCGACGCCGGTCATCTCGAGTGTTTTCTCGAAGCCTTCCGAAACGCCTTTGACCATATTGGCGACCAGAGTCCGGCTCAGACCATGCAGAGAGCGGGAGAGTCTGTCGTCATTCTTCTTGGTGAGAACGAGCTTGTCCTCTTCCATTTTGATCTCAATCTCGGGGCGCAAGGTGCGCGTGAGCTCACCTTTCGGTCCTTTGACTTTGACATCGTTGCCCTTCAGGTCTACGGTCACACCTTTGGGTACGGTGATTGGTGCTTTGCCAATACGAGACATCTTTCTTCCCCTGAATCTTTTCTAGTTCATTTTTAGCGCTTCGCGCTCAATCGTTCGGTCGACGCACTACCAGACGTAGGCTACGACTTCACCACCGGCATTGCTCTTGCGTGCCTGTCTGTCGGTCATGAGACCGGAGCTGGTGCTGACGATAGCCAGACCAAGTCCGCCGTAGACGCGCGGCAATTTCTTGGCGGCGCGATACACTCTCAAACCAGGCTTAGAGACACGGGAGATGCCCTGAATAACCTGTTCTCCCTTGGGACCGTACTTGAGTACGATGCGCATTTTTTGCTCGGGAGAGCCGAGACCTTTGGTCTCGAATGAAGAGATGAACCCTTCATTGCGCAGAAGTTCGGCAAGCGCCACTTTCTGCTTGGAAGCAGGCATTTCTACCGCTTGTGAATGCACGCGCGATGCATTTCTGATGCGCGTGAACATATCTGAAATCGGATCTGTAACCGGCATTTATACTCTCCTACCAGCTCGACTTAGTGAGACCAGGAATGAGCCCTTCATGGGCCATCTTGCGAAGACAGCAACGGCACAAGCCGAAGTCGCGATAGTATCCTCTGGGCCGACCGCAGATTTTGCAGCGGTTGTGGAGGCGCACCGAAGGATATTTGCCTTTTGCGACAAGCACCCTGCGTTTGTGCTCTTTATCGATAAGTGAAGTCTTAGCCACTACTACCTCCTGAATGGCATTCCTAGTTCGGTAAGCAACGCCAGACCTTCCTGGTCGGTGCGTGCGGTCGTAACGATTGCTACGTCCATCCCGCGGATGGCATCAATGTTTTCGTAATTGATTTCCGGAAAGATCAACTGCTCTTTGATGCCCAAAGAGTAATTGCCTCTGCCGTCAAACGACTTGTTGGACAGACCGCGGAAGTCGCGGATACGCGGAAGCGAGATGTGAATCAGCTTGGCGAGAAAGTCATGCATTCTCTTGCCGCGCAGAGTCACCGAAGTACCGACTGCCATGCCCTTTCTTACTTTGAAAGTAGCAATCGACTTGCGGGCACGATTGATGATGGGCTTCTGACCGGTAACGGTAGCCAAATCTTTGACGCCGTTTTCGATCGCTTTGGAATTGGCAGTCGCTTCGCCAAGACCCATGTTCACGACGATTTTCTCCAGGCGCGGAACCTGCAGTTCGTTCTTATAGTTGAATTGCTTTGTGAGCGCGGGCACTACGTGTTTTTTGTAGTGTTCCTTTATGTCAATCGTAGCCATTGCTCGCTAACCTCTGGATTTGTCTCTATTTGTGGACGTTTCGCTGGTTTGTTTCCAGGGCGTCCACCCCGTTAATTCGGGCGCCTGCGATGCGCCCTTACTCTAAACCTTCGCGTTTTCTGAATTCAGCACGCACCGGTTTTTTCGATTGCGCCGAATACAGCATTACTTTGGAGGCGAAGATGGGGGCTTCCTGTCTGACCAGGGTCGACTTGCCGGCGCCCATTTTCGGCTTGATTACGGTGGAAAGCATATTGACGCCTTCTACCAGGATTTTGCCTTGCTCAGGGAAAACAGCCGTCACTTTGCCGGTCGTTCCTTTGTAAGCATTGCGCTCGTCCAAACGCTTGGTTACTTTAGGGTCGCGCTTGGGATCTTTCTTCTTCGGTCCCGAGATGAGCATGACCATGTCGCCGCGCTTCACGTGGATCTTCGGCGTATGGTTGGTTGCCGTCGTTTTGACAAGAGCGCGGGACAAGACGGTGGTACCGCCCATCTTCACTTTCTTGGAAACGGGACTATTGGAATAACGTACTTCACTTCTCGATTGGCCTGCCATCTCACATTACCTCGGGTGCCAGAGAGATTATCTTGGTGAATGCCTTGTCCCGAAGTTCGCGAGCAATCGGTCCGAAAACGCGCGTTCCTTTGGGGTTGCCGTCTTTGTTGATGATGACGGCAGCATTGTCATCGAAACGGATGGTAGAGCCGTCTTCACGCTTGACGTGGTTGCGGACTCTGACCACAACAGCTCTTACTACTTCCGATTTCTTGACCGGCATATTGGGGAGAGCATCTTTGACGGTAGCGACGATGACGTCGCCGACCGAAGCGTAACGGCGGTTGCCGCCGCCCAAAACGCGAATGCAGAGAAGCTCGCGGGCACCGGTGTTATCGGCGCAATTCAAACGTGTTTCTTGCTGAATCATTTGATCTAGACCTCACTTCCCTTAGGCAGTGCGGAAATTGCTTTCTCAGTAACTTCCACTACCAGCCAGCGCTTTTCTCTGGACAGCGGGCGGCATTCTTGAATGCGCACCTTGTCGCCGATGCCGCACTTGTTCTCGGCATCATGTGCTTTGAACTTGTGGGTTCTGGCAATTTGCTTTTCGTATTTTGGATGCGGAAAGCGGTTCTCAACTGCGACGACAACGGTCTTGTCCATCTTGTTGGAGACTACTTTTCCTACCAGTTCCTTTCTCGGCATTTTAATTGCGCTCCGTCCCTATCTATACTTTTCTTGTTTGTGAAACCGCTGCCTAAGCAGTTTTTCCGGTCTCTTTTTCCGATTCGATTGTGAGCAAACGAGCAAGTTTCTTGCGCGCCGTTCTCAATTTTGCGGGGCTTTCCAACTTTCTGATCGCCAGTTGAAAACGCAATTCGACAATCTCTTTGCGGGTTTCAACTATTTGCGTTTTGATATCTTCAGCGGAAAGTTCTCTAATTTCTTTGGTTCTCATGGCCATTTCCCTTTTAGGTTTCTCTGAACATCGCAATTAAGGATGTCTAGAAACTACGCGGCATTTGATTGGCAATTTTTGAGCAGCCAGTTCAAGCGCATGGTACGCATCTTTTTCAGCGACACCAGACATCTCGAACATGATGCGACCCGGTTTGGTCACAGCAACCCAGAATTCCGGTGCGCCTTTACCGGAACCCATACGGGTTTCAGCCGGCTTTTTGGAAACTGATTTATCTGGAAATACTCTGATCCACATTTGACCGCCCCGCTTAACGGATCTGGTCATTGCTTTTCTGGCCGCTTCGATTTGTCTCGATGTGATCCAAGCCGGTTCAAGAGCTTGCAGCCCGTACTCGCCGAATTGAACTTCGACGCCACGGGTTTCACAACCGGTCATCCGGCCTCTGTGGTGCTTTCTATATTTTGTTCTTTTTGGCAACAGCATGATGACTAACCTGCCTTCCTTGGTCTACGACCGCCTCTTTGACCCGGTCTTTCACCAGGTTGCTCTCCTTGCTTACGATCACTTGAGGTCTTGATGTTGGGCGGAGACCATTGGCCCATTTCCAACTCACCTCTGAAAATCCATACCTTGATGCCGATGATTCCCATTACGGTGTGGGCTTCAGCCAAGCCGTAATCGATGTCGGCGCGCAGAGTCTGCAGCGGAATGCGTCCTTCTTTGGACCATTCGGTACGAGCGATTTCAGCACCGCCCAGGCGGCCTGCCACCATCACTTTGACGCCGATAGCACCGGCGCGCATGCAACGTTGAATGGCTTGCTTCATCGCTCTTCTGAAGGCAACGCGCTTTTCCAATTGCTGACCGATTGATTCGGCAACCAATTGCGATTCGAGATCGACGCGGTTGACTTCCAGAATATTGATCTTGATATTGAGACCGGGGCGGTTCAAAAGACCTTTCACCTTCTGGTGAAGAGTTTCGATGCCCTGCCCGCCTTTGCCGACAACCACACCTGGACGTGCAGTGTAGATATCGAGCTCGATGTGATCGGCTTTTCTCGAAATCTCAACTTTGGATACGCCGGCGTTCGTCAACTCCTTTTTCAGGTAGGCGCGAATGCGATGGTCTTCCTCGATCAAGAACGGCACATCTTTCTTGGTGACGAACCAGTTGGCGCGCCATCCTCTGTGGATGCCGAGGCGGAAACCGTTAGGATTGACTTTCTGACCCAATGTCCTAGCTCCTTTTGATCGAGTTCTTAAACATCCGAGAGAACGAGCGTGATATGGCTCGAACGCTTCAGGATTGGATACCAGCGGCCACGTGCTCTGGGCTGAATACGCTTCAGAGTCGGACCTTGATCGGCAAAAACTTCTACGATTTTCAAATCACCGGCTTCGTCTTCCGAAATCGGGTTTTTGGCGGCATGAACACGGTTGTACATTGCCGACTTCAATACCTTCTCTACTTCGCGAGCAGCCGAGTACGGCATGAAGCGCAAGATAGTCACGGCATCAGCAGCGGATTTGCCGCGGATTTCATCCACGACGCGGCGCACCTTCCGCGGTGACATTCTCAACCATTTTGTATGTGCTTTACTCTGCATGACTTAGTCCTTTTGATGCTTAACCGCGCTTGGCAGTCTTGTCGCCGCCGGCGTGTCCTTTGAACATTCTTGTGGGAGCGAATTCACCCAGTCTGTGACCGATCATTTGTTCGGTAACGTAGACAGGAACGTGCTTCTTGCCATTGTAGATAGCAATTGTGTGGCCGATCATTTCGGGGATGATCATGGAAGCACGCGACCAGCACTTGACCACTTTCTTTTCGCCTTTTTTGTTCATGTCCTCGATTTTCTTGGCGAGGCTGGCATGAACGAACGGGCCTTTTTTGAGCGAACGAGACACGGATCAAATACCTCCTACTTGGTACGACGCTTGACGATATAACGATCGGACGGCTTGTTGCCCCGGCGGGTCTTGTAACCCATTGCCGGCTTGCCCCAAGGTGTTTGCGGCTTGCCACCGATAGGAGACTTGCCTTCGCCGCCGCCGTGCGGGTGATCGACAGCGTTCATAGCGACACCGCGGTTGGCGGGCTTGATGCCCATCCAGCGGCTGCGACCGGCTTTACCGATACGCACGTTCTTGAAGTCGGGGTTGCCCAATTGACCGACCGTAGCCAGGCAATTGAGGCGGACCATGCGCATTTCGCCTGAGGGCAGGCGCAGGGTGCACATTTCGCCTTCTTTAGCGAGAACTTGGATTTGGGTTCCGGCCGAGCGTCCAAGTTGTCCACCTTTTCCGGCGGTCAACTCGACGTTGTGAACCATGGTACCCAGTGGGATATTGCGCAGAGGAAGAGCGTTGCCATTCTTGATGTCGGCATTCGGTCCGGACATCAGCTTGTCGCCGACCTTGATATTGAGCGGTCCCAGGATGTAGCGCTTCTCGCCGTCTGCATATTGGACCAGGCAGATGCGAGTATTGCGGTTGGGATCGTATTCGATGGTTTTTACAACGCAAGGAATGTCGAACTTATCGCGTTTGAAATCGATGATGCGATACGCCTGTTTGTGACCGCCGCCTTTGTGACGGGAGGTCAAACGACCCTGGTTGTTGCGGCCGCCGGTCTTCTTGAGCGGAGCCAAAAGCGAGCGCTCCGGCTTCTTCTCTGTGATGTCAGAGAAGTCATGCACCGACATGTTGCGGCGACCTGCGGAGGTTGGGTTGACTTTACGGGGAGGCATTACTCTTGTCCTTTATTTGTTCTGTCGATCTATTCCGGTTCAGAATCATTTCTACAGGGTGCTTATTCAGCAGCGCCGTAGACTGGAAGCGGATCGCCCTCAATGGTGACGATCGCTTTTTTGGAGTCCTTAGGATGGGCTCCATGCCGCTTGCGGCTGCGGAAACGTCCGCGGATTGCAGACGTATTGACGGCAGTAACCGTCGATTTGGTTTTGTAGACTTCTTTGATCAATTCCTCAATAGCTTGAGCAATCTCGATCTTGTTTGCATCACGAGTCACTTCAAAAACATACTGATTGAGCATGTTGTGCTGAGCTGCTTTCTCAGTGAGGATTGGGCGAAGAATAATTTGTGAGTGGCGAGTGTTCATTGCTTTTACTCTTGTTCTTGAATTTGATTCGATTAGGACTCAGATTTCTTGGTGGTTTTCTTAGCCTTCGGAGCTTCGTCCTTGGCTTCACCCTTATCTTTGGATTTGGCTTCTTTAGCCGGCTTTGCAGCTTTGGCTTTTTTCTCGCCTGCTTCTTTCTTTGCTGCTTTCGGCTTGGCTGGTGTTTGAGCTTCGCCTTTGGCACCTTTCTGGAAGCGCTTGTTGATAGTGTCCAAGCCCTTTTCGGAAAGCAGAATCACTTCCGCTTCGATCAAGTCTTTGACATTCAAGTTGCCGACGTGAACAACTTTCACCCATTCCATGTTGCGAGCGGAGCGCTCTACGAGCAGTGAATGCTCGTTGGAATATTCGATAACCAGAAGAACTTTCTTGTCTGCCAGTTTGGTGGATTTCAAAACTTGAGCGAACTCTTTGGTCTTGCCCTCTTTGATCGAATCGAAATTGTCGACGACAACGAGGTTGCCACTTCTTGCAGAGAGTGCTGACTTAACGGCTAGCACACGCATCTTCTTGTTCAATTTCTTGGAATAGTCGCGCGGCTTGGGACCGAATGCGACACCACCGCCTTCCCAGAGAGGCGAACGGATGGAGCCTGCGCGGGCGCGTCCTGTTCCTTTTTGGCGCCAAGGCTTCTTACCGCCGCCCGAAACTTCCGAGCGAGTCTTGGTATTGGCCGAGCCGGCGCGCGCATTGGCGAGCTGGCGAACGAGCGCAGTGTGCATCAAGCCCTTGTTGGGCGTCAGTCCAAAGACGTCTTTGTCCAACTCTATTTCGCGGACTTTATTGCCTTTGTGATCTATGACTTGAGCGGATGTCATTTTTCGTTCTCTCTACTTGGAGTTGTTCAACCTGCAGTCGACACTGGCGTCGACCCTACGAGTGTTTAATTGGAATTCCACTTTGTGCGCGATGCGGTGATCTCGAGAAGACCGCCTTCGGCACCGGGAACAGCGCCTTTCACCAGCAAAATAGATTTTTCTGCATCAACTCTTACAACTGTGAGTTTGCGAAGAGTGACGGTGATATTGCCCATTTGTCCGGGCATGTGCAGACCTCTGAACACGCGACCGGGGGTGGTGCCGGCGCCGATGGAACCCATCGAGCGGTGGAACTTAGAGCCATGGCTCATCGGTCCGCGACCGGCGTGGTACTTCTTGATGGTGCCCTGGAAGCCCTTACCGATGGAGGTTCCGCGCACGTCGATCTTCATTCCTTCTTTAAGGATATCGGCAACTGGAAGCTTGTCGCCTACGTTGTAGCCGGAAGCATCAGGCACTCTGAATTCTTTGAGCGGCTTGAGCATCGGCAAGTTGTTCTTTTTGAAGGCGCCTGCTGCCGGCTTGTTGAGACGGTTTTCGTGAGTTTCGAAACCACCAACTTGCACGGCTGTGTAACCGTTCTTCTCTTTGGTGCGTGTGGCTGTGACCACATTGGCGCCCAATTTGACGACGGTAACTGGAACCGACAGACCCTTGTCGTCGAAGACTTGAGTCATGCCGACTTTCTTGCCCATTAAGCCTATTGTTTGTCCGGCCATTACTTTCTTCCTTTAAGACTTAAAGTTTGACTTCAATATCAACCCCTGCCGGCAGGTCGAGTCTCATGAGAGCATCGGCCGTGGTGGGGGTGGGATCGTTAATATCGATGAGCCGCTTGTGAATGCGGACTTCAAAATGCTCACGTGATTTTTTGTCGACGTGTGGAGAGCGCAATACGCAATAAATGCGCTTTCTGGTCGGCAGGGGCACGGGGCCGATGATGTTGGCGCCAGTGCGTTTTGCTGTTTCGACAATCTGATCGGAAGACTTATCGAGCAGTCTGTGGTCGTAAGACTTCAGGCGAATGCGAATTCTCTGAACCTTGGAGGCTCCGGAAGCATCTGTCTTTTGTTTTGTGGCGCGTGCCATTAGCTCAATTACCCCTTAGAGTTTGATCTCGTTCAAACAGCCTCGTAGAGGCTCGTTCTCTCACCGGACGCTCACTAAGGACCCCTTCCAGAGGTCCTCTCGGCTGAACCTAATAAAAGGTCGGCACCGAAGGCGGCCATGCCAGAGCGACAGTCAGCCGTGGCGGTTATCTGTACTGGCGCTCCTTTAGGAGCCGGCATTGCCAAAAGCACAACGTTGATTAACGCCGTCTTATTTTGGAATGCGCCACAGAGTGACCGATCCAGCGGACGAACCACACATTTTACTAATAGTAGCCCAAGTGATTCTAAAAATTTATTTCACAATAATGATTGCCAGGCAGATATAGAGCCGATATTCAGCGTTTTGACCATTTTCTCCACTGGGATTAATTCGCCAAATCGCTCCACTGTAGCCACTTTTAAGCCCACAGCCGAAGAGCCAAACGCTTGACATTTACACAAAACCTTTAGCATTCAGGTCGTACACATTATTAAACACATGGCTTGCATGTGTTCCGTACCTTATATATGAGGATAAATCACCCGGGTGAGCGAGTTACCTAAATCGGGCCGAAAATGAAGTGTACGTGTGGAAAATAGGCTCACTTTCCAGCGAGCGAAAACGCCACAGGTTCAGCGTTTCGAGCGCCAGAGACATTAGTTATACGTGTGTTTTACGTGTGCTTTTGGAAGCAGAAATGAAGCGCAGCCGCAAACCTAATACTAGCAAGGCTTTCCAGACCCACCCTCGGGAAGCAAATCCTAAAAGCCTCCACCTGTGGACCCTTGACGAGATCTTCAGGTCGCCCTTATGTTGGTAATGTTCACGAAGTTAATCGCCCATTCAGGGGATGTTTTAGCCGTGACTTTAAATGAACTCTCGGGCACCTCTGACAGCTCGAGCCCGTACTAGATAAATCAGCTGAAATCGGCAACTGCACGGGTATAAAGCTAAAAGCGCTTTACTAGTTCGAACTTTGGGAGCTTATCGATAAATGGATAGAAAGCAGTTTAGAAGAAGAAGAAGAGGCCACTCCATTGCAGAGTTGGGTCCTGCTCTATTCCTGGTTCTTTTGATTATGGTTCTACCAATGGCTTGCCTGGCAAGTTTGGGCATTCGCTATACGCTCCTGTTCTACGCTGTCCGGCAGGCAGCCCGGGAAGCAGCGAAAAGCACCCAATTCCAGACGAATCAAAGCGCCTTGCAAATTTCCGCAATTAATAGAGCAAGGCAAGTTATGGCGCTTTTTGCCAACAGTGCTGGTGGGAATGGACTGAAGGTGAATCCCACCGACGTGCATTGCTTTGTGGACATTATCAACATCTCCTCAGGAGTAGCTAGCAGCCCGGGTATGGACACAAGAATTCCAAGCGGAACCACTATCAATCCGGCGACCAATGTATACAACATCAGGGTGCAAGTAGACGGCACTGTACGTCCTCTATTCGAAGCATCAGGCGACAGCGGTGGCTGGTTCGGAGTCGGAGTGCCCGGACTTTCCCGCCCCTTCCCGGTTCGAATGGTATCCGCCGCCATGGCTGAGAGACCAGACGGTCTGGATAAGTAGTCAGTCCTAAAAACCAAACTCAAAAAAGACGCATACAAACGAAAGATAGGAAACGACCATGCGGTTAATCAAACATATTGCAAAACACCGTGATGAGAGAGGAAGTTCGTTTATCGAAGTTGGAATAGCCTCTGTTGCAATGGCGGTGATTGTATTCTTGGCTATGGATGCATACGTGTGGATGCAGGCATTCATGCTTAACGACATTGCTTGTCGTGACGCATGCAGAGCCGCAGCACAAGCGCAGGGCACCACAAAGACAGTGCTCTCGTATAAAACGGCAGCCCAGAATGCCGCAGTCAGAGAGCTGACTCTTCACTCTGTCAACCGCCCGTACATAGGCAATCCGACTTTTGTTCCTGGTGGTTTCGTCTGGCAAGATTTTGGAGCTTCCAATGGCGGAGCTTTTCCAGCTGTGCCCCAGACGCCTTTTGTCAGAGTACAGACATCAATGAATGTGAACCTGCCGATCCCCATAATGATGCCAGGACAGATGCAGAGCAAACCGCTAGTGTTCCAGCGAAGTTATGCGATGCCAATCGTCAACATACCTCCTCCTTAGCTAGCTCAGAAGCAGTCTTGAGAGATTTCTCCCAATTACACAACCCAGACAAGTGGAAAAAGTCATGTTGAAAAAAATGCACTACCGAAAATCCAAGGGGCAATCAATGATTGTGTTGATTGTGTTCTTGCTGGTCTTTTTCATCCTTCTTCTAGGCATGGCAGCCTTTGAATTTGCAAGATATAGCTTGTGCTGCCAACAGTTCCAACACTGCGTAGACATTGCGGCGCTTGGTGGTGCTGCTGGTCTGGCATCGTCTCAGGCATTGGACCCGGCGACTGCTCAGTCTGCGGCGTTGAACACAGCAAAGTGGATGATGGAACAGAATTACGTTCTCGACACATCTTTGCTCGGCAAGACGAATTGGTCGACAGGATCTGGAATCCCGACCATGCCGAATGTCAAAAACACTGCAAACATGAATTTCACCTGGGTCGACCCTGAGACAGGTAATCCGACAGCTGTAGTCGGTGACCAGAAGATCTTCCGCGTTTCGGGTGCTTATGCATACCCGCCGCTCGTCGGCAGCTGGATTGGTTTGGGCAACAATACACTTGGTGCTGTAGTTGCAATCGGCAACGGCGGCGGCACCATGCTAGATGTTGTTCTTTGTTTCGACCTCTCAGGCTCGATCGACGATTCCACAAAGATTACGATGATTGAGCGTTACTCACCGGCTCCGGGCAACACGGTATATCGCATAGTTGCATCGGGCACTCTGTACACAGCTTCAAATGAAACAAGCTCCACAGGAACTGGTTTCAACGCTCTTTATCCCCACGATATGAGCGCAGCCAGATATGGAACTTACAGCAATGCAAGAAGAGGTCAAACTCAGAATCAGAGAGCTCCCTACGCTTCATCCGGCGGCGGAGATACTTTCACCGATGTCGTAGTGAATCTCGACGAAAATAACACCTTTGCCGGTGGAGTATATGGAGGGTTCGCCTTCCCCAACGTACAGACTCTCGTAGAAGCATCCAGAGGTAATTTGGAGAGCGTTGCCATAGCAAACGCCGCCAGTGTCCCCTACGCTTCATGGGGTGTCACTCCCCAGACCGGTTACTACCGGACATACTGGGAGCAGGCTCAAACGCGCAGGCATCCACTTTACGATGCTCAAGCTTCATCAGCTAATTTCTTCCAGATCATAACCAACGCTACAAACGCACACCTTGGATTAGTTGGTTTCTCCAGTGACGAGAACACCTCCTACAGCCGTAATGCTATCGAACCGGGAGCCAGTCACATTTTCCCAGTCCCTCCTGTAGCTGGTAACATTCCGACCACAACGAACGTTACTTGCCCGATTCCTTACGTGCAGCTTGATCCGACACCAGGCGCCGCCGGCAACAATTTAGGTGCAGTCAGTTCTTACCTGCCGTTGCCTCCGACGCTGCCATCGACCGTCGTCCCACAACTGACCGCTTACGGCTCCACGGACATCAACGGTGCACTTAATCAAGCCATGAATATGCTCACGAGAAATGCACCGGCATATTACAAGGACTCGCTATACTGGCCGACCAACCAGAACAGAAGCCGTGTCGGTGCCAGAAGAGCAATAGTTCTCTTCACGGACGGATTGCCCACAATCAACACAGGTCCTCTCAACGGAATGGATGGGTCAGCCACCGCAACGAGTGCCGGTCAATGCTCCATTCCAATTTACTGCATAGGACTTGCACAAGTTGCTTCGCTCGTCCCTGGAATGAATGCAACACTGGGCACGATTGCCACAAACTCCGGTGGAAAACTCTACGTTATTCCGCCAGGCACCGGGCAAGCCGCAGCTCTCAACCGTGCATTTTCGGACATCGCCCGTTCGCTCATTGCACTGGTCAGATAATGCAAGGAATCCCAAAAGTTAGATTCAGCTAGGACAAAACTAAACGGAAGGATGGTGCTCTGCACCATCCTTTTGTTCAAAGAAAGGAAAGAAGGAAATGGTCTTCAAACATTTGCAGACATCTCTGACACTAATATCTTGGGTAAGCCTTTTGACTGCCGTATTTTTGCTGGTAGTCCCAATCCAGGCAAGTGCGCAATCAAAACTCAATGTCATCATGCTCACTCAAGAAAGCATGCAGGAGCATACCAGTGACGAGCCAAGACGATTGATGTGCGACATTCTTCTTCATGAATTCGGCAAAGGCAATGTCCTTCAAGTGCTGAATCAAGAAAACAGCAGCAAACTCCTGAAGGTTTATCATGCCAAATACCATGTAGGTGCAAATCTAATTGCCTTCAGTGCCGGACCCAAAACACCGATCAACGTCTCAATTTCCATTCAACTTCTGGACAAAAGAACAGGGCGAGTCTTTCTAACCTCAGACAGAGCAATATTCATAGATGAGAACGCCGTAGAAACCGCTCTCAAATTGCACAACTCCGAGTTCGACAACAGTCCATACGGAAAGGTTTTGACCTTGCTATCAAAAGAAGCAGCGATGCAATTTCAAGAGAAGGTAAGGCGGCTGAACATACCGACTGAAAGTTAGGTCTGAAATTTGCTCGAAAGCAAAATGAATAAAGAAGGGCGATGCCGGAGCATCGCCCTTCTATTTACTCTTGCAGGTCGCTCTGATTACTCGGTAATCGAAGCAACAACTCCTGCGCCTACGGTTCTGCCGCCTTCGCGGATGGCGAAGCGCATACCTTGCTCGATTGCAACAGGCTGGATGAGTTCGACGTCCATTGCAACGTTGTCGCCAGGCATAACCATTTCAACACCTGCAGGCAGGGTGATGGAGCCGGTAACGTCGGTTGTACGGATGTAGAACTGAGGTCTGTAGCCAGGGAAGAATGGAGTGTGACGTCCACCTTCTTCTTTCGAGAGGATGTAAACCTCGGCTTTGAACTTGGTGTGCGGCTTGATGGAACCCGGCTTAGCGATAACTTGTCCGCGCTCGATCATGGTCTTGTCGATACCACGAAGCAATACGCCGACGTTGTCGCCTGCGATACCTTCGTCCAACGTCTTTTGGTACATTTCGATACCGGTGACGGTGGTCTTCTTGGTTTCGTGCAAGCCGACGATTTCAACTTCGTCGCCGATTTTGACTTTGCCGCGCTCAACACGACCGGTAGCTACGGTACCGCGACCGGTGATTGAGAATACGTCTTCAACAGCCAGCAAGAACGGCTTGTCGACTTCGCGCTCAGGGGTCGGGATGTAGCTGTCTACTGCCTTCATCAGGTCAGCGATTACAGCTTCAGCAGCGGCATCGCCTTCGAGAGCCTTAACGGCAGATCCCTTGATGAAAGGAATTTCGTCGCCTGGGAATTGATACTTGCTGAGCAATTCACGAGCTTCCATTTCGACGAGCTCAACGAGTTCCGGATCGTCTACGAGGTCGACCTTGTTCAGGAAGACAACGATGTAAGGAACGCCTACCTGACGAGCAAGCAGGATGTGCTCACGAGTTTGTGGCATCGGTCCGTCGTTTGCCGAGATAACGAGGATTGCTCCATCCATCTGGGCTGCGCCGGTGATCATGTTCTTGATGTAGTCAGCGTGACCAGG
>CAZBOX010000069.1:0-23984 GCA_964493595.1 uncultured Candidatus Obscuribacterales bacterium | reverse complement strand
ATCCAGCGCCCCTGTCCGAGTAAGAATGCAATGTCCGGCTCTTTGAAAACTACGCCGGTGATGCAAATTCCGTAGAACATGAGCAGCAGAAGAAAAACGCAGACCGCTATCTGCCCGACGATTTTGAGAAAGTTCTCTTCGGCTGAGCCTGGGGCTTTTTGTTCTTTTAGATCGTCTGATTCTGTCATGCTTTGAGCAAATCCGGGGTCCATCTAAGATAGCAGGAAATTGAACGCCTGGCAGGGTTCGACTGTTCTCAGAATGCGTTTTGTCGAAAGTGTGCACACGAGCCATCGACGCGCTAATATTTCCCGCAGGGCCGGCCGATCATAATTATCTGCAGGTGTTCTTGCTCCCAAAATCCATTTTTCGGTGTTTCGATTGCGTTGGCTGAATACTTTGCTACTGGTAGGCTTCACCACATTTTTCAGTGTGTCGCTATTCGAGTCTGCAATAGCCGCAGATAGTAACTCGGTTCGGTCTGGTGATGGAGATTTATTTCCAGCCAAAAATGGAAATTGGTGGGCTTACAAAACCACCGACGCTAAGGGAAAAATCGGTGAAGTTAGATATCGTTTGATTGATTTGAAACGAGATAGAAATGGAGACTGCTCGTTCAAGCTGTTTTCGAATGATCCACAAAATCCGAAAACAAAGTTCTATAGAAAAATCGGTGATAAAACATTCTTGACGCGAGTGGATGTGGGCGGCAAGTCGCCTAGCAGTGTGACTTTCACTCCTGCAAAATTGGTCGTTGATAACAAGATCGAGGTCGGCAGTATCTGGATGTGGAGCAGCAAGAGCGCCGCTCCTGGATCGCCTAGTGAGCGATGGCAAGTTTTTCCAGTTGAGAAAGTGAAAGTGCCTGCCGGAGAATTCACCTGTTTGCGCATTGGTGGTCTTATGGTGAATGGTGCGAAGGTTCTTTACCAGAGCAGAATGTTTTCGCCGAATGTTGGGCTCGTAAAATCGGCTGACAGCACTGGACGCGAAAAATGCTTTGAAGAACTTGTTTCGTTTCACGTGAAGTGAGTTCACGAAATAAATCCGCGCTGCCAGCGACTTGATGGTTCTCGCAATTGAATTTCAGATGCGCATATATAAATTAAGAAATTCAATCATGATATCCATAGAGTGCGAACGCCTCATCACGTAACGGTTTTCGCAAAGAACGGTTGACACGTCCGGGAGCGGACAGCAGAATGTCGGTATGCAAATGAATCTGGCTACCGCTCTACTGCTGTCCCTGGGTCTCGACCTGGGCAACCTGCTGTTGAGCGAATTTAAGTAGACGAAGCCAGCTTTATTCAGCTTTATCTGGGCTTCGTCTTCGACGGAGCCCTTCTTGTTTTATCCGGAAAATTTCCCAGAAAACTTCAGGGGGCATCATGATTCAAAATCCACAAGCGATTCTTCGCTGTGAGCAAGAGCGTCAAATCAAAGTTTTTGATACGACACTCCGCGACGGGCAACAGTGCCCCGGCGCCGGAATGGACTTCGAGCAAAACATTGAATATGCGCGTCTGGCAGCGATGCTTCGAGTGGATGTTCTGGAAGCCGGTTTTCCATCTGCCAGCAGCACTGATTTCAAAATCGTTCAGACAATTGCTGAAGAGATGCTCCATATGGAGCATATGCCGATCGTTGCCGCTCTTTGCCAGTTGCGCGAAGAGCAAGTAATTAAGACCATCGAGTCGCTTCGTCCAGCCATTTCCCGAGGCAAGGCACGTTTGCATACCTATGTCCCCGTTGACCCTGAATTGATGCCGGCATCGCTTGGGCGCAACGCAGACAACAAAGCGGGCATCGCTGACGATGTGTACCGGATGGTATCGATGGCTGTTGCCGCGGGCATGGAAGTGCAGTTCAGCCCGGAAGGCTATTCGCGTATGAGAGAGAATTTCGATTTCGTAACCGAGCTGATTCGAGCCGCAGTTGCAGCCGGCGCGACGATTATCAATTGCCCGGATACAATCGGCGGTGCCTGTGCTCTGGAAGGTGACGATTATTTTGTTGCAAAAATGCGCAGGCATGCGGAAATCATCGAGCGCGAATTTCCGGACAGAGACATTACCTGGTCGGTTCATTGCCACAATGATCTTGGACTGGCTGTGCCGAATACGATCAATGCCGTCTTCGATGGTCCAGCCAGACAAATCGAAGGCTGCATAAACGGGATTGGCGAGCGCGCGGGAAATGCTTCTCTCGAACAGTGCATCATGATCATTCGTCAATTCGGAGAGCGCCAGCAAGGTGGAGATCCACTCTTCACAGGTATCGCTGCAGAGAAGATTCAGGCTATCTCAGATTTTGTTAATCAACACATGTTGCCGCGCCAGCCGCATTGGCCGGTAAGCGGCGATAACGCTGCTCGACACTCTTCCGGCGGTCACACCAATGCCATTCTCAAAAATCCGATGGCTTACCAGCCCTTTGATCCTCGTGATATCGGCAAACGAATCACCATGTTATTTGGTCCATTAAGCGGAGGAAATCATGCCAAGTCGATCATTGAGGACTATGGATACGCCTGTGAGGATGCCGAAAAAGCGGCGATTGCACAGTACATCAAAGACAAGTTCAGTGAAAGAAGAAAAGGCATCACCGATGAAGAACTCATGGGCGCGTATTTTGAATACAGAAATCCTATTTCGATCGATCGCATCGATTATGGCAAAAATGCAAATCGCGCCACGGTGAGACTGCATGGGCGGTTCTTCGACCGTCAAGGCGAGATTCAGGAGGAGCATCTCGGCAGAGACTCAGCGCTTGCAGCCGTAAAACGGGCTATCGAGGACCAGTTTGGATTCATTGAAATTCTGTCTCACCAGAGCCGTTCAGAAGGCGCCGGGATAAATGCAAACAGCCGGTCGCGCATAGTTATCACTGCACCGAATGGAAAGCAGTATGAGGGCGAAGGCGTTGACCAGGACATCGAGGTTTCGGCGATGAGAGCCTTGATTGATGCAACAAATCGAGCCTATATAGATAAACACTTCTCCAAGAAGAGAAATGTGAACGATGGATCGAACCAAAGTTCGATCGTCGCAAAAGCTCATACTGCGCAGGTTTATAGGGCTTCATGATGGGACTGATGCGAGGCTTTGTTGCCTTCACGCAACAAAGCATTGACGTCTCAGAGACATCCGCTATCCTGGTAATACGCGCAAGCAAATTTGCGCCTCTTCCAGAAACATCTAATTAGTGAAGGGCTGAAAAACAGCCCCGATGAGCCTTCAAGGAAAATCTTAGTGTTCGCTAACGTGCTGCAAGTCGTGATTATTCTGAACCTGGTGCTGATTATTCTGCACTCCGGGGGCGGTCCGCTTGCATAGTTAGGGATAACCAAACTACTGAGCCCCGCACCCGGAACACACGGTGCGGGGTTTTTGTTTAGGTGCCCTTTTCGACTGACCGTTCGGTCAACTAACTCAAAAAAAATCAGTACAAAAAATCAAATCGACAACACTCAACAGAAGACCGCGAAGAAACCGAAAATGTACAGCGACGGAATCAAAAAAGGACCAAATCGCGCTCCCGCCAGAGCCATGTTCAAGGCGACGGGCTTGACCGATGCCGATCTCGAGAAGCCACTAGTTGCTATCGCTAACACATGGACCGAAGTCGGTCCCTGCAATTTCCACTTGCGCGAACTCGCCGAAAAAGTAAAAGACGGCGTGCGCAAAGCCGGCGGCACCCCGCTCGAGTTCAATACAATCGTTGTTTCCGACGGCATCTCCATGGGCACCGAAGCGATGAAGGCATCGCTCGTGTCTCGCGAAGTCATCGCTGATTCGATCGAGCTCTGCGTCCGCGGTCATATGTTCGATGCCGTAGTCGCGCTCTCTGCTTGCGACAAGACAATTCCAGCAACGCTCATGGCGCTCGCCCGCCTTGACCTTCCTTCCGTAATGCTTTACGGCGGTTCTATAATGCCCGGTCAGTACGAAGGGCATGACGTTACGATTCAGGATGTTTTCGAAGCTGTTGGTGCCTGCGCCGCCGGCAAGATGACTGCAGAACAACTCAAACAGATGGAAAACGGCGCTTGTCCTGGCGCTGGAGCTTGTGGTGGACAGTTCACAGCCAATACCATGTCCACCGCCGCCACATTTCTCGGCATGTCACCAATGAGTGCAAATGACGTGCCAGCAAAAGATCCAAGGAAGTTTGCCGTAGCCGAGCGCTGCGGCATTCTTGTAATGGAACTCTTGCAAAAAAATGTTCGCCCGTCCTCCATCATCACTCGCCGCGCTCTGGAAAACGCCATCGCCTCTGTTGTTGCCACCGGCGGCTCCACCAATGCAGTTCTCCACTTGCTGGCAATCGCGCGCGAAGCCGGAGTTGCGCTGGAGCTCGATGATTTCGATCGCATCTCGGCTAAAACACCTATCATCGCCGACCTCAAGCCGGGCGGCCGCTTTACGGCGCCTGATATGGAAACCGCCGGTGGACAAAGACTTCTTGCTAAGCGCTTGAAAGATGCCGGTCTCGTCAGCGACTCGCCGACCGTTACCGGACGCACCCTTTTCGAAGAAGCTGAGGAAGCTGTCGAGAAGGAAGGTCAGCAAGTATTGACCACCGTTGAGAAGCCCTTGAAAGCGATGGGCGGCATCGGCATATTGCGTGGTTCGCTTGCACCGGAAGGCTGTGTTGTAAAACTTTCGGGACACAATCGCACCAATTTCGTTGGTCCTGCCCGTGTTTTCGACACTGAAGATGCTGCTTTCCAAGCCGTTCAAACAGGCGGCATCAAAGCCGGCGACGTTGTCGTCATCCGCTATGTCGGACCTAAAGGCGCACCCGGCATGCCCGAAATGCTTGGTGTTACCGGTGCCATCGTCGGCGCCGGCTTGTCCGACTCTGTTGCGCTCATCACAGACGGTCGCTTCAGCGGCGCAACCTATGGATTCATGATCGGCCACGTTTCTCCGGAAGCAGCAGCCGGCGGACCCATCGCCCACATCAAAGACGGCGATGAAATTGAAATCGACGTTACGAAAAAGGTAGTGAACATAAACGCCGATCTCGCCTCGCGGCAAAAAGATTGGCAGCCAAAAGAACCCGCGTACAAAACCGGTGTTTTCGCCAAGTACGCAAGGCTCGTTTCCTCCGCTTCTGAAGGAGCAGTCACCAACAGTTTTTCCACCCCGCAGCCGGCTATGTCGGTAAAGAAATAAACAAAGCAAAGGAGCAAGAAATGACGACTATGTACTGGGAAAAAGATGCCGACGCCACCGCTCTTCAGGGCAAGAAAGTAGCCGTTCTGGGCTATGGCAGCCAGGGACGCGCGCATGCGCTCAATCTTAAGGAAAGCGGCGTCGATGTTGTCGTCGGATTGAGAAAGGGTGGAAAGACCTGGCAACAAGCTGAGCAAGATGGTTTTAAGCCGCAGACTCCGGAAGAAGCCGCGAAATCGGCTGATGTTGTTTGCTTCCTCTGCCCCGACATGGCACAGCCTAAGCTATACAAAGAGGCTGTCGAGCCGAATTTGAAAGCGGGCGCAACAATCATGTTTGCGCATGGATTCAATATCCATTACAAAACCATCCAGCCAAACGCTGAGACAGACGTCATTATGATCGCGCCTAAAGGACCGGGCGCACTGGTTCGCCGTCAATATGAAGAAGGTCGCGGCGTTCCGTGTTTGGTTGCCGTTCATCAGAATGCTTCCGGTAATGCTTTCAAAACAGCACTCGCATACGCTCATGCCCTGGGCGGAACCAAAGCCGGAGTTATCGAAACCACATTCCCTGAGGAAACCGAAACAGATCTTTTCGGCGAGCAAGCCGTTCTTTGCGGTGGCGTCACCGAACTGGTCGCAGCCGGATGGCAAACTCTTGTTGATGCCGGATATCAACCGGAAGTCGCTTACTTCGAATGCTTGCATGAATTGAAACTGATAGTCGATCTGATCTATGAAGGCGGCTTTGCACGCATGCATGAGTTCGTCAGCGAAACAGCTAAATTCGGCGATCTCACCCGCGGACCTCGCATCGTCGATGACCATGTTCGCGCCGCCATGAAAGAAGTTCTTACCGAAATCCAGAATGGCAAATTCGCTCAAGAATGGATCGACGAGAACAAAGGCGCTCGCGACCGCTACAACGAATTGCTCAAGAAAGACCTCGAGCATCCGATCGAGACAGTCGGCAAGAGAATGCGCGACAACATGAGCTGGCTCAAAGAAAAAGCCGCCGCCAAACAATCCGAAAAGCAACCAGTCGGCGCCGGACGCTAACGACCGGAGCGCCGGCTTCCAGCCGGCAGCGAAAATCCTGAAATTGGCCGGAGCGCCGGCTTCCAGCCGGCAAAGAAATAGAACTCGTTAGAGAATCGCGAAAACAAAAAGAACTCATTAGAGAATCGAGAAAACAAATGAAGGGTGCCGAAATAGTAATAAGAGCGTTGGAAAAGGAGGGTGTGGACACCGTCTTCGGATATCCGGGCGGCGCCATCATGCCCCTTTATGACGCACTTGTTGATTCTAAGTTGAAGCACATACTTGTCCGTCACGAACAGGCTGCCGCACTGGCTGCCGATGGCTATGCGCGCCACAGCGGCCGTGTCGGCGTTTGCTTTGCGACTTCCGGTCCCGGTGCCACCAACTTGATCACCGGCATCGCCAACGCTTTTCTCGATTCTGTTCCAATGGTTGCCATCACCGGTCAGGTCGCAAGTCAATTCATCGGCACGGACGCATTCCAGGAAGTCGACATCTTCGGCATCTCCATGCCGGTCGTGAAGCACAGCTTCCTCGTTCGACGCATTGAAGATTTGGCGAGCACAATCCACGAAGCATTTCAGATCGCTCGCACCGGGCGTCCGGGCCCTGTTCTCGTGGACCTTCCCAAAGATGTCGCGCTTGCCGAATTGGATATTGTTGCTTTTGACGATACGGTGGATGAAACTGCCGCTCGCCCGGACGCGCATCAAGTTGCCATGGCGCGGCAGATGATCGAAAAGAGTGCCAGACCTCTCGTGTATGCCGGCGGCGGAATCCGCATCGCCGGTGCTACTGAAGAGTTTCGCTCATTCGTCGATGCAAGCGGCATCCCTGTTGTAACTACACTTCAAGGCATCGGTTCCGTTCCATCAACCCACGAGCTCAATCTCGGCATGCTCGGTATGCACGGGACAAAACAGGCGAATATAGCGGTTCAAGAATGCGATTTGCTCATCTGTGTCGCGGCGCGTTTTGATGACCGCGTCACAGGCAAGTTGAAAGAGTTTGCGCCGCACGCCAAAGTCATCCACATGGATATCGATCCGGCGGAAGTGAGCAAGCTCCGCGCTGCCGATTGCTCGATTGTCGGCGACGTGAAAGTGGCTCTCAATTTCTTGCACGTCCGCCCGCAAATAGATGAGTGGAAAGAGCGCTGCCTGAACAACAAGGCAGAGTATCAATTCAATTACGACGTCGAAACCGAGCATGTTTATGCTCCGAGAATGCTCAGAGAATTGAGCGTAAGAGCGGCGGAGAAGGAGACCGTTATCTCTTGCGATGTCGGTCAGCACCAGATGTGGGTCGCCCAGCACTGCCAGTTTCAATCACCTGAGACGCACCTCACCAGCGGCGGTTTGGGCACGATGGGTTATGGTCTTCCCGGTGCGATTGGCGCCCAACTCGCCAACCCGAATGCCCGCGTGATCAATGTTTCCGGCGACGGCTCGATCATGATGAACATCCAGGAGCTGGCGACGCTCAAGCGTTATAACCTGCCTGTAAAAATCGTCCTTTTCGACAATCAAGCACTGGGCATGGTGCGCCAATGGCAAGAGCTTTTCTTCAGTGAGCGCTACAGCGAAGTTGACCTATCGGACAATCCGGATTTTGCAAAAGTCGCTGAAGCATTCGGTATCCCGGCAATCAAAGTAGATAAGCCCGACCAAGTCGATGAGGCAATCAAGACAATTTTGGAAAGCGAAGGACCACTCCTTGCGCACGTGATGATAGATCCCCGTGAGAATGTTTGGCCGCTCGTGCCGCCCGGCAAGTCGAATACGGAAATGATGGAGGCTAAAGCAGTATGAGATTTACGCTCGAAGTGACGATGACCAATAGCGAAGGCGCCCTTGAACGCCTGCTTGGACGGCTCCGGCAGCGTGGTTTTGGCATTCTGGCGCTGAATGCCGATGTCTCAGTCGATTATGCCCAGCTGGGTGCGCGAATTACAGTCGAGAGCATGCGTCCGGTGGAAGCTGCTCTCAAGCAAATCGCCAAGCTTTACGACCTCGAACAAGTGAAGGTACATCATGCAGAGCAAGAGCATGCAAAACGACAGAACCAACCAGCAGAACTTTGTTTATCTCTATGACACCACTCTCAGAGATGGTGCGCAACGCAAGGGCTTGAGCTTTTCGCTCGACGACAAAGTCAAAGTGGCGAAGCTTCTCGATGGCTTTCGCGTTCCATACATCGAGGGCGGTTGGCCGGGATCGAACCCGAAGGATGCTGAATTCTTCCGCCAGATGCGCGCCAATCCGCTGAAGCATTCGACGGTAGTCGCATTCGGTTGCACCCGCAAAGTTGCGGTGCGGGCTGAAGACGATGCCAATCTCAAGGCCCTGCTGGATGCCGGCACGAAGGCTGCTGCGATTGTCGGAAAGACCTGGAGCCTTCACGTAGAGGAGGTTCTCAAAACCGACCTGGAAGAGAACCTCAAAATGATCGCGGACAGCGTTCGCTTTTTGAAACAGCACGGCAAGGAAGTAATCTTCGATGCCGAGCACTTTTTCGATAGTTTCATGTCCTCGCCTGAATATGCCGTCAAGGTGGCAGGCGCCGCCGTCGAAGCCGGTGCAGACTGGGTAGTCCTTTGCGATACCAATGGACGTTGTATGCCCAGTGACGTTACAAGAGTTGTTACTGCGATGATGCGAGCAGTGCCGGCCCGATACGGCGTCCACTGCCATAACGATATGGAACTTGCCGTCGCCAATTCCATCGCCGCTGTCGAAGCCGGTGCGCGTCAAGTGCAAGGGACGATCAACGGATACGGCGAGCGTTGTGGCAATGCCAATCTCGTCTCGCTGATGCCGACTTTGAAACTCAAAATGGGCTACGACTGCGTTCGCGAGTCTGATTTGAAAAAACTCACAGAACTGTCGCGCACCGTGAGCGAAATCGCCAATCTCAATCCCGATCCGTGCGCAGCCTATGTCGGCAGTTCCGCATTTGCGCATAAAGCCGGCTTGCACGTAGCTGCAGTCGAGCGCGTCGCCCACAGCTACGAGCATGTTGACCCGTCGATGGTCGGCAACCGCCGCCAGGTGATTGTTTCCGAACTTTCCGGACGTGGCAATATCCGCATGCTTGCCAATGAAGTGGGCGTCGGTGTCGTCGGAACAGAAGCCAATGTGCTCGCCAAAGTGAAGGAGATGGAAGGCAACGGCTATCAATTCGAGAACGCTGAAGGGACGGTTGAACTTCTGATGCGCCGTGCCGCACCCGACTACGTCGCGCCTTTTGAAATCGTCGATATGATGGTGGTTGTTTCCGACCGTAATCGCACCGGCACCAGTGCCGAAGCCATGGTAAAGGTGAAAGTCGGTGATGAGAAATTCCACACCGCCTCCGAAGGTCGCGGTCCGGTGCATGCTCTCGACCTCGCCTTGAGAAAGGCTCTTACGCCGAGTTACCCGCACATCGAGGATGTGCGCCTCGCCGACTATACGGTGCGAATTCTCGACCCGGATCAAGCGACAGATGCGATGACCCGTGTAATCATCGAAGCAACCAGCGGCGACGACAGATGGTGGACGGTCGGCTGCTCGCAAAATATCATCGATGCAAGCTGCCAGGCGCTCGCCGACAGTTTGGAACTATACCTGGCGCGTCTGACCTCGAGCGGTGCGCAGCCGGGAAATTCGGAAACCTGCGGCGATGAAGATTGCCCCTCGGTCAAGGTGGAGGTGGCATAGATGGCTACTGCTACGAAGGAAAAATCTGGAAATTCAACCATGAGCGCAAAAAACACCGCTAAAAACATCGTTCAAAAAATCTGGCAGGCCCATGTGGTCAAACAGATGGAGGGGCACCCATGCGTTTTTGCTATAGATTTGATGCTCTTGCACGAAGTCACTTCCGCGCAAGCCTTCCAATTGATTGAATCAAGAAACATTCAAGTTTTCGACCCGAGCCGCCTGCTCGCCACAATAGATCACAGCACGCCGACGAGGCAAAATCGCTGGGAAATATATGATGAGGCGGCGCGAACGCAAGTAGAAACACTGCGCAACAACTGCAAGAAGCACAATATTCCTTTTCTTGATTTCGACTCCGGCAAACAAGGCATCGTGCACGTTGTCGGTCCCGAGCTCGGCGTCACTCAGCCGGGAATGACCATTGTTTGCGGCGACAGCCATACCTCCACCCACGGCGCCTTTGGCGCGCTGGCTTTCGGTGTCGGCACTTCTGAAGTTGCTCACGTAATGGCGACAGGCTGCCTTCTTCAAAAACAGCCTCAATCGATGAAAGTCGAATTCAAAGGTCGTTTTCGCAAAGGGGTCTATGCCAAAGATGCAATTCTCAAGCTGATTGGTGAAATCGGCGTGGGTGGCGCTAACGGACATGTTATCGAATACGTTGGAGAAGCGGTGCGGGCCATGTCCATGGAAGAGCGCATGACCGTCTGCAATATGAGCATTGAATGCGGTGCTCGAGCCGGGCTGATCGCGCCTGATGAAACAACGTTCAATTATCTCAAAGGACGTGCTCATGCACCCGGCGCTGATAGGTGGGACGAAGCGGTTGCCTACTGGAAGAGTTTTGCCAGTGATGAAAACGCCCAATACGACAAGGTTGTAACTATAGACCTCGATAAGTTGGAGCCGATTGTCACCTGGGGAACCAATCCCGCGCAGAGTGTCTCACTTGGCGAGCGCATTCCCAAGCTGGAGACTATGGCCGCAAACGAACGAGCAGTTGCGGTTCGCGCTCTCGAGTATACGAAACTCAAGGAGCAGCAAGTGCTCGAGGGAACTCCCGTGGAATGGGCTTTCGTTGGTTCTTGCACGAATGGTCGTATTGAGGATTTGAGAATCGTTGCCGACATTCTCAAAGGCCGTAAAGTCAGCGAAGGCGTGACCATGTATGTCGTGCCCGGGTCCGAAGCGGTAATGAAGCGCTGCCAGGAAGAGGGGCTCGACGAGATTTTCCGCGCCGCCGGGGCCGACTTCCGTATGCCCGGCTGCTCAATGTGTCTGGCGATGAATGATGACCAGGTGCCTCCCGGCAAACGGTGTATCAGTTCTTCAAATCGGAACTTTGTCGGACGGCAGGGACCGGATAGCATCACCCACCTTGCCTCACCGGCTACGGTGGCGGCAAGCGCCATCGCCGGTTGCATTACTTCGCCGGCTAAATTTCTAGAGAACTAGAGCGGAGGATTAAGCGAGAATTTCAATGCCGGCTGGAAGCCGGCGCTCCGGCCCAATTCAAGCTTTCAATGCCGGCTGGAAGCCGGCGCTCCGGCCCAATTCAAGACTTTCAATGCCGGCTGGAAGCCGGCGCTCCGGCCAAATCACACTAGAAGGTTCGAATCATGCAAAAGGTTACAACTGTAAAATCCAAAGCCATGCCAGTGCCGATGAAGGACGTGGACACGGACCTCATCATTCCGGCGCAGTTTCTCACAAGCATAAGCAAAGACGGATACGGCGCGAATTTATTTCGCCGCTTGCGCGATAACGACCCGAATTTCCCTATGAATCGCAAAGAATTCGAGGGCGCGTCCATTCTTGTCACTGACAGTAATTTCGGTTGCGGCTCTTCTCGCGAGCACGCAGTCTGGGCATTAACGGGCGCCGGAATAAGGGTGGTAATTGCGAAATCTTTTTCCGACATCTTCTACAACAATAGCGCCAAAAACGCACTATTACTGGTAGTCTTGGAGGATAAGGTTGTAGATCAAATTCTGCAGTCCGCGACGAGCGCGGACTACGAAATCACCGTTGATCTCGAGTCCCAAACGGTCACCTTGCCCGACGGCAGCAGCTACAAATTCGAATATGACCAGTTCCGCAAGCACTGCATGCTAAATGGTCTCGACGACATCGAATACATCAGATCGCACACCGCAGATATTCAAGAATTTCGCAAAAGACAAGAGCAACAAAGATTCATGTCGACACGCGGAGCCTAGTCCGCAAAAACAGGCGAAGGGAGCACAAAATGGACAAGCATATAGCGGTACTGGCCGGAGATGGAATCGGACCAGAGGTGATGGAGCAAGCCCTGCGCGTGCTCAGCACTGTCGCCGATAAGTATGGTCATCGCTTTTCCACAACCACTGCTTTGGTCGGTGGCGCCGCATACGACAAGTATGAGACGCATTTGCCGGAAGAGACAAAATCAGTATGCCGTTCCTCGGATGCGATTTTGTTCGGCTCCGTGGGCGGACCTGTCAGCGATATGAACAATCCGAAGTGGAAGAATTGCGAAGCCAATTCGATCCTCTCCCTGCGCAAAACTTTTAAATTCAACGCCAACTACAGACCGGTGAAAGTGATACCGGAGCTTGAATATCTTTGCCCTCTGAAGAAAGAAGTCATCGAAAGAGGTGTTGATATTCTTTTCCTGCGCGAACTTCTGGGTGATTGCTATTTTGGCGAGCACAAAACATTCAACGCGGAAAATGGAGTCAGAACTGCCACTGATCTCATCACTTATGATGAGGAGCAGATTGCATCGATTGCGGAAACCGCCTTCAGGGCTGCGCAAAAACGCCGCAAGAAGGTGACTTCTGTCGACAAAGCAAATGTTCTCGACGCTTCAAAACTCTGGCGCGCTGTAGTCAAAGAGGTTTCGCTGGGTTATCCGGATGTGCAACTCGAAGATATGCTCGTGGACAATTGCGCGATGCAAATTGTTCGCGACCCGTCTCAATTCGACGTTGTGGTTGCAGGTAATATGTTCGGCGACATCCTTACGGATGCTGCTGCAGTTTTGCCCGGTTCTCTCGGTTTGCTTGCTTCGGCCAGCATGAACAAAGAGGGCTTTGGACTTTACGAGCCGCCCGGCGGTTCTGCACAAGATATCGCCGGTACGGGCACAGCCAATCCAGTTGCGCAAATACTTTGCGTCGCCCTGATGCTGCGTCATTCTTTCCAACTCGAAGAAGAAGCGCTGGCTATCGAGACCTCAGTTGAGAAAACACTGAAAGAAGGATATAGAACGCGCGATATCGTTCGCGCCGGTGAGGCCGATCAGAAGGTGGTCGACACCCGAGGAATGACCGAAAGAATTCTGGAAAATCTCCTGGCTATTACGGTGCCTTCAGCCGCGTGCTGCGGTTGAGGGCGTAAAACAGCGGCAGCGCCAAGGATGCGGGCCGTTAAGCACAAGAGTTTCACCCATAAAATTTTTGAGGAAAGAACAATGTACGGAGACTATAAAGAAGCCTGGTCCATGGTTGATGAACGCATGAATTCCGCTGTTCATGAGAATTATCCTGAGTGGAAGAAGTCTAGAGAGCGACGTCACAAGCAGGGTGCTTCCAATGTCACTTACGTCAATCATTACGGCGACAGATTTACTCGCGATACGGAGGGGCGTGTTGCCACTTTCCGATATCGCCATTGTGATACCACTTATTCCATGACTTACGATGAGGACAATAATGTTGTCTCTGTCAGCAGCTCGAGCGGCTGGACCTGGACCAAGATGGATGACGGTGAGGGGTGGTTGGTGCGCAATTACTTTGATGCGTGGCACGTGAAGTCAGATGAGGCTGGTGATATCGTCGCCGATGAAAACGGTCTTCGTTGCGTCTCCGGCGATGCGACTGCGCTTGGACTTCCTGTTCGTCCATAAGAGAAAAAACAATATAGAAATTGTACGGGTGGTGCCTTGCATCACCCGTTTTTTAAGCGAATTTTGAAAGGCGCTTGCGTCTGTATGCGGCTGTGTTTGGGTTTGTTTTCAAGTGATTGCTGTTTCATATTTGGTTAACAATTCGGCGACATTCTTTGAGCGGCATGTATACTGAGTTGTGTTAATCCTCCGAGAACGGAACGCAATGAGCAACAGCTCCACACCGCGTAACCAATTCGCATCCCGCCCATCAATGGCAGGCGAGATGTGTCCGTTCATCCTTTGTGCATGCTGCATGTGTCCCCCACTGGGGACTATATAACGCAGGTTGCAGTACAACCATCTTTAAATTGAATACTTTTTGCTTTGCTGTGTGCGAGTGAGAGAATCGCCGGGAAGCTCTGAATAAGCGGAAACTGAGCCTTCAGTCTCCTTGTGATTTAGGCAGGCAGTAAAGAATTGCGCACCGAATGTGGTGCCGAATTTGTCGCGCGTTTGGGATCTATTTTCTCCCGCGTCTGATTTGACTCGCGTGCGCAATGCGTCATAAAGGCTCTGAAATAGAGCTACAGCACTGGAAAGTTACGTCTCCAAATGAGACAAGCAAAAAACCGTCCCTGAACAAGACGAATAAATACAAAAACACTATTCATATTTAGGAGTTAGAAAAAATGGCAAATCTTTTTATCACCAACGCTACTGGTTATATTGGTTCAGCAGTCGCAGAACAGTTCAAGGCACGCGGTTACAATGTCACCGCTCTTGCACGCACGGACCGCGCAGTTGAAGAGCTGACTAAGCGCGGCTATAAACCCTATCGCGGCGATCTGCGCAAACCTCAGGAATTCGAACAAGCTGTTAAAGAGGCAGATGTTGTTATTCACACAGCAGCGACCAATGATCATGAATTCGGCGCTGTCGATGAGAAAGCAACTGAAACCATTCTCAACGCATTGAAGGGTACCAACAAGACTTTCATCTATACAAGCGGCACCTGGGTGCTCGGTAATACTGGCAGCATCCTTGCTGATGAGACTACTCCGGTCAACCCTATTCCGGTTGTGGCCTGGCGTCCGGCTGTCGAGCAGAAGGTAATTGAAGCGAAAAACTATGGAGTGCGCTCAATTGTCATTCGACCGACGGTTGTTTATGGACGTGAAGGCGGTCTGATTGCCAGCTTCTATGCAACCGCTCAGAAGGATGGATACGCTCGCTACATCGGCACCGGCGAAAATCATGTTTCGCTGATTCATATAGATGATCTTGCCAATCTATACGTGCTTGCGGCTGAAAATGCGCAACCTGGTTCTTTGCTCCATGCCAGCAATGAGGCACCACAGACCTTGAAGCAAATTGCTGAGTTGGTCGCTGCTGCTGGTGGGCTCGCCGGAAAGGTTAAGGAATGGCCGATTGATGAGGCAAGGAAAATATACGGTCCGGCTGTCGAAGGCTTTGTTCTCGATCAGAGAATCGAATCTAAAAAGACGCGTGACTCTCTCGGCTGGCAGCTGAAGGCGAATTCGCTCGCTAATGAGTTGCCTGTTTATGAACGTGCTTACGCAGGTTCTACAAAGAAATAGTTTTTCTCCCCATGTGATTTGACAGCAACTAGCGCACTGGCTCCGGCTCACACCGGGGCTTTTGCGTTTTCATCCCTGTGTTTCTCATTTTTTCTTTTCCGGCCAGGCGCCCATAGCGGTCCACATTTGTTGTACTGTGAGGGCTGCTCCTGCCGGAATTCGCCCATCTGGTCCGGGTGTTGGATCGATATTGGGATTGAGGCGGTCGACTTTGCGACTCCAGGTATTGTCCACAAGAATGCGCGCTGGTTTGCCATCTTTTGACGGAATGAAATCTCTAATCAGTACCTGATGCGGCCCCTCTTCGTCCGTAACTGCGTTGGCAGAGGTAGAAGACAAGGCGCCGTCCCCTTTGAAGGGCTCGAAGTTAGTGTCCACACCTGCCATGATGGGCAGTTTTCCCTGTCTCTTCAACTGCGCAAGCATCTGCTCGAATTGTTGCGGATTTTTCGGCTGCAAGACAGATGGCGCCGGTCCATCAAGCGCTTCGCTTCGTTGAATCGCAACATGCTTTTCCTGCCTGCCGGTAATTCTGCTTATGATTTTTGCGTATCCGTCATCAGGTACCGAAGGGAAATGCTCATCGCCGCCGTCTACCGGTTTGCCTGTTCTCTTGTCCACCAGTCGCTCACCGTTGTCGACTTTATTTCTTTCAGGATCCATGTAGCCGCCGTCCTGACGCGGATTTATCTGAGAATATTGCTTGCCTTTATCGGTCCAGAAAAGATTCGCGGCCGTCACTTGAAAAATTTCACTGGCGTGAGTGCGGATTTTGTCGCGCTCTGGCAAAAGCGATTCTCCATGCGGTTTGCGGTCTACCTCCACTCTCGTTCCATCTAGAGCGGACCTGAAAAATCCCCTCTCCGCTACGTCCGCAACCAACTTGGCTGCGGCTCCTGGCGTGCGCGCGTAAGTTCTAACTTCTGTCGATGCGACAGAACAAGTGTTGTAATTGCCCTGGAAGATTAAGGACGGGTCGCCTGCCTGTTTCATTATTTGTCCGGCAAGCCTGTTCATATCCGCTTTGTCGAGTTGATTGTTTCCACCGTTGCGCAGCAATCGAGCCACATTGTCATATGTCGATTTGACTTCTGCTGAATTGGTTTCCCCAGATTTTGCGCGCTGCTCCAATTTCTTCATGCTGTCGTGAAATGCGTTCGTATCTAAGCCGCGCCTGCCGGCAAGTTCGATTACATCATTGCGCGACTTTACAAGGTCTGGGCTGTCGCCGCCCAGAGCAAAATCCCTGCTGCTGCTAACCCTTTCTTTCTGCGGCCGTGCCTCTGCAGCAACTGCTAATTGCAGCCGCATATCTTCATTGGACGCGCCGAAGAAAAGCCGGTTGACTGATTCTAGATTGGCGTTGGCGGTTGGATTTGCGTCGAAGACAGACCTGTAGATGTTAGTTGTTGCAAAGGAAGGAAACTGCGTTAGGCTGTCCGTACCCGTATTTTGTGTTTCCGGCCTTGCCACCTCTTTCAACAGTCCTACAGGGTCGAAATTGCTTTCCTCAGGCGTTGCCTGCGGTTTTTGTATCGGCGCTTCGACATTTTCGTTGGCTGCCATAGGTGAGTAACTCGCAGCGCGCGATTCAGACGCAGTATTGGCGCTGAAGAACGACATAGTAAGTCGCTTAATAAGCGAAGGATGTATGGTTCGGGGAGATTATTTCGGTCGTTGTCCAAGTTATCAATATGGTCGTGAACTGATCGTGAATACAAGCTTTCACCAGTGCTCGTGGTCCCCGTCTGGTGTGGGTCGAGAGCAACGTTAAACCGACAGAATTGGGTTAAGATACTAGCGACTTCCCGATTCAAGTTCTTATCTATGTCGAAGATTCTGCTGGTTGAAGATGATACAGAGGTCGCCGGATGGCTTGAGGACTGGTTCAAGCAGGAAAACTTTGTATTTGAGATGACGGACAACGGAGAGGACGCGCTCCAGCTTTTGGAGCAGTTTGACTTTGACGTCATTATTCTCGACTGGGGCCTGCCTGACATTACCGGGCTCGAAGTATGCAGGCGCTACCGCAGCAAGGGGGGTGATGCTCCCGTGTTGTTTTTGACCGGCAAAGGGGAAATCGAAGACAAAGAACAGGGCTTGGATTCCGGCGCCGATGATTACCTGACTAAGCCTTTTGATGTTCGAGAATTGGCTGCGCGCGTGCGAAGTTTGCTCAGGCGCCCGAAACAGATGTTGCCAGTGGAACTCAATGTCAAAGGTGTTTCTTTAGACTTGAAGACCCGCGTCATAAAAGTGGGCAGCAATAACCTTCGGTTGATGCCAAAGGAATGTGCGTTGCTGGAATTTCTGATGCGTCACACTAATACGATTTATTCTTCTAAGGCGCTTCTGGATTCTGTCTGGCGTTCGGACAGTGACTCTTCGGAAGACACGGTGCGTACATGTATGCGTACACTGAGGTTAAAACTGCAAAAGCTCGGACGTGACGACTTGATCAAAACTATTCTTGGTTCCGGTTATATCATTGAAGTTGCGCCAAACCCTTAGCGGTTGCGTCATAAGGCTGCGCGATCTAAGCCGCGAAAACCAAACAGCATGAGCGTATCGCCTAAGGAGTTAAAGCGAATACGCCCACACTGTGGTCTGGGGTCAAACTTTCTGTCGCCGCTTGCCTGTCGGTTTTTATTTCATTTGTACGGTGCAAACGACGGGTTGTTCGGCATTGGTTTTGTTGAATGAGGCAACCATTTTTACTGGTTTCTTCACTGAGCCTGGGGATGGAAACGGTGCAGAATTCTTGATGGCCTTAATCAGAGCAGTTCTGGTTACTGAGGACTGGCCTTCAGCAGGCGCGTCTTCGTCATCCAGCAGACGAACGTTGTTAACGTTGCCGTTGGCATCCATGTCAAAACCGATCTTGGCTTTCACAACATCGAAACCGCTCGGTACGGAATAGTTCTTCGAAATCTTTGTGGATACCTCTTCAAGAAAAGCCTTGTTATCTGCTTTTGAGCTTTCGGTGCAGCTAGATTTGCTGCATTGGGCTGTGGTAGCGAGTGTGGTGCTCATTCCTAGTGCGCAGAGAAAACCGGCAACTCTTAGTAGAAGATTTTTCTTCATTGAAATTGTCCTTCCTGTCCAGTATTAACTAGATACGGTGGCGACTCGCCATAACGACAGGGCGATTTTAGCCCATGCCTTAGCGGTTTTTGCCAAGTTTGATTTATTTTGATATCGGGAACATCGCTCTTTTAAAATCGTCGCAACCGCTTGATATCGAAATCGTCTTGTCGGAAATTCGTGACACTAACAAAAAGTTCTCTATATTCTTTGGCGAGCTCATTAGTGTTTTCCACAAGGAGATGGTGAAAATTCGCTTGCCAAAACTATTGACACGCCGATAATAGCCAATACGCTTAAATCGCACAAATCGGACCAAGAGTCGTTTTTCGCGCACTCTCCGCTTGGCGTTCGATAACTATAGTGCAAAACATAACTGTCAAAATTCGGATCCACGCAGTCGATCTCGCAGGACCTTTCCAGCGTAATTGATTTCCCGAAATTTACTTTGACCGTGCACCGCTGTAACAGCCTTTGCTGCGCTTTTGCTTGATTGCGCGCACATATTTTGTGTGCTCGGCAACGCAATTCTTCACTTCATGCTAACAGGAGGCCGACGCTATGCCGAGGTCTAAGACTGCTCTTTGTGAGCAAGATTGCCAGTGCGTTTTTCATTCCAGTCGAATGAAGCGCAAAGTTATTTCTGAGCTCGCCAGGGACAACTGGCATTCAATCGCCTTATCGGCACTGCTTTTATTTGTGCATGCTGCGCTTATTGTGAGGGTTTCGAATTTGAATCCGCTGGAGTATGTAGAACCGGCAAAGGCCTATTTATCGCAAATTTTCAGAGGGTCCGGTGCGACAGAGTCACGCAATGTCGGCTATGTGAAACCCAGAGGTTCGAATGTTGGAGCCGTTGGATGCGAAGCCTTGCTCGACGTCACGGATGCTGAAAGCACTACTTATGGTGGCAGTACGGCGCTACCGGATTGAGCCCCTGGAATTAATGTGATTTTTCCACGCCGCGGTAGAGCGATTTACGCCGATCGTTCTATCGAGCTTTCAGAGGGAACAGGAGAGCAGCAGGAAACTTGCTGCTCTTTCTGTCCATTGAGGATAGAAAGAGTTCGTTTTGGACTTATTTGTATGTTCGAATTCAGCGTAATGGTAATTTGAAGCGTGCTTCAATCATTTTGCGATTGCGGATGCGGCGTGATTTTCTGCGCCGAATCTTGGGGGCCCCTGGTGAAATCCATTTATCCCAAACTGTCAGGGCGAGCATTTCCCACTTTGTTCTCCAGCCCTTCTTGAAAGATGAGTTCTTGCAGACGCGAATCTCTGTGCGAGGGTAACGCACGTCTCTATGTTCTGGCGGAGAGAGTCTAGCGAAGAACCGCCTGGCTAGAGGCTTCAAGTTCTGCGCAATCGATTTTGGTTCGAACATGATGAGGGGAATTGCCCAATTATTGAGCGTGGTTTGCGGCGATTTCTTCGGCGATGCCGACGCGTTTAACCAGAGTAGTTAACAGTGGCTATCGAGAGGAAGCCAATATGGTACACCAATTCCGGCTTGATTTGGCGCATGGCAACCGGTAGCCGGTATTGATTCGCTGCCCGAAAAGAAGATTAAATGACCCATTTAATGATGCGACAAAGCCCGTGGAAACTGGGTCTGCGTGTCTATTGAACGGCTGGCTCCTGTCTTGTTTTTTCGAATCTGAAATTTTGATCTTCGATGTCAAGCGCGACTGCGGCAATGCGGCATTTTCTACTCATCGACCCCGAAATCGACGGTCGCCGACAAGTTTATGATGAAGGATGCACCCTCGCCTAAACGGCTCTGGCAACGGATTTTGCCTCCATGAGCCTCGATGATGCGTTTGCAAACATACAGGCCGAGCCCTGTATTCGAGCTGCTTTTCGATTCCCCCGGCTCTTTCCAGAAGCGCTTGAAGAGCGTCGGAATCACTTCGGCTGCAATTCCCTTGCCCTGGTCTTTGACGAGAATACAGACGCCGGAGCCGGCCCGGTTCGCTATAAGAGAGATTTTGCTGCCAGAGGGACTGGCTTTAATGGCGTTGTCGGTAAGGTTAATGAGAACTCGGCGAATACCGATTCTGTCGGCCAGAATCATCGGCAGATTGTCGTCGACGGCAGCTTCCAGCACTACATTGGCAGCGCTGGCGAAAGGTTTCAACTCCTGCAGGCATTCTTCAACGACTTCTTTGACATTCATCGCTTCCATAAAGAAAAGCTGCACACCTTCTTGTTCTTGGTATGTGAGCAAGAGGTTTTGCACCATCCAAAGCATATGCTTATTGCTGCGCCTCAGTGTCATGAGGGCGTCCGACAGCTGAGGTGAGATTTCGCCCAATGAGCCGTTCAGGACACTTTCCAAAAATCTTTCGGCACCGGCGAGCGGAACTTTCAAATCGTGCGCCAGGGCGGTGATGAATTCATCGCGCTGCTGGCTCACCTTTAGTTTGTCCGTGACGTCTTTGATGATGAGGACAAATCCGGTCACGACATTTTCTGTCGACTTTACCGGCCAGATAATCAGGTCGCAGTAGAGCCCTGATTCCTGATGATTGGGCGTCGGACCGAGATGATAGTCGCTTATTTCGATAGGGTGGTCTTCGGCGATTGCTTCGTGAAACTGACCAGGTGTCAAAGCGGACACCAGCACACATATGTGTTTATTGGCGATTTTTTCGTGCTTAAGTCCGAACAGCTGGCAAAATGCGGGATTGGCGTCCTTTACTTTGAGTTCTCGGCTGATGCGAACGATGCCGACTGGTGCACACTCGAGAATCTGCTGGACCGTTTCTCGCTCGCTTTCGAGCTGTTTCTGTTCATATTTTTGAACTCGCCGGCGTTCGACGCATCCGCTCAACGCTTCGAAAAGCAGGTCTCCATCCAGGTTTTTCCAGACAAGAAATTGCTGAGCACCCCAATTGAGGCTGTCGATGCCGATATGCTCGTTTTCCGGCGTGCACAGGGTGATGATTGGAACGCCGGGTGCCTGTACTTGAAGCTTTAGCACGGCGTCCAGGGTTTCGGTCGCCTGTCCATGTGCCTCGACGAGTATGACGTCTGTTTTGCCCTTGGTCAAAGTCTGCAGAGCGTCGGGCACTGTTGTGGCGCAGTCCAGAAAAACAGGAACTGTGCGACCCTTCTCCAGTACATGCCTGATCTTGGTAGAGTCCAGCGTCCCGCCAGGAAGGAGCAGAACATTTATAACGTTCATGTCCGCCGTGGTTTCATATAGGTTAGTCATGACTGCTGGACGCCTTCTTTGTAGTCTGCCTTGTTTTAGTTTCATACCACGCCGATCGGAAAATAGAACTTTGAATTAGCTTGCCTAGAGGGTGATTTGGGATTTTACCGAGGGATGCCGAAGGCGCCCGCAGGATGCGTTTCTGCGGTGGTCGGGCTTCCGATAAATCGGGCAAGATGCCGTTCGCAAGAGGCCGTTTCTCAATTATGGGTATGTAGATAGTAGTCTCAGGAGCGAGAAAGCGGCACTGCTGCTTGCCCACATGTCTTACGAACCAGAGCATGACGATGACCGAGCCAAGGGCGTTGGCGAACTCTTGAAAGAGGCCGCCACTGCAATCAAGCTGCGCAGGTTTGCCGACGCTGAGGATTACTGCGTACAGGCTCTTGGGGTTTTGGACAAGGCCAGTGCGATTGAGCATCCGAGTAAGGCGATGGCGCTGGAATTCATGGGCGATGCTCTTACGGGGATGGAGAAGTACGAGGAAGCCGGTCGCTTCTACAAGCGGGCTATGGACCTTTCGGAGCGAATTTTCAGTCAGGAAAACCAGGTCTATATTTCCATCTGCTATAAGCTGGCGCGGACTTATGAAAGCCTCAGCCTCCTGGACGAGTGCGAACCATACTTCAAGCTTGCTGACGAACTTGCCAAACGGCATCTCTCGGCTGATCACCCTTTGCGTGAAACGATTGCTGAAGGTTATGCGCATCTGATATCGCGGGCCAAGAAACGCAAGGATAAGGTAGTCGAGATCATGGGCTCCTTTCGCTCCGGCAAAGAGAGAGGTCCAGCTGCCCACTCGCAGGAAGATGATGATGAGAGCTCTGCCGAGCAATTGGAAGCGGTCGATAAAGACTCTCTGCCGCAGGGACGTCACTCGGCGCCTGCGTATAAAGACCTGCGGGAAAAGTCGAGCATTTACGAGAATTCAGCCGAGACTATGCAGTTGTGGGTGACCATCGCTGTCCTTGGTGCAATTGGCTATCTTGTTTTTCTTGGCTATCAGCAATTTACGAAACGGTCATCCTTGACTCCTCCGCCCGCAGCTGGGGTGGAAACTCCGCCAGCCGATCTGAGCTTTGTGAAGACTTACACTTCTATCGATGGGAAGCGCAAAGTCAAAATTGCAGGCGATAACAGAGGTGTTGTAGTTTTGGGCGGAAAGGACATGAACGCGCAAATTTTTCAGGGCTCCGATGTATGGAAAGCTGAGGGCGCGAATTCATCTAAGCAGCCTCTTAAGCTGAATTTCCTCGAGTCGCAGGGTGCATTGATCGCTGATGATGGCAGTGTGCTTTACGCAGAGGACTCTCCTGAAGTGAAAACGCGAGATGCGATGAAGTCGGTCGCAAAAGGTCTTCGCAATTCTTTCTTGATGCGGGGATTTTTTCCTCAGAATGCCGATGAGCTTGCCCAAGCGCAAGTCACTTACAAAAACGCCGTTACAGGAAAAATTGAGCCACCGATTATTCAGGTATATCGCGGTGAGCAGGGATGGAACGCTTCTAATCCTGACGAGAAATCCACCTTCGAGACATCATTCGAAGCCGGCAATTTGTGGACCAACGAACCACCTTTTTTGCCCGGTTCGGTACACGTTTTCCTGATGGCAAATCCCCCGTCCAACGATCCCGGCGCGGCAGCCAGCCTGCCCGCAGTCGCGATTATCAAAGGTGCTGACGTCAATTCTGCACCAATCAAGTTAGATAAGGAAACGGCATATTTGATCGTGTTGACTCCCAAGAATGAGCGCACAACCGTCAGCTCGACACCTTTGCCTGTCGCGCCCCCAGGCTCGCAGGGCGCCGTCGTGACGATTAAAAGCAATAAGTAGTTTTCGGCCGGAGCGCCGCCATCTTGGCGGCATTTTAAATTGCCGGCTGGAAGCCGGCGCTCCGGCCCTTGCTCCGGCCCTTGCTCCGGCCCTTCATGTTTGCTTGCATTTTGCTGATAGCGCTTGATTTTGAAAAAGGCTGTGTTAGTATTGCCTGGTCTGTCCGCACCTATTTCCTTCTGGAAGTAAACATTTTGTCGACGCATCGCACATTCACAATATTCACATCTGGCTGGTGGCGCTGGTTTCAATTACCGGGTAAGTCGTCTGTGACCCGCTGTGATGCGCGTATGAAATAAAGGCCAATTTGGCAAAAAGCATCTCAACCGCAGGCTTACCCGAGAGGTACCTGCGGTTTTATTTTGCCTATTTGGAATAAGGAAGTTACAGATGCAAAAAGCAGTTTTTGAGAATACCAAATTGAAAAACAGCCTGACCATAGACGAGATAACG
>CAZBOX010000068.1:0-24024 GCA_964493595.1 uncultured Candidatus Obscuribacterales bacterium | reverse complement strand
AGAAATACTCTGAGCACGGAATCTATTGAGGCGGTGCGACAGCATCGCCTCGACAAATATTCTCACCCCAATAAGCCCAGACCCGACCCAGGCACGAGGTGTTATTGATGGTGAGTAAATTTAGTCGTTCTGGTCCTACCGATGTAGCACCGCCTGCACGTCTAATGCAGTCGCTCTACTCAGGAAATTGCAAGTGCTCAAAACGTATTCAAAAGGGTGATCAGATCTGGTATGACCCGGTTACCAAAAAAGTGGAATGTTACAGCTGCGGTCGCTCCGCAAAATCCGAGGCTGCCAGCGGTATCAGTAAAGTCGCTGATATAGACGAAACTCAAGCCTTGATAGACCGCATCAACAATTTGAAAAGACTGCCCGAACGCAGCGCAAAAGCTGAATCAGAAATAGTCACGCTAACGAAGCGCTTAAAAACGATAGCAAAGACAAACAAGAACGCACTCAAATATTTCCGGCAGGGAAAAGAGGGAAGCGTTTTCACAGCCAGATATGCGAGCGTCTGCAGAAAATGCCGCAAGGTCGTCGAAGTCGGCGATACCGCTATTTACATAAACAGCGCGATCATATGCAGCAAATGCGGTATGAGCGATTGACGCTAATGCGGCAATATTCCGCTCAAGAAAGTGGCAGTTGCAAGATCGGCAAATTCGGCGGCTGTGACCGGCCCTTGTGGTTTGAACCATGTATACGTCCAGTTGACCGCGCCCATCAAGTACATCGTCAGTGATGTCACCTGCGGTGGCTTGAGGTCTGGACGAAGTTTTACAATCAGGTCTTTGATCTCCTGCAAAACTTTCCTTTCTTCCTCTTTGATCTCTGTCTGCTGATTCTCCGGCAGACAGTGCAAGTCGTTGAGCAAAACCACGTGTTTATCGCGGGAGCTCATATATAGCTCCATAAGCGCGCGCACCAGACTGCGCAACTGCTCTTCAGGCTTGTCCGATTCTTTGGTCGCATTGCTCGCAGTCTCCGAAAGCAGTTTGCAATGCACCAGAAGCATGTCATAGAGCAGGGCTTCTTTAGAATCGTAGTAGTGATAAAGCAGCGCTTTTGATACGCCGCAGGAGTCCGCAAGCGCAGCTATAGACGTGCCGTTAAAGCCATGCTTTGCGAACATGGCTGCAGCGGCATCGAGGATGCCTTGCTGACGTTCGAGGTAATTTTCTGCGCGAGGTCTGACCATCGCCCTATATTAGTGGATAAGTCGAAGAAAGTTGCCAATCGTACACTGATTTGAAAAGGACACTTCAAATTCGGCGTAAAACAGGCGGCGTCGCTGAAAGCGGCGCCTGCGCTCCAGAGAAGAAAGCGCTGCTTAGAAAATCGGAATAATCTTATCAGCGTCGAAGGCAACGGTTTCGCCATCGACATCGATTTCCGGCAACGCCGGGAACTTGACGCCATAAGGCTCGACAATTGTCTTCAAGCGCACAACAGCTGTTCTCCAATTCTCTCTGCGTTTTTCCAGAGAAAGAATGCCAAATCCAGCCTCGCGCGCCTTCTCTTCCAGCAAGCGTTGAGCCGGAATAAAGGTAGGCGGCAATTGCCAGAATTCTGCCGGTGGCTCGAAGAGAATTCCTGACAGGAAGATGAATCCGGCGCGGAACTGCTTGGTGACAGTCTCTTTGTCTTCTTCAGACATCTTCGGCAAGACTTCTTTCAGGAGAGCCAGGCAGAAGCTGAGGTGACGCCCCTCATCACGTCCAATGTTCTTGAACGCTTCTTTGAAAACCGGAATATCGGTGCTCTCGTACATGCTGTGGAAGAGAGTGGAGGAGGCGACTTCTCCAAAAAGGAATGAGCTGAAGAGAATCGGCATCGGATAGTGCTCGACGGCTTTCTTATAGCCTGACCAATAACGGGCACCGTTGTGATAGAGCCATTCGACGTTGTTACGAGCCAATCGGCCCAGCTCGGTCTCGGGCTCATAGCCGAGAGGTCCGTTGGGAGTAAGCATGGTGATTGCTTTGCCGCAAACTTCTTCGTGGTGCAGCTCGTCGCGGGTGACAGAGAAGAAGCACTTGCGGATTGAGTCTTCTTCATGGGTTTCATAAGCATGAATCATGGCGCGGGCGAAAACTGCCGGTCCCGACGCGTCAAATACAGAAAGGAGAGACCACCAGTAGGCAATCGCATAACGCTGGTCCAGGGTCATGCTTTCTACATCAAGCGTGTGCCACGGCAATTTGCTGGGAGACCAGCCCGGATCGCGTGAGCTTTCGTAGATTTCCATCAGACGAGGCGTCTCTACGCGCCAGTCGAAGGGGAAGATATTCAGTCTGTCGGTGATTTTGGGAGCGTCTTCGGCATTGAGAAGCAACTCTTCGGGATTGGGCATCCGGTCGTGCTGAGTAGGAGCACTGACTATCTGCGCGTCCAGGGACTTTTCGGCGTTGTCTACCTTACCGGCGGTTTCCTTAACAGGCATAGCGGTTTTGGGCATTTTCTTCTCCACTGACTTTCCAACCCCCATTTTTGGCTGGGCGCAATATTGAGTTCGCTCGACTTCATTCACCGAACGTTCGGTCAATTAATAGAATAACACGGGCTGAACTTTGTCGCCAATATATAGATAAAAAGAAAGCTTATGAGCTGTTAAAGAAGTTTGGTGCTCAGGAGAACAAGTCAGAGACATCACTCGGTATTCTCGAGGGACCAGAAAGTCCCTTGTTGAGCGCATTATCGGCAGCAAGTCAGTTTTATATGCCGAACTTTCTGTATCTTTTGTAGGTCAGACAATCCCACTTTGAAACCAGCCAAAACGCGCACCGGCTGCCGAGGTTCCCATTTTCCACATATAGCCAAACTTATGTCTTCTTATTCGGTACCCGCACTTGTTTGACGCATAAACCCGGTCTATGGTGGCGTTTCGGAAAACGTTGAAGGGGATATTCGATTATGGACTTGAAGAAAACATCCATATTAGTGGTTGCAGGTTCGCTCTTTCTGTGCGGCTCTCTAGGGTCTCAGTGCGAAGCCGAGGCACGCAACTCCAAGAAGACATTGAAAGCAAGAATCAGTCAGGAACAACAGATGGCTGACGAACTTGTAAGAAAAGGAAAGTACAGCGCAGCAGAAGAACTGTATAGAACGGCTTTGAATAAACAGCCGAAAGACACCAACATTCGCAATGGTCTGGCTTATGCGTATGCGAAGAATTTCAAGCTGGACCGCGCGGATGAAGAATTCGACAAAGTATTGAAAGAGGATGCCCAAAACGCAATGGCGCATTGCGGCAAAGCCCAAGTTCTTTTGAACAGACTGCAATCTTCCTCTGGCACTACACGCAAGAACAAAGATGCACTTATCAAGCAAGCCGGCGCCGAATGCAATATGGCCCTGGCGAACGATCCACATCTTCCTGAAGCACACTACACACTTGGTCGAGTATTCAAGGAAGAAGGTCGGCTCGATCAAGCAGAACAATCATTTCTGAATGCTATTCGCGCCGACAAAAATTACTCCGATGCTTACGCCGGTCTTGGACTGGTACAGCTCGAAGGCGGACGCTCGGCAGAAGCGATGAGCAATTTCAAGCAAGCCACCGCACTCAATACCGGCAACTCTACCGCGCACTATGGACTCGGCCGCGCATTTCTTCAACAAGGAATGGCTGACGAAGCAATTAAAGAGTTGAATACTTCTCTCTATCAGTTCAGAAACAGCGCTCCTGTTCACTTTGAATTAGGTAAAGCATACGCCAGTCAGGGCAATACAGTCGCGGCTATAAAAGAGTTTCAAGAAACAATCAGAATCAAACCTGAGAGCGCCTCGGCGTATATCAAGATTGCCGAAATTCGCGAGAATCGAGGCGACATCGAACACGCGAATGCTGAGCTGAGATCGGGGCTGGACTTGATGCCTAATAACACCGAACTCTTGCAGCGTATCGCCACTAACAGCTTACGCCTTGAGAAAATCAATGACGCAATCAAAGACTATGAATCAGTTCTGCAAACTCAGCCCGGTAACGTAGCAGCCGTTGAAGGTCTGACGCGCGCATTGTATTTGAGAGCACAGAAAGAAACGACAGGAGCATTCATTGCCGACAACGACTATGAGGCAGCAGAAGCTTCGATCGCCCGCGCCATTCAAATGAACCCGAACAGCTTGCAATTGCGCCTGGCAGACGCCAAACTGCGCTCACTTTCAGGCAAGCCCGTTGATCTCTCAACTATCGGCACACCGAGAAATGATGGAGAGCGTGTTGCCTACGCCGAAGCCTTGCTTGCCCAAAACAAGTTTGCCGAAGCGACAGAGCAATTCAATACGCTGGTCGCCAATGCCAACACCACCAAAAGTTTGGCCGCACTTGGTGATCTGACCTTGATGATCAAGGATCTGGACAACGCCGAGCACGCCTTCAAGAAATTGGCAGCGATGCCGGGCGGTCAGGACAGTGCAAAACGCGGTCTGCATTTGGTTGCCAAAGCACGTGAAACCACAAAACAAGACTTGAATCTTGCCAATGACCTTTCGCGCAGAAAGCAGTTCAACAGCGCTGTCGATAAATATCACACGGCAATTTTCAATGACCCGCGCAATGCTGCTGCTCGTCGCGGTCTTGCCGAGACTCTAGAAAAGTTCTTCCAGCAAGATTCAAAAGCGCTGAGAGAATCGGTCATGCAATACAAAGCGTATGAAAGCTTGACTCCTGGCTTACCCGCAAAAGAACTAGATCGCTTGCACAAAGTCACCGCCCGACTGGAAATGCGCGCGCTCAAGCTCGAGAGAGCGGTAGCCGAAGGCAAAAAACCGAACATCATTGCTCGCATTATGCAGAGATAGTTCGCATATTGCCACGATAAACAGAAAATAGAGTTTCAGGATAGGCGTAGCCTATCGGCCCCCCAGCAAAAGACCGAGTCGCACAGCTCGGTCTTTTCATTTGGGCTATAAATAGCACTACTCTGACAACTTCAAATCAGAGTCAGCCACCCAATTGCCGTGAAAACCGAAAGGCACTCGCACAGGTAGATGAATAGTGGCAACAGGAGCGCCTTCGAAATCTTGCGCGTCTAAAATCACGACATCAGTTCTATTGGTATTCTGGTCGTAAACATAAGACAGAAGCCAGCCCTCGTCTTCGGCGACAGCCTTTGCCTTAGCCACAAAAACCGGCTCAAGCGTCGCTCTGCCTGAACCAAAGTCGTGAGTGAGAGTTTTGCCACTGACCAAGTCATGCTTGTAAGCAGAGCCAAAATGCAAGTCAGCAGTGAACTGTGCTGTATAACCAAAGCGATAGTTTTTACCTACTCTGCCGTCGTTCAATCGGGGAAACTCCACTGCCTGGTCGGCTAACTCTGTTTCGGATAGCGTGCCTGTGTGCAAATCCAGAGACCAACGCACCAAAACCGGCGGTGTTATTCCTCGCCTGATCACATCGGCATCGAAATAAGTCGAATTTTTGACTACATCTACAACAACCTTACCGCCGTCTTCGTACGCATTCATGATGTGATAGACATAGCACCGTGGCGCTTCAAACCAAATCATCGAGCTGACGTCACCGCTACGAGGCAGAAGACCGATGCGCGCTTGCTGCTTGCGATTCCACAGATAGGGAAACTTTCCACTGACCGCAGCGACCAGATCAAATGTCATAGGCAAATCAAGCACAACCACAAATGACGGTGTTATAGCAGTATCGTGAATCATGGGTTGATGCGGAGCAGCAACCTGAGCAGCAGTGCGCGAACGCCCGGCTTTATCTACTACCAGATAATCAATATGCTTTTTCCCCGGCTCATAAGCCAACACATGCAATTCGCCAGTATCTGGATCACGGCGTGGGTGGGCACTGAAAGCGCCCTTTAATGTTCCATCAAAATCGCTATATGCTGTTGTCTGCAAATTGCCGTCAAGTTTCATCGGCAGCGCACCCGCTTCAACCAAGGCATAAAGTTCGCCACCGATGTTGAGCACATTCGTGTTCACACTTCCGCCGTGGGTCTTGCGCGGATAGGGCAATTGCTTACGCTTCAAATCGCGGGCGGCATTGTCGGTCAAGACATAATTGTTTCTGTACCACTCAGCCTTGCCGCCCTTCAAGCGCAGCCCGTGTACCATGCCAGTGCCTAGGAACCAGTGATATTTTTTTGGGTTCTGTTTGGCTGAAGGATTGGGGCCGATGCGCAAAAAGCGACCTTCCAACTCTTCTGGAATGGTGCCGGTAACCGCCAAGTCGGAAATAACGTTTTCATCTGCTACCGGAGCAAAATTAGCCATAAGGAATGGATTTACGACAGGCTTGTCTGTCAACTTCTCGTTGTCCTTTTCAATGATTGCCATACTAGTCACCCCTCTAGCGGAAATAACCGCTTATCTAAACTGTCAAAAAACTTACATTGGATCTGAAGCAGCCAGACCCGACTTATATAAGACTACTCCTATATCAGAAAAGTACAATAGTGGATGCGTCTAATATTACGTTGGTTTAACAACGCGCTGGAAGCTTTCAAGCTGAATTTATTGTCCTAACGCTTAGCGATGCGCTTAGACTTCTTGTCCATAGATCTAATGGCTTCAATGGCCTCGTCTAACCAATCTATGTATGCTGACTTCGATTTAAATCCAAGTTCAAGGGTGAGGCGAGCTGCCAACTGCTCATAGTCGGAACACTTTGACACAGCTGGGATATCAATGGCCTTCAGTGCAGCCAAAGTCTCTTCATGCTTGGCCTTGGCACTCATGAGCACAGCAATCATAGTTTCGCGATCAATAAAATCGCTAAAGAATAGCTGCACCAAAAGCGGATCTCTGTACATTGGCGGCTCAATAGACTCACTCAACCAACGCTCCAGCTCTAAATTCCCTTGCTTGGTTATCGTATAAATTTTGCGGTTGGGGCGATCCGCCTGATACTCAATTTCGCTCGTAGCAAAACCTTGCTCAACTAGCTTGTCGAGGGTCTTGTAGATCTGTGTTTGGTCCGCCGGCCAGAAATAGGCAACACTCTTGTCGAAGTGCTCGTTTTTAAGCGTATATCCCGTTTGCGGCTGTTGGCGCAGAAAGCCAAGAATCGCGTGCGACAGTGACATTGAAGTTCTCCCCAAACTCAGACCCTAATAGGATACATCCTATATAGGTGAATGCGGAAATAGCTTATCCGCCCCGGCATGTGGCATCAATGTAAGCTCAGCGGACGTTCAGCTTCTCAAACAAGGCAAGCATCAGAAGCACGGCCGAAAGATCAGTCAGAAGCGCATGTGCAAGTGCGGGCATAATTACTGAATTTGTCTTTCGGTACAAGACCCCGAGACCGGCGCCATAAACCATCAGTGCTACTGTTCCAAACTCAGCCCAACCGGGATACATAACCAATTGCATGATCGGGTAGTGAAAGGCACCATAAGCAAACGAAGACCAGATGAGACCGCAATGTGGAGAGTCAGGACATAGCTCATCCAGCTTATTCATCACGAAGCCGCGCCAGAAAAGTTCTTCCAGAGCGGGATTAACAACAACGATGTAAATACACAAAGGCGTAAATATGTCGCGATTGTATCCGAGAGTTTTCATCAGCTCGAAAACATGCGTGTCGGAAAGCACGGTGGCACCGAAGTGCTTATAAGTAAAAAGCGTTCCAAAAGAGAAAAGAGCGCTTGCCACAACCAGGCCAAGTAATTGCAGATAAGTGGGAACACGCAGAGTCTTGCGAAAAACTTCACGCCCACAGATGATGCCAGGCAGAAGACAAAAACCGTGGTAAAGCGCCAAACTCCAGACGGCACTCTTGAAGAAGTTCATGCCTAGCCAAATAATCGAATAGGGAAGAATCATCATACAGATGATGATCCATAGCTCACGCAGACGAGCGTATTCCCTCAACGCTGCGTCGACAACAGACCTGCTTTCCTCTTCGGGTAAATCCGGCATAAATTCCTAAGTCACTTTCACAGCATACATTGTATAGAGCAAAAGTATTGGAGACTCGGAAATTCTGCAGTCAGTAATTATTCAGTGGTGGGAGCCCTTCGAAAAGAGTGAAACAAAATGCTTGGAAGCTGGTGCGGAAAGAGGCTTGGAGTCCGGTACAGGCGCTGGAACTCGTTTAGCGGCGTCGCTGGAAATAGCCTCCGGTATATCTTCTGTAAAAGGGTAGTCTTTGAAAAGTGTCTCGCCAAGCCCAAGATAAGGATCCTCGATATCGGCATGCAGAACATCGCGATAAAGTCGGTTCGTTATGTCATCGGGCTTAGCACCAGGATGCGCAAGCAGCATGGCGTGCACCTGAGCGCGCCTCTGTTTTTCGTTGACATCAGTATCCTCGTGCAACCTTGTCCAGCGAGACAATTCGCCAGGCTTGGAAAAATCCGGATGTTCAATAAGTGCGGCCGCCGGTGCTGCAGCCGGCTGTGCATAAGGTCTCAGACCTAAATGACGACCTGGTGGAAGCAAGATAGTCTTGACGCTTATCTCTACGGAGACCTTGGACAGATCAGCAAATGGGTTAACCTCCATGGCTTTACCGCTCGTCTTGATGGACTGCGCTTGAGCGCGATGATAATCAGCAAGAAACACTTTTGGATCCGGCGTGCGAGGCAGATAATGATGCACCCAGAACAATCCATCCAGTTGTTTGACATATTCAGCAGGCTCATATAAGCCAGGCAGAATGTCTACGATGGTACCGTCAGCAGTGAGCACGTAAGTGGCAACGTTTCCATGAAGGGTTCTCGTCAACTTGTGTCCGGCACCAAAATCGATAGTCACGATCGGCACATCACGCACACTGACCCAGACGGGTTCGAATTTTTCATTGATGTCGCTGGCAACTCTTTCATCCGAGAACAGCACGGTTCTCGCCAAACGTGCATTCGTTCAACAAAAGCGATCGTCTAAGCGACCCATCATTTGAAACAACAAAACAGGCTTGCCTGACTGTTTCGAAGCATCCATAGCGGTTTGAATCGCTTTGTGCCAGCGAACTTTTCCAGGTTCGACTTTTTCCAGGCGCCCTTTCGACGCAGGAACTGGAGTTGGAGCACCATTTAAGGTTCTGACAGGAATAGCCGTCATTGGTTTCGAGGGCGTTTGCGTCTCGCTCTGCCTCATCAAGCGCTTTATTGGAAACTCTGCGGCTCTTTTGGAAAGATCGCCTTGAGAAAAAGCAGGCAAGGCAGTCAATGAGCCTGCCAAAATCGCCCAAAGCGCCAGTGAATTGATTCTTCTATGCGACATATAGTCCTCACAACTGCGGCCTGCACATGTGTGCAATTATGTTTGGCAAGGGCTCAAAAACGACTCGGGTAAACCCCAGATCCATCGGGCGGACAATCCTGAAGATTCTCCTGAGTATTTATATAAAGAGTTGTTCGAGGCCGAAGCTTTTGATCGCCTTTGTGGAACCAGGAATTCCAGTCCCCGTCATCCTTTTAGACGAATTTTTAGTGATTTGAAAGGGTGAGGAGGTTCTCTATGCCTTCAGAAGTAGTCTCAAAGCCATGCAATCACGTTGCATGCAAGTGCCAAACAACGGAGGGCTCCTGCTGCAGCGAGTTCTGCAAGAATGTGGAAACTTCCGAGGACAATCAGCGCTGTGGATGTGGGCATACCGCCTGCGATACGACCAAAGAGATAGGCAACGAAAGCACTTTCGCGTCTACTGGCTCATAGCTCGGTTTTGTTTGGCTAGGACAAAATCTCCCGGTTTAGCGTTCCGTGTACAATAGGCGGTTCGTTATGACCAGGGAGGACCTTTGGAATGAAGAGAAAGCAATTCGTAACCGGCGCCGCCATTTTGGCAGCAGCGTTGTTTCCGCTGGCAGCATGGTCGCAGTATGCCGCTAACTTCGTTTCAGTAGGAACATCGACCCTGCCGGCAGGACAGTATCTAATGAGCAATCTGGCGACAGGCCAGTCGATCTTCGTAATAGTAAGTCCTCAAGGTCAGATGACAGCTCAAGATCCAAGAGCTATTCAAGTATCGCTCGGGCCCACTGGAAATATGCCTCTGGGTGCTCCTACAGGAGCCGTGTCACCTACGAACGGAATCCCCATGGGCGGAGGCAAATTTGGCGGAATATTGAAGCAGGGTCTAGATTCTCTGATTCAAAACAAATTCACGCAACCGCAAGGTCAATAAAAAGAACCAAAAGCTGCACCAATAAAAGAAGGGGGCGCATTACACGCCCCCTTTTTATCTATCTAGCACTGTTCTATTTTTAGTCGTCGTCACGGTCGCGTTTCTTTTTGTCTTTGTCGTCATCATCATCGTCATCGTCGTCATCGTCATGATCTTTCTTTACCGATGATTTTGTTGCAGCTGAAGCGTTTGCTTCACTCTGCACAGAAGAGCTGCTCTTCGTCTTTTCACTCTCGACTTGTGGAGCAGCTTCTTTCTTTTTCGCCTCACTGAAATCAATCACCGTCGTGGTTTCGATTTCCGTTGTCTTCTGCGGCGCCGCATCGGCCGGAGCAGTCGAAGAAGTTGATGTTGTCGCTGCTGAGGTCGTTGATGAATCAGTAGTCGAAGATGAGGTCGGCGATGTAGTAGTCGTGGACGAGTTCGTTGATGATTCCGTCGTCGGAGTCGATGTGGTTGATGTAATCGACGTGGTTGTGGTTGTTGTGGCCGGCGTTACGCTAGTAGCTGGAACATTGATTTCCGAAGCACTAGTCGTAGTTGTCGTTGTTGTAGTCAGAGGAGCGGTGCTAGCAGGAGAGCTTGTAGTGCTGGTCGAAGTTGAGCTGGTTGCTGTTGTGGACGTTGCAGGAGTTGAGCCGGTTGCGATATCGGTCGGCGTGCCGAAGAGCTTCGTTTCTTCTACGAAAGCTGCAACCGGTTGATAGAAATTAGCATCCACAGACTGAGTTACAGTCTTTGTCACACCCATTTTTCCTGCCGTGATAGCCACGTCCCGTGAGCCGGTATCATTCGGTTTTCCAAACTTGGCAGCAAGCAAATTGACCCACATCTTCTTTTCTACAACGTGAATCTTGAATCCTTTGATGTTTGTCGCAGCAACGGTCCCATCAGAAGATTCATTGAGGTTCAAAGTGACTGCTTTTTCCATCGCAATCTGATCGACTTTATCATCGCCGGTGTTGTTCTCGATTCTGTTTGGAATGGTGACAGTAACAATGAAGTTGCCTTCGTCCTTGTCCTTCACGACGATAATCGTCGCCTTGTTTTCGCGAATCAGCTTCTCGGCATCTTTGCCTAATTTGCTCGGGTCGATAACACGGCAGAATTTGCCCAGTTCGTTGGCTTCGGATTGCAGATCAGGGTCTGCCATGCCTATCTTTCCAGCAACGTCGATGGCACGCTGAAGATAGGCCATACCGTCGCCATAGTCGCCATTTTGCCGGCAAGCTTGAGCCAGACGCTTCAAGGTCAACTCCAGATTGGCATCAGGCGTCGCCTCCCCCATGGCTTCAAGGGTATCGAGGCATTTGCCCCAACCTGTCTCAGCCTTTTTCCATTCACTGGCATCAGTTGCTGCCTGCGCAGTCGCTTTCGCCTTATCGAACTTGGGGTTTTCGCCCTCGGCAAATACCGGTGTTATGGCAATAAAACCGAGAATGCTGAGACTGATAGCAGTGCGTTTGAAACTCATAGACCCTCACCTAGACGTATTACGATCCAATCAAACTTTTCTCTTATGCGCAAATCGCTCTGCAATCGGCCTAAAAAATGCCAATCGCGGTCATTGCTATTTCTGTTTCCTCTGGCGACGATCCAGATAGTCACTCAAACCCTTCGGGTCGTCCGTAACAATTCCATCGACTCCTTGAGAAATCAATTCATCCCATTCAGGTCTTTTATTCGGAGTCCATACATTGACTTTTAATGACGCACCATGAGCAGTATCAATTACGTCCTTGCGCATACTGCCAAAATATGGATGCCAGGCTGTAGCACCAACTTGCTTGGCGTACTGCCCAATATCGCAAATGATGGGGTCGCCGAGAAGCGCGATGGCGTATTTCGAACTCTTCGCGTGAAGTCGTTTGAGAACCTCATGATCGAAAGAACTGATGATTATAGTGTCGGGGTATTTGTAGTCAGAAAGAACCTTCAGCAAATCATCTTCGATGCCCGGATAATTCACGGGAGTGTTTTTAATCTCTATGTTGAGAACAACCTTGCCGTCCAGCAACTTCAAAACATCTGACAACAGCGGAACGCGCTCGTTCTTGAACTGCTCGCCATACCAGCTGCCCGCGTCCAGTTTGCTCAGATCGGCATAATTGGTATCTTTTATCAGCCCGGTACCGTTGGTGGTGCGCTTTAAGTCTTCGTCGTGAATGACGACGAGTTCTCCGGTTTTACAGCGCTGAATGTCCAGCTCGATGCCATAAACACCATTCTCTTTGCACTTGCGAAAAGCCGCCATCGTGTTTTCCGGAGCCCATTTCGCACCTCCACGATGCGCATATATTTTGGGCTCTTTTAACTCGACTGCGGAAGAGGGCGTCGCACTGATTTGCCCTATTGCGATACAGAAGGTCAATAGCGCCGTCTTCGCAATTCTTATGCTGGACATGATCTAACCTCTGGGCGTGATTTTCCGTCCCAAAAGGTATCACGTACAGCGCGGAAAAGCGCGCTTGTCAAGCCGATGTCGTGGATGTTGTTGTTTGTGGTCTGACCGGTCGAGGGCAGCAATCCGGGTGGCAGAAGTCAGGCGATGGACCGCGCGTTCCCTGGGATGGTCTCTCCTGTTGATCATGCAGCCGCTCTTCAATCAATTCTCTAATCATTGATATGAAGGCCGGATGCGTACCAGCCGTCAAAGCTCGCTCGAAGTTAATGCCGACCTTTCCTGCTACGGAAGCGGCTTCAGTATCCAGGTCATAAATGATTTCCATATGATCGGACACAAAACCGATAGGCAGCACCACAACGTCTTTGATTTTGCGGTGTGCAACGTCTCGCAGGTGATCCTGTATGTCAGGCTCCAACCACGGTTGGGTAGCCGGGCCACTGCGGCTCTGATAAGCAAGATTCCAATCCGTAACGCCTGCAGCCAGTGCCACCAAACGGCAAGTTTCCAGCAGTTGGCCCTCATAATCGCAGCCTTCAGCCATGGAATTAGGAATACTGTGCGCGGTAAAAATTATATGAGCAGCCTTTCTGCGCTCTTCTGGAATGTGATTCAGCGAGTTCACCAGATGAGCGACATTGGATTCTATGAACTTCGGATGGTTGTAGAACAAACGCAGTTTGTCGATTTCCGGAGCACCTTCGCCTACTTCTGCGCGGGCGCGCTCAATGTCGTCGAGATATTGACGGCAACCGGAATAGCTGGCATAAGCGGAAGTTACAAAAGCAAGGGCTCTTTTGACACCGTCATCCTTCATCTTGCGCAGAGTGTCAGCGAGCATGGGATGCCAGTTGCGGTTGCCCCAGTAAACCGGCAGGTCGATGCTGTGTTTTTTCAGTTCTTCCTTGAGAGCCGAAACAAGCCGGCGGTTTTGTCCATTCAGAGGGCTGACACCACCAAACAGATCATAATGGTGCGCAACTTCCTTCATGCGTTTTTCAGGAACATTCTTGCCCCTCAAAACGTTCTGCAAGAATGGCATCACATCATCTTTACCCTCGGGACCACCGAAGGAGACGACCAGAACCGCATCGTATTGCATGATTACCTTGTTTCCTTTTGAGTCAGTCTCAATCTCAATTTGCGTCGTAAGTCTCGATTGAGCCGTCCGGATTTCTTATTACTCTCACATCGCCGTAATTGCCATGACCACGCGGTCTGCGGGCTGTGCGGCTTACTGCTTTACGGACAACGGCAGTTCTGCTTGAAGAACTAGACTTTGCCGCATTCCCAGATTTCACCGAAGATTGCGATTTGTCATTCTCCCCCGACTTACCGCCCGTATAGCCAGAGACCTCGATCGTACCATCAGGATTCTTTTTGACCGTGACACCTTTGTCATATTTATGCACGAATTTGTGAACACCTGAGGAACCGGCATTCGACTTTGGAGGTGTTGCCGGTTTAGCCGTTTTGGATTTACTCCCCGTCGATACATGGGACGTGGTGAGGTATTTGACTGCCGAGCCAGAAGAGTTTTTACCCGAAGACCGCCGCGCTGGCGCAGCATCACCGGAATCGAATGTTTCTATCGATCCATCCGCGTTCTTCCTGACCACCACTCCATCGTTATACTTCTGGGACGACCTTTTATATGCGGAACGTGAACTACGACGTGGTGACGGTAGTGAAGAACCGGAGCTGTCATAAGTTTCGATTGAGCCGTCCGGGTTTTTCCTGACAGTAACGTCTCCGTAATTTTGACTGAAAACCGGCGCTGCGACAAACGCGCAGTTCAGCAAAACACTGACGGCGACAAGGTGGAGAGCGCTCACTTGCAGGTATGGCGGAAGACGCATGCTTATGGACCTCGAAGTTCGACAATCACGTGACGCCAGGCACCATTATAGACCTCTCATATACGGGTCGTTGCACCGTCAATACAGTCCAGGCGGACCGTTGCGAGCGCCAACGCCGCATGAGGTCAAGCTTTTCGAGACACGGACGGTTGAAATTTAGTTAAGGTACACAAACTCAAGCTTCAAGATGGTGATCTGTTGAGCCTTTGCAGGCATTGACATTCTCTTGACAACAATCTTGGGCGCATGCAAAGATGCAAATACGGCTGTTTTCAGCTTTGGCGGCCCTTCTAACGGGCATTGGCGGCAAATACATGGGCAAGGAGTACGAACCTTGCTTACGAGGGGTTAGGTAAACGAACTGTGCTTCAGGCGCTAAGTGCGTTGCGCCGTTGCACACAGAAACAGAGTCACAGACAAAAAATAGCTTGTGCTCAGCGACTTTTCTGTCGCGGTCACGCTTTTGCATCCGCAAGACGCATTCCCGAGTTGGCGTCGAGTGGAATGGGGGGACGTATGAATGAATCTCAAACACGGCTTCTGATTCAGAGGGAGTTAGATGGCAATCTGACACAGGAAGAAGAAACGCGACTGCGGCGAGTGCTCATGGTAAATGATTCTGCCGTGAGCTTTCGTGCAAACTTGAGCCAAGTGGTTGCAGTGGTGCACGAACTAGAATTGCCAGACTCAGTCAGACCGGGCGACAGCAGCAAATTAGCAGTCGAGATCCTTGATAGTCTCCCCGTTGCAAAAGCAAATTTCTGGGACCCGTTATTGGACATTTTTGGAAAGTGCAAAGGGCTGACAAACGATCCTCGCAGTACCAGAAGCGTCGGCAGTTCGTCTTCCATACAGCTCAGGCGCGTTTCACCTCAACAAAGTACCAACTCTTCGAGCGCAGGAAAAGGCACTGGGGTTGACTCATCACAAAGAAACAAATCGCTCCACTCTGGTGAAAGTCAAAGCCTGATAGACCCAGCTGTTCTCGCCCCTAAGAGAGAGCATTCGCGGGACAATGATAAAGACAAGACGCCTAATGGTTTGCAGGCAGTCGACCAATATGTGACGGGAACGCATTCGGCTATAGGCGGACTCGGAAAGCGGCTGAACATGCAAAAGAGCCAACCTGTTGAAGAAGTTGGCAAAACGCTGGCGGATGCTATACGCGAAAGAGTGCATGAACATCTGCGAGAAGAAGCGGAATATTCAGACCATCCAGACAATGAAACTGTTATAGATCCGGGTGTAAGCGCCGAAGCGACCGCACCTGTCATGGAGTTGCAGAGCCAGCTGACGGAAGACCTGCGAACGGATTTTGTCAAAGACAGAGAATCATACAGCCCACCGATTAGTGTTCTGCCAGCGGTTCTTCCTATTTCCGCCAATGCACCAAATATAGTGCCGGCAAATATTACGACCCAGCAAGTTACATCTTCGGTTAACCTAGGTGGCTCGATGGTTCTCACTGTTTCACAACAGGGAGTTAAACCTTCGGCCCCCTCAGACAACAAGGCGTCCCAACAATTAACTCCAAAAACCTTTTTAAATGGACATAACTTCTCAAATGAAGAACTGACGGAGTGGAAATCCGGAACATATCCTGTCGTGCCACCACCTGCCAAGCAAAATGTTGACGGACAAGCTGAAACAGGACCACTTGTGCCTTTCGCAGTTAATAATGCTCCCAACTTCTCGAAGCTCAATCTCAAAAATACAGCTGAGATAATGAAGCAGTTAGCCGCCGAAGCGCAGAAAGAAAAAACAGAATTTCCTCAATGGGCTCCGCCGGGTGATTTCCAAAGTAACGGTCCAGCAGCTCAGCCTGCGCCCTGGGCTTTTGCGCCGGAAACTTCTGCACCTGTGTTAGAGCCTTGGCCTCAACCTGTTTCTAGCACACCACAGCATTTCTCAGCACCTTGGGCACCACCTTCAGTGCAGCAACAGACAGAGCCGCTTCCTGCCCAGCCGCCAGTATCAGCGCCAAGTCCAGCTCCCGCAGCTGCTCCTACTCCAGTGCCCATTTCATTCAATCCAAATCCGGTAGAGCAGAATGAATTGGAAATACCAGTACCCAAGATCGTTCCTGTAATTCGAAACAACGGTCTGCCGATCGAGGCGATTGGCGATCGCATCAACCAGCTATTCAACGAACCCGTTGAGCCGAAACCACCGACAGTAGTTGAACAGCCGGCGATTCAGATCGAAGCGCCTCGACAAAACAGCTTTATGGAAAAGGATGTAAACGAGTGTCTTGCATCTCTCGGAAGGCTCGCTGACATCAAATACTCGACAAACAATCCCGGAAAAATCAAAGAACTGGGCAGATTTCTTCTGACAGACGAAACGATTGAAAGGATTGATAGTGTCATTAAGAAAGGAGCAAATCACAGCCATGCGCGCGTAATTACGATGGATGCCGCGCAGCAGATGGCGAACGCTCTCGAGCCATTACTGAGAGTGCAAGGCGTCGTAGGATACATGCTCTGCGGTTACGACGGATTGCCCATAGCAAGTGAGCTTCCTAATGATGTCGACATTGAATTGTTGGGCGGGTGTACGCTGGTTTCGTACATGAACTCGCATCACATTATCAAGGTCATGGGACATAGTCGTATCAAGCAAATAATCATGCAGATGCCGGTGGGTTGCATGCTCCTTGCCGACTTCGGCAAGGGTGTTCTTGTCACTCTGTCAAACGAGAATGACCCAGCCATCTTGGCGCAGTTGAGTCAAATAGTCGAATCAATCACTGGCGGTTAGTTGCGCAACAACAACAACAACAACAACAACAACAACAACAACAACAACAAGCGACGAGCAACGAGCGACGAGCGACGAGCAACAAGCAACAACATGTAAATAACGACACCAGGAACATAAAATTTCGAATGGCGTCGAATATCAATACGGCAGCGTGCCAGTGAACGCCGTTAATACGGTGATTTTCAGGTGCCGGCTGGAAGCCGGCGCTCCGGCCGCTGGTCCGACTGATGATATGGGAGATTTGCCGATGAGAAGAAGTGCCCTTGCAGCGATGGCATGCCTTCTTGTGATGGCGTCCTCGGCGCATGGACAGGGGGCTTACCGGATTCAGAGGAATGCCGCGAATGATCCCGTCGCTTCAGTGTCGGACAGCAGCAACAGTGTCAGCACCTTTCGACTGCCACAGGCTCAATCAGAATCCGCGGCACCCAGTGGCTGGGCGAACGATTTTGCCGAGCCGGAGACGGTGAAAAAGGTTCTCGACGCCGCTGCTTTTGCCAATCGGGTCCTCCAGCAAGTGCGCACCCGCCCTACACAACCTAGTTTTACTCAAAATATTCCAAACAATTTCAGACAGCCGCTGAGCGGTGGACTTCTTGCACCAATGGAAGTGGCGCGCCTTCGGGGCAGACAGGTAACTATCGTAATGGACCGCTCAGGCTCTATGAAAACTGAAGATTGTTCGCTGCCGATGACTTTCGGTAATTTTTCCCCGCGCAGCATGAGCCGCTGGGACTGGTGCTTGAACCAGACACTCGATTTGGCACGGCAAACTGCTCAAGTTTTGCCTCGAGGCCTGACCTTGGTCTTCTTCAGTGGGACAGATTCGGTTTATCACAACGTACGCTCTGACATGATCCCTGCGCTCTTTCAGCAGAATTCTCCGGACGGCGGTACCAATCTTGTCGGAGCGTTGAAGCATCAGCTGGACGACTATTTCCGCTCGGTGTCGATGGGAAACACTCAACCTCTCGTTATAGCTGTAGTTACGGACGGCGATCCTGACAGCCCCAGGGCACTGAAAGATCTCATCATCAACGCGACTCAGAAGATGACTTCGCCAGACCAGATTTCTATAAGCTTTCTGCAAGTAGGAAATGATTCCAAAGGCGGCAATCTCCTGGAAGAGCTCGATAACGAGCTGACAATGAAAGGTGCAAGCTATGACATCGTTACGGTAAGCCCATTCAGACAAGTCATGGCAAGAGGATTGGCAAGAAGCCTGGTATCAGCTGTCCAGAGCGGACCGGTTGCAAGAAGATTCTAAAGTCCGGATTCCTGTAAACTGTTGGCAGTACTATTTCCAAAGATGACTGCCGATGTCTTTATCGCCTTACAAGAAGCAAAATCCTTGCTACTTCACTAATGCCTTGTCCATCCTTGCAGCAACCTCATTGACTGCACAACTGGTGCAGCCATTTCCTGCAACGTCTGAGCCGACAAGCAAGACGACGCATTCACAACACCGCTCAAAAGCCGCTTTCGAGGATTCATTTCACGAGGTTCACCATCACATCGTCCATCACAACTTCAAATTGGCAGCAGCAAAGGCCAGGGTGATGGCAGACAGGGGACACTCCAAAGCTCAAACGGTGCTTGGAATGTTCTACCTGAACGGGCTGGGAGTCGAGAAAGATTTAGAAACAGCCGTTTATTGGCTGGAAAAGGCTGCGGCCCAGGGATTGCGCGAAGCAGAAAGCTATCTGGGGCGTCTGTATCTGGACGGGAAATTTGTAAAAAAGGACCTGGATAAAGCGGAGCATTGGCTCTTAAAAGCAGCGCAGCACGGAGAAAGAGAAGCGCAACTCAGGCTTGGTCTCATGTACATGGATGATACATGGGCGAAAAAGGATATCAAACACGCTCAAGTCTGGCTCAGAGAGGCTGCATTGCAAGACTCGGAAGAAGCTCGCCAGGCCCTCGAGAAAATTCCAGGAGTGAAAGCAATGGAAAAACGCAGCAAGGAATCACAACAAGCGTACAGCGATGGGCTCTACAACATTCGCGATTCCTGGGCCGGCTATGGAGAAATAGTCAAATCTGTCAGCGCAGCATCAGCTGCTGCAAGTTCCGGACCATAATGTTCGTTTTCGGACCCTGATGTCCGCTAAGAGCCGTTTTTACAAGGTCAAGTATCCCCTTCAGGAGTGAATGAGGGCGTAAAAAGCCAGCTATCAGACGCTTTTAGTTATCCGGCTGGACATTTTGGGAACAGCCATCCTGTTGGGCCATATTAGTAGTTGAATATTCGTGAGTGCTGAGAAGAAAGTCGGGCTGAAAGGCAGTTTGTCCATGGAGACACAACTGACCACAGGCTTTGGCATCCTATTGGGTCTTGCCACCTTCATGTTCGGAGCGTTTTTCTTCCTTTCATCCAGCTCAGAAGACGCGTCGAAGACCCTGCAAAAGCGTCATACATACCTGGAAGAATTACGGGCCACACGCGAAGAAATAATCAAAACAGAATCACTGACTCGCGCATACTTGCTTGACCCGAAAGAAACATATTCCAACGAATTCAATACGGCCGCATCCAGCATTCCAGTTCACTTGCAAACGCTCTACAACAACGTACCCGACTGGTACGAGCGCAGAAATCTCTTGAGACTGAATGAAATCAGCGTCAAGAGGATTACACATCTGCTCAGCATAATTCACGAGCGCAGCACCAAGGGACTGGAAAGCGCGCTGGCAAAAATGAAAGCATACGATAAGTCCGGCGACGGAGATATTTTACAAACCCTGATCGAACGACTGGAAGTCAATCAGCAGGAACTGATCCAGGGGCAGCTGACAGAATCTCATAATGTCTTTTCGCAGACAGCATGGGGCTTTGCTCTGCTGGGAGCCTTTGTATTTTGTGGCTTTTTCTATTTAGTTCGCCGCATGTATTCCGGCATCGCCTATCGCAGACAGATTGAAGACGAAGTCGCCAAACGCGCTGAACAACTCAGTTTGTTGAATGAAAAACTGATCGAATCAGAAAGAATCAAAAGCGAATTCGTAGCTACGGTTTCTCACGAATTGAGAACTCCGCTGACGCTGATTCTGGCACCGATTGAATCAATACTGGCGGGAGATGCCGGCGCTCTCACGGAAGAGCAGAGCGAGCATCTTAAAACCATGCACAACAACACTGTAAGGTTGCTGCAACTGATTACCGGACTTCTCGATTTTTCGCGATTGGAAGCCGGAAAAATTGAGCTGCGCCCGGAGCCGACTGACGTGGTGGCACTGACAAAGTCGATCCTTTCGGACTTTGGTCCGGCGCTGAAACAAAAGCAACTGACACTGGTTTCCAACTTGCCGGAAAATTCCAGCGTCATTGAGATAGACCGGTATCTGTATGAGCGAATTCTATTCAACTTGGTCTCCAATGCGGTCAAATTCACACAGATCAATGGCATCGTGACGGTAAGCCTGGCCAAGAAAGAAGACGATCAGTGGCTTTTATCTGTCAAAGATACCGGCATAGGCATTCCAGAATCAGATATCGAACTCATCTTTCAGCGATTCAGACAGGCCGAGGCACCATCGACCAGGCGTTTCGAAGGTGCCGGTCTGGGTCTAGCGCTCGTTGTCGAATTCGCACGGCTTTTGGGTGGAGAAGTTTCAGTCGAGAGCAAACTTGGCGTTGGTAGCCAATTTTCTGTGAATTTCATAGGCAAAGACGCCAGCGCAGCCAAGCAAAAAGATAGCGCTTCAACGCGAAAAACGATGGTGCCGCAATACGGAGTTTCCGATTTCAACAAACGCGACAAAGGCGATCAGAAACCGACTGTCCTTATTGCCGAGGACAACACCGAACTAGCTGCCTATATAGAGTCGGTGCTCGAATCTTTCTGCCGGGTGCTGGTGGCAAAAGACGGACAGGAAGCTCTAGACACAATGAAAGCCGTGGTTCCTGACGTCATTATCAGTGACATCATGATGCCGGAAATCGATGGTTTGACTCTCTGCAAAGAGATCAAATCAGATCCTATTTTGAAGTCAACACCGGTTGTGCTTCTTACTGCGCTCACAAATCGAGAATCGCTCATCAAAGGCTGGGAATCAGGCGCTGATGAGTATCTCTTCAAACCATTCCACCCCAAAGAGCTGACCACCAGAATAAAGGGTATTCTCAATGGCGTGTCTGAAAGAAAGCGCGCAGAGATGTTGGCCCTGCAGCAACAGAAAGCCCAGCAGACACGGGACTTCATGTCCACACTCGCACACGATATGCAAGTGCCTTTATTAGGTTCCAGCCGCGTTTTCGACATGCTTCTCGACGGAAAGCTCGGAGAGGTTCCGGACGAAATTCGCACACTGATTGGACAGATTCAAGACCGCAATAAGTTTCTTTTGAAAATAACTGAATGCCTGCTGGAAATTTATCGCTACGAATCTGGCGGCAAAGACATGGAATTCTCCAATGTCGACACGAAAAAGCTAGTCGAAGATGTTGCGGCTGAATACTCAAAAGCCGCGAAAGACAAGAATATTACAGTGCAATGTACCGTGCAAGCAAACATGCAAAAGTGCAGTGCGGACGAGAAAGCATTGAAACTTCTTCTGAATCATTTGATTGACAATGCCATCAAATACGGTGCCGAAGGCAGTATCGTACAAATCAGACAGGAAGATGACGGAGAAGATTTGATTCTGGAAGTTACCAATACCGGTAGCTACATAGACGAAGCTTCTCGCAAAATGCTTTTTGACAAATTCTGGCGCGGTCAACCCGGCAAGCGATTCGTCGCTAATACAGGGCTAGGGCTCTACCTGTGCAAACGCATCGTCGACGCCCACGGCGGAACCATAGTTTGTGAAAGCAACGAAGACACGGTTACCACCTTCAGAGTTTCGATTCCACTTGCAAAACCCGACAAAGTGAAGCTTTCGGGCGCAGAGAAGTTGGAGCAGCCGAGCGAGCAGTAAAGACGGTTGCCAAGAAAACAACGCCCGCTTTTGAAAACATTGCGCATGATTGCGATTCGAACCAGTCTAACTAAAATTAATCGCACCCATTTTTCCGGCACCGGTGCGACATTCCAGCGTTTGCTTCAAATTCTTTGCTGACTCCGCCGCGTAACTATAAAGCGTTTATTTACCTATAACTGGTATTCTCTGCCGTCTGCTAATATATACGGGCACTGAAAGCGCGTGTATTTGGCTGCGCTGCGGTGCCCAACGTGCATTCTCCAGCTGAGAGAAAGCAAGGGAGCGGCTGCCCTGTTTGGTTATTGCAGCACTAATTAGTTTTGACGATTTTTGATAGGAGATTGGTAGTTTGAGATACATTGGATCCAGATGTAAACGTTGCCGAGCAGTCGGTGCCAGTGTATGCGGCCGCATCAAATGTGCTATCGCCAGAAAGCCCAACCCACCGGGTCAACATGGCGGCGACCGCAAGAAGCGTTCTGAGTACGCCACACACTTGCTCGAAAAGCAAAAAATTCGTTGGACGTACGACGTCTCCGAAAAGCAGTTCTTCAACTATTTCAGCGAAGCCGCATCCAAGAAAGGCGTAACCGGCACGGTTATGCTCCAGATTTTGGAGTCGCGCCTCGACAACATTCTTTTCCGTTCCGGACTGGTAGCCAGCAGACCGCAAGCTCGCCAGATCATCTCCCACGGTCATATCCTGGTTGATGGACAGAAAGCATCGATCCCGTCGATGCGCCTCAAGCCCGGTCAAGTTGTTTCCGTCAAGGAAGGCAGCAAAGACAAGGTCAAAGGCATGCAAGCCGGTTTGGTCAGTGTTTGCCCCGAGTGGATCAGCACCGACGTCAAAGCTTTGACGGCCAAAGTGCTCATGAAGCCGGAACGCGACCAACTCGACCAATCTTTCCAAGAAAGCCTCGTTATCGAGTATTACTCCAGATAACCGCTATCCTGGATGGCAATTATCATGCCCGGCTTCGAAAAGCCGGGCATTTTTTTTCGAACTAGCTCTGGTCCAGTCTTACCCCCACCCCCTGTCTTTACGGCACAGGCAATTGTTGTAGGATGGAAGTAGCGATAACGCGCAGGTGCATAAACATCTCCGCATCGCCGTGCCGCCTTACTATCGCAAAATCCGAGCATTCCAGAGCATGATTTCGATCACGCACAACGAGCTGGCAGAGTGGATTCGACAAAACCTCCGAAAGGAGGAAGATTTACGCCGAGAATTCCCAAGTACAGCGCGCAAGCATTGTCCACATTGCGGAGTCAGGCAATCAGCCGACAGAGTGGCGTGCAGTTATGACAATACGGTTCTTGTGCCGACGCTGCCCAGCTTGGGTCAACCAGAGCTGCTGATGAAGGCGCTTCAAGGCGCCAATATAGGCATGAAGTATCTGCTCAAACACTTTATCGACGAAGGAATGCTGTGCTGGGTTTTTGAAGGCGTCGATGCCGAAAACGTTGAGCCTGTCGCAATAAAGATCCTCAGACACGAGCTGGCGTCAGACAAGAAGACTAACGAACGCTTCCTCAATGAAGCAAGAATATGGCAGCAGCTCAAACACAAGAATATTCTGTCAGTGTTTGAAACAGGCATGGTGCCTGAGTTGATTGCGCCGCCGGCATCTGATTCTGCGCTGCCCTGGGGGACTGAAATATCATTCGACCGCCCATATATCGTCATGGAATACATCAAGGGCGCCAACCTGAAGACAGTATTGCAGGAATACGGCACACTCAGCCCCGAACTGACGACAAGAATTGCTATGGCTATTCTCGAAGGTTTGCACTTTGCGCACAAGCAAGAAATAGTGCACAGAGATCTCAAACCTAGCAACATCTTCCTTTTGCCGGACGAAGACAACACGATTCGTGTCAAAGTTTCTGATTTCGGCTTGGCGCAGCGCATGTTTCGGCAGATTGAATGGACTCCTCAGACCACAAAGACTGGTAGCGTATATGGTGAC
>CAZBOX010000067.1:0-24745 GCA_964493595.1 uncultured Candidatus Obscuribacterales bacterium | reverse complement strand
CCGAAGGTCAAAAAGACAGAGAAGCGCTGCTCAAGGATATGACACCAGAGGCGCGCGCTCTTTCAGAGAAGATTATCAAGCAGGGTGACGTTAAGCCGGAAGATAGACTGAGAGCTGTAATTGTCGGTTACGAGAAGCCGGAATCTGCAGTCGAGTATTTGAAGACGACCCCTGTGCAGCAACGTGTTGATGCGGTGCGTGCCTATAACAAAGCATTCGGCAGCAATCTGCAGGAGGACTTGCTAAAGAGAGTCGGCGAGGCCGACAAACCATTTGTCACTTTGCTGGCGACTGAAAACCAGCTCACAGGCGAACAATCATTGGTCCGCTCGCGAGAAGCCGTCAGCAATACCGCTTCTACATGGCTTGGCGGCCAGGCTCTAAAATATGATTCTTCCATATTTAGAAATTTGAGCGATCTTGCTCTTGCGGACAGACAGTACAAAGGGCAAATCCCGCCTGACGTGATGGACAGGCGCATCAAGGATCTGGCCGCCAATCTGAAAAATTTCGAGGGCACAAAGGAAGAGTTAGCCAATCAAATTGTTGAAGGCGTTGTCACAGTCGCTGCGATCGGTGCCACGCCATTCACTGGCGGTGCGAGTCTGTCGGCGCTGATGTTGACCGCGCGCTTTGCTGCGTTGAGCGCTACAGGCGGTTTGACAGGTTCGCTTCTGAAAGCGCAATTGACCGGCAACTATGAGCATCTGGCCGGCGATATAGTTAAGTTTACTGCTCTCACCGGCGCCAACCTCCTTGGCGGAGAAGCTTTAACTGCCTTCAGCGGACTTGGTTCGCGCGCCGCCGCAAGGACCGTCGAGAAAGCATTTGCTCAGCCGGCGCTGGAGGGAGCTTTGAAGGGTGCTTCTCCAGCGGTTAGAGAACAGCTGGAAAAGGGATTAGCCGAACTGATTCAGAAGGGCTATACCGCAGGCGGTGTCAAAGACGACGCCGTTCGTGCATTGGTCGGCGGCATTCAAGGTTTGAGCAGAGAATCTCAAGAAGCTATTGCCAAAGGTTTAATCGACAATCTAGGCAGAGGTTTGCGAGAGGTTTCCACCGAGGGCTTAAAGGGTTCTGTGGAAAAACTCACCAGATACAGCAGGACTGCAGCACTTGATGGATCTGCTGCTTATATTGGAGATGTTGGAGGGGAGCTGGCAAAGCAGGCTCATCAAGGTCATGTTGATATTGGACAGGCGCTTGTAGGAGGAGTAAACAGCTTCTTTATCGGCTCCGGCGCTCGCGGTACTATCGAAACTTTCAAGGCGTTAAAAGCAGCTCGCCAAGCCGAGCGCAATCTTCCTGTAGTCCTCGAGCCGGTAGGAAGAGAAGTAGGACCAGCCATCAAACCGAGAGGGCCTAAGGACAATATCATCGACCTCTCTCCTTCCGACTATCAATGGATCGATGCGCCGGCCGGCCATTTAGAAGGACCGAGAAAGTCTGCGCCCATTGCCGAGCGCCTGAAACCAGGCGATAAGGGTTACCCACACGCCTATGTGCTTTTGGACGATGCTGGACGCCCCCTGGGGCATGTTCCTGCGCCCGAGAATGTGAAGGCCTTGCCACGCGATGTCGCAAGATTTCACAACGCACCACACACATGGACTGCTCCTGTCGACGCAGTCGAGCCACCTCTAAAACCCGGTCATATGCGCCTTTACCGAGGCGTAAAAGAAGAGGCTTTTGGAACTGAATTCAATCCTCCCATGACCAAAACCGAGCGGCAGCTCTGGGACAAAATGATGGGAGGTGACCTGCCCAGAGAACGGTGGACTAAAGAGCAAGAAGCTTTCTTCAAACGCATATCAGAAACTCAGGCCTACCGCGGTGATGCTAAGTTCTTTGCGGATAATCTTGAAACAGCAAAGGATTATGCCGGTGCTCGAGGCAAAGTTATTTATGTTGACGTCCCCACTGGTTATGCTTTGCGACATGCTAAAGAAGCTGGTGCACTGCCGGGTCGTGATGGACTGAATTTCAATGCGACAGTTTACTCAATTAAGTCGGATATCGCGCGCACAGCCAGAGAACATGCTCTGTCTCCCACCAACGCATACCGTTTGGCCGAGAAGGCTGAAGCAGAAGTGCCGCACGCTCGCATAGTGGACGGCACTCGCGAAACGCCGTATGCACGGCTGGTGGGCCGCCCGCCTTCACTCGATAAGTTCGAACAGGCAGCCAAAGGCCCGCAGGATTTAAGGCCGGCTCTGCGCAGACCTGGTCACTCTGATAATGTTTCACATGAAGTTCCGGTGGCTCACATTGAGCGCTCCGCCATCACCTCTGCTGTCGATGCGACAATTCCTGGAAGAATACCAGTGACAGCCGTTGGGGCGTCTGCTGAATTCGTTCAGAAGGCGCAAAAATTTGCCGCCGGGTTGCCGTCCGATCTGGCAGAACTAACCGCAAAAAATGACCTGAAAATTCGGGTCGTTGGCAATATGCACGATTGGTCAACAGATGCAGCAGTTCTGGCACAGCCATTGCGCGGACAGCCTGGATTGACGATCAAAGATGCTGTAGGTTTTTACGATCCAGTCAAAAAGGAGCTTGTTCTTGTCGAACGCAGATTGAATGGAAGCGAAATTTGGCCCGCAGACCAGGTATATGGGTTGATCGCTCATGAATTCGGTCACGGAGTCGACAATGTCGCCTTGTCGCATGCACTTAAGTCACCAGCATTTGCAAGAAGCGCCTCGCTGGGCGAAAAGGTGGTTGGAAATATCTCCGACACGATTGAGTTCAAACATGCTGTTTTTCAGGACATGCAACACCTCTCCAATTCTTTGGCGGGACTGCCACCTGCCGAGCTGAAAGCCGCTACTGAGCGTCTCAGATACTTTCTGGCCAATAATGGTTATTTTGAAAACGCTCTGGGGTTGAACGGAATTGGCAGCCACGCCGATGACCTTCGCTATCACAATTCCACAGACAGAATTCGTAATCAAGGAGGACGCCATTCCGATTCGCGTTCGGAGGTCTTTGCGGAATTACATAGCGCGCTTTTGAATGCTGATTACAAGTTCCTTGAATACTTCCCAAATTCGGCTAAGTTATTGCGCGACCACGTGCTTGCTTCTGAAAAACTGGGTTCGATTGCTGATCTTTCAGCCGACAGATTCAAATTTCTTGGTCTGACAAAAGAATCACATCCTATTCCAGGTGTGTCGAATGTAATCAGATTATCGAATACCGATAACAGCATCAGTGCCTTTTTTGTTAACGGGCGCTTGCAGCAAATTTCCAGTCCTTATTACGACAACACATTTATGTATGGTGCTGATGGAAAGCTAAATGGAATCACCTCTGGGAACTACACGTTCGAGCTTTTTGGTGATAAGTGGCAGAAACGACCGCTCACTGGTGGTGGTCAGCCAGTGCAACTTGATGGGCCTCCTGTAATAAGAAGAATTGGACTTAATTTGCTCTTCGATTAATGCTTGATATGCGCTTAGTTACTTAATTCGAGTCCGGATTCGTAGGATCACGAGTAGCTCTGCAACAAAATTGCAAACAATTCGCCTGACCATATTTATGTGAGGTCTACGGGCCGCCGCATACTTACCAGGCAAAAGGAATCTACATCATGGGTTGAGGCGTCCCGTCACCAGGCCGCAGGTCTGATTGTCTACCGGAGGTAGACAATGGCAATCGAGGTTATAGACCCCATGTGGTTCCCGGTCCTGGCGACCGTTACCCTCAGCCGGGGCGCGATCCGAACAACCCGTATGTCAATCCGGGATTCGAGATTGTCGATAGTGGGCGCACGATTACTCCTAAGGATAATCAGTGGCAGAAAGGCAATGAGAAAGCTGACTTTGATGCAGCAGTAAAGCGCGTCACAAATTGGGACGCCGACAATTTCCAGGGTGCATACGATGCTGCGGCTAAGAACGGCACCGGTGTGACCTTTGTGGTCGGTTCCATGAATAAGAAGGACACGCAGGACACGCTCAAGAATTTGGAGGCGCTGAAAGCAAAAAATCCAAGCATGCAGATAGTTTTCCTTGATACCGACAAGATCAAGGACGACCCGAAATATGCCGGATTGCGAGATTGGGTGCAGAAGAATACCAATAATGATGACTTGAGCTTCATGGCGCAATACAGCGTCAAGCCGGGCGAAGGCGGCAAGCCCATGGGCGACCAGCTTATAAGTACTCATTGGGGCAGCGATACCACCAGCCTCGATGAGCAGCAGAAGTACGGCAAGATGTACACAGAGAAGTTCAAAGGGCAATTCAAAATCCCGGAAGGACAGCCGGAAGTAAAACCACAGCCGCAACCTTCGGATACCCCGGCGGTTCCTAAAAATCCGCAGCAGGCAGCCATTGCCGAAGCCGACAAAATCAATCAGCAAGCGGTTTCTTCCGACCTGGAAAAGGTCAACGCCGCCATTGCCGAAGCGCAGAAAGCCGGTGAGGCTGGAGCAAAACAGTTGCCGGAGCTGCTTGCTCAGCAGAAGAAGCTGCAGGCGATGCGTGAAGCACCGGCGCGGACGAGAAAAGAGTATGCGCAAAAACTATACGCGGATGCTGTTGCATTGAACGGCAAAGGCGATCCGGAATCGCTCAAGCAGCAGGAAGCAAGCGTTCTGGAAGCGCACAGGCAAATCAATGATGCCAACGCCAAAGTGCCTGGCTACTTCGCCAGCGACGCTGCAAAGCAAGAGTTGAAAGCTATGGGTTATAGCGATCAGGCGATTGCAAACCTCGGCAAAGCGCCGCTGACTGGCGATAAGAGCAAGTATTGGTTGAGCGAGAATCAGTACGGTGTGCCGGAAGCCGAGAAAAAAGTAATGTACGAGTCTGGCGACACAGAGGCTCTGGAAGCTGCGACTCGTGAGGCTATCGAAGCTGCGATTGCCGATGCCAAAGCCAAAGGGGTGCCACTGGTAATAAAATATGGCGTCCAGGGTTGTACGCCTTGCAAGGTCATCGATGATCAGGCAATCGGCCAGACTTCCAAGACATTGGCCGGAAAGGCTGTGGTGGCAAATGTGGACGGACCTGCTGCAGAGCGCGTTCTGCGAGAACATGGACATCAGATACATGCACCCAATGGTTTTCCATTGGTCGAAGGACTCGACGTGAGCGCTTCCGGCAACCTGACAGCTGGCCAGAATGCTCGACTGGAAGGAAATCAGCTCGTCAATCGGGTCGGAGAAAATCTCAACGCGAGCGCGACAGCGGTCAATGTTCCAAAGATGGTCGAAGGTCTGCGAGCAGAGCGTGCGGCACGAATTGAGCGTGAAAAGCAAGCAAGTGCAGAAGCGGCAAGGCAATCTCAAGAGGTGCAGAAGAGGGCTGAAGCTGAAATGATGCGAAGCTTTAATGAGCTCCTGCGTATCAACCCTTATCAATTCACGGGGCAATAGTCGCGCTAAATCTGCTTCGGTCGAAACACCTTGAACAGTGTCAAGCTAAGGATCAAATCTATAGCCAATGCCGTGAATAGTGCGGATGCACGACTCCTGGTCGCTGCTATCTATTTTGCGCCTCAGCCTGTTTACATTGATACGAACGGCCGTGCCAGTCGCTTCCGAGTCGCTGCTCCAGACCCTGTCAATCAGCGCCTCTGCGCTGAAAACCTGTCTTGGATGGCGCATCAAAAATTCTAGAAGAGCAAATTCTTTGGGCAGCAATTGTACTTCTTGCCCTGCCTTGGTGACTATGTGCGTGATAGTGTCGAGCTCTAAATCTCTTGCCACCAACATATGAGTCTCGGCCATCGCCGGTCTGCGCAAAAGAGCACGAATTCTTGCAGTCAACTCTCTTGGCTGGAATGGTTTGGTCAGATAGTCGTCCGCACCGGCATCCAGACCTTGTTCTTTGTCTTCCAGTTCGCGCATTCCAGTGAGCAGCATTACCGGAGTCTTTCCACCACGCGCGCGGAATTGATTGCAAACGTCCACACCTTCAGTGCCTGGAAGCTTCCAATCGAGAATAATCAAGTCGTATTCGAAGAATTTCAGTCTATCGAGCGCTTCGCTGCCATTCACCAGATGGTCGACAAGGTAGTTTTGCGCCTTCAGGCAGTCCACAACCAGTGACGCTATTTCGTAGTCATCTTCCACTAGGAGGATCTTGGCCATCTACTTATTTCAATGTTCCGTTGCCGCGCGGTCCGTAAAGACTTCAAGTGTTTCTGAATCATCGCCCATTATAGAAGAAGTGAACATTCGGTCAATAATGCGTCGAGTCTCAGTTGCCTATTGGGACACGAATATCAGTCCTTTCTAGAGTCTTTTCTGCCCACTTTTCAGAGCGAAGTTTCAGCTTTAATTCAAGGCTTCTTTGCACCGGCGGCTGGCATCGTCGCGAGTTTTTTGCGGCTGAAACCAAATTGAAACAATTAAGAAAACAATCCGATACGGCCGGCGCGCATTGTAGCTGTATAGACCGCGCCCACCAATTTTTCGGAGATAAAGATTATGGACCTCAATATAAACAGAAAACAGAATATCTACCTGGGAGTCGATCAAGCTTCACATCTCGGTCATAACGATGCCAGGAAAAACCTGATGCATCACTGGATTTCGAATATTGATGAAGTGAATCTGCGGCGTACTAATTCCTCGCGGCAGAGGCAAACATTCTCACAGCTGAGTGCTCAAGACTTTGGTGAGAATGCAGCGCTCGAACTTAGAAGACTGAATGAGGAGCGTTGCTCTCTGGCGAAGTCGATGGGATTGCAGCAAGAAGTCTGCAACGAAGCGTTGGCAGTCGATGAAAATCGTCTGAATTTCGACCTCATTCGAGCCGCTAGTTTGGAGACCGAGAACACCAAGAAAAGCGACCGTTGGAGTTGGCTGCATCTGGTATTTCCTTTTCAGTTTTTTAGCAGACTGAGACATTCAGCGTGAGGTGAAGGACCATGAAAAGAACTGTTTTGAATAGAAGGAAACGAGCACAGAGTGGGCATTGTATTGCCGAATTCGGACCTGCCTTATTTCTCGGGATCGTTGGCTTTTTCATGCCATCCTTTGCCTTAATTTGTCTTGGCGTCGACTATTTTTCTTGCTATGAGCTGAACGACCTGGAAACGAGCGAAGCTTGCAAAGTTTCTCAGACCGCAGTTGAGGCGAAAGCAAGTCCTCTGGTCAGGGTGATGAAACGCTGGGAGTCCAGTGGATTGGGGCGATTTGTCGACCCAGTCGAAGATCCTGTGACCAAAGTGAATTATGTGGAGTCGCCTGACTTTGGCGATAAATCCAGAGACACATATGTCACGGTCACCACCACCGTGAAGTGTCGCCCCTTCATCAATGTGCCGCTTCTCAAAGATATTGCCGGAGTTGGAGCGCCTCTGACCTTGACCCTGGCCAATCAATCATTTTGCGAATATCCATCAATAGCCAAGAAATAACACGACTGTTGATGAAACAAAACTGAAACGAACCTGATTCTTGTCTGATAAGCCCTGCAAATAGTATGGCTGCATGGAAAGCACCAATGGAGATACGAAAATGTCTAAGCAAACACAAATTTATAGATTGCGGCGACCCTCCAGTAACCACGGAAGATGCAGAGGTTCGGCATTACTTGAAGTTGTTACCATAGCGATTGCGGTTTTATTTCCACTGCTGTACCTGAGCCTGGATGTAACAGCAGTGTTGATTGGCTATTTGCAGAGCGTGCACGTTGCCAAAGATGCAGCGCGAGCAGCGGCCAGCCATTCCAGTCAGGCAGTGGCTCAGGAAGCTGCCGACTTTCGCTTCAAAATCGTAAGACCGAATGCAATGGTGTCCAATCTGCAAATGATTGGTTTTGACTTCATTCCGGACAAATCAGTCAACGTAAAGGCGCTTGTGGACGTTAAGTTGCCGGCGCCGCTGCCTGAGCTTTCCGTAGTAAAGCTGAAAGCCCATGCCCTTGTCCCTATTTTTTCGTCATCCGTAACTCTATAGCCGCGCCAGTTCCGGCAAGCAGAGCGTGATTCATTTCTGAAACAAATCTGTTTCTTCTCTGACATGCACTGCCAATAGATTGGATCTCAGAAACCGGTTCTGACAGAGAAACAAAGAAGATTCATAAGGAGCAGATTATGTCACTTACACTCAAACTACCGAGAAAGCAATTGCGCAACGCATCGCTCTCCCTTATAGGCATCTCTTTTGTCGCCGCTACTTTCACCACTCCCGCAAATGCCGGCGGCTCGAATGCTGTGCCTCCTGAAGTCGAGGCGATAAGAGCTCAACTGTTGCAGTACTACCAACAACAGTCACAAGCCCTTCGGCAGCCGAATCCAGTCAACTTCTGGCAGAAGGTTGCCATGGCTCCGACAAGCTTCCCGGCACCGATTTTTTCCGGAACAGAGACTCTCTTCATCATGCCTAAGATGCCTCAAGGCATTAAGGGTCTGCAGAGTGTTCATCAGATGATCTTGCGCACAAAAGACCGTCCTAATCTAGTCGCTGCCTGGTATGAAAGCCGGCTGGCTTCCTCGGGCTTCAAGCTCAACACTGAAGGTCCTAAGGTCAATCGGCCTGGAGTCTATGTATTCAGAGCGGAATCCGGCAAATATGCATGCAATGTTTGCGTGACCGGACGCAGCGATTTTGAGTCTGATACCACCATTAATATCACGGCTGTAGAAAAGCCAGCTGCCTGACGTTTGCATCACCAAAGAAAGCCATCAACAACCCTAAAACACTATTTGCGGAGTGAAAATCATGCTGAGCGCTAGAAATAGATTACACAGAAGTGCAGGATCGAGATCTGCACACAATAGAGGAAACCGAGGTTCCAGTGGTGCGATCATAATTGCCATGTCGCTGGCATTGATTGCCGTTATTTTTGGATGCTTTCAAATTATGCGCTTGATCGGTGCGTCGGCTGAGACGCGGCGAGGTGTAGAGTCCGGCGCACTGGGTGTAGGAAAGGACGTGTTTTGCGCTAAATCTCTGAAACTAACTAAGTCGGAATTGAAAGAGGATCAGAAATTGTTCCTCGATGTGGCTGACTCGAACAAAGACTTGTCTCTGGCAAACATCAATCGAGCCTGGGGGCAAGCTCTGCTTGTAGGGCTCAACGTGGAGGACATGTATAAGAAGGGTGAATTATACTTTCAAGCCAGAGTGAATGCCAGTCATACCTTTGATATGGCGAAAGATCTCAACGACCGTCTGGCGAAGAAGTTGACCAATCAAGCAAATCTTTATCCGTTGTTCAACCAAATCTCTCAACAGAATCATGCCACCATTCTCGGTGCCAATGCCGTCATTAACGCTGTTCCTGGCGCTCAGTGGAGAACTGCGCTGACAGACCGCGGAGAGGCGTCAAACATCTCTGTGACACCTGAGCAGTTGCCGGGCGCCAGTCCATTCAAATTTGTCACCGGAAAGGATGGAAAGTCGTACATCCCTGGCTATGAGCCAATTTCAGTGCTCGGCTATACATACAATTTTGTTCCTTTCAAAAGCGGCGAAAGGAATCGTCTTATCGACTCTCAGACATTCGACTCGAATACGCTGAGCGCCAAGCCGTTTCCACAAAACGCAAACCCTGTGCCTAATGCGTTTTCAGTCGAGGGCACCTCGGCGAATGCCAAGCAGCTCGGTACGCGCTCGGTGGCTTTTGTTCAGTGCAATCCGCAGCGTGCTTTTCCGCTGGAAATTCCTCAGGGATTTATCAAGGTTCATCTGAAAAATACAGCCTGGAAGCAGTTCAACCTCAGCTTCAGCGAGGACAGCTATAATTCCTTTCCGGAAGTAGGTTTTGAGAAACCGGTTGGAGCCGGGCTGGGCACCTTGGAACCGCTAGTTGGCCTGGGCATGGAGTATCTTCCGCCTACTCTCTATAAGGCTATATATTCGCTCCCTGCGCCTTTCGGAGATTACGGCAAAATAGATAGTACATTGTTGCAGCGCTGCCGTGAAATCAAACAAGACTGCACCCAGAAGGAACTCGAACAAGCACTCTGGCTGTGTCCTACCCTTCCGGGCGTTGACGACTACATAATCTTCCGGGTCAAAGATACGCTCATCGCACTGCCATATCCCGGCGCTCTCAATCAACTGGTGGACTTTGTTTTCAATCTCAATACCGGCGCCGACGGCAAGCCGACCCCGTATGGTACGGAATTTGCAGCTTTCCTGCCGAATTTCACCTTCCCGATTCTCAATCCTGATCCCGGCGCCATTCCTGTTCCGCTATTCTTCGGTACATTCGAGACGGGCAAAGAAGATTGGACTCCTGGATCTGGATACAACGGTTGCCTGGGAGAGTTGTCGATAGAACGCAATACCGTTGTCTGTGACTTCGGAATCTGCATCCCCCCAGTTCCCTAAGACGGCGGCAAGACAACGATGTTGAAAGTAGTTAGAACAGGCAAACGGGCTGCTGGAGGCGGCCCCTTTGCCTTTTGTCCCACGAATTTTGCCCAGTGCCTGCAATACTGGCTACAATTTGCTGGTTGGCGCCTGAGGGCAAACACGTCGAGATTTTTCGTATGCTGAAGAGAATGACACTGGTGCAGAAAGGGGCGCTGCTTGTAGCGACTCTATTCGTGTTCGAGCTGTCCTTTATTTCCCTGCTCATATTCGTCAATAACAACAGCGAACTCAGTTTGAGCATGGAAAGACGAGCCACCGAGATTATTGCTCACATAGCCAAGCTGCACCGTTTTCTAGACGATGCTGTCACATCGATGGCTAGTATTGAGTACTCTGGCGACAATTCGGCAGATCGAAAGAAGATTGAAAGCGCTCAGGAGTCTTTGCAGCACGAGGTCGCAGCCCTGAAAGCAAGTGTGAAAGGCGATCCTGCAGAAGGCGAAATCGTCGATCGGTTCGACAAGTATGTCAGCGAGGTCAAGCAGGTCTCCGATTCATTCCTCAAAAATCAGCACAAGAGCAGTAAGAACACAAAATCTGATGAACTGGTAAAGCTGCTTCGCATGGCTCACGAGATAGAGCCTGAGCACGAAACTTTATTGAAGATATACGAGACAGAGCAAAAGAATCGCTACATGGAAGGCAAGGTCAGGCGCCGCCGTCTCATCACTTTGATGTGGTGCGGAGTTGTTCTCAATATCATTTTTGCGGTTGTCTGCCTGGAGCTGTTCAGCTCGGTAATCGGCAGGCGGCTGAGAATCATGATCGACAATATTGCCAGGCTCGAGAAGAAGGTGGAATTAAACCCGATCATGGGTCATGGTCAAGATGAGATAGAAGTCGTTGATAGACGCTTTCATCAAATGGCGCATGAGTTGGTTGAGGCTGAGAAGAAGTTTCGAGAAGTGGAAAAATTGAAGCACGAATTTGCCACGATGATCAGTCATGATCTCAGGGCTCCGCTGACATCGCTGCAATTCACGCTCGGACTTTTGAAAGACGGCACCTACGGGCTGATAAACGACGATGGTCGTCAGAAAATCCAGAAGGCGGAGGGCAGTGTGCGCCGGCTGGTCCATCTGATCAACGATTTGCTTGATCTCGAGAAGATGGGTTCTGGAACCATGAAACTCGATATCGAGGAGTTTTTCATAGATGAGCTCTTCAGCGACTCGATTGCCGGAGTATCCGGCATTGCCGAGTCCAAAGGCGTATTGCTGGAGATGCAGAGTATTCCAGACATGATTGTCGAGGGCGACAGGAAGAGATTAGTTCAGGTCTTCGTCAATTTGCTTTCCAACGCTGTGAAGTTTTCTCCCAAGGGCTCAACGGTATTGCTGTCTGCCGAAGAAGAGTCTTCGGGCTTTCTCAAGTTGAGCGTTCGCGACGAGGGGCCGGGAATTCCAGAAGAGTTTCAATCGGTCGTGTTCGAGCGTTTTAAACAACTGAAAAATGGCAGTGAGCATATGATCAACAGCACCGGTTTAGGACTGGCGATAGCCAAGTCCATTACTGAGATGCACAGCGGGATTATCGGTGTGAACAGTACGGAAGGAAAAGGAAGCACTTTCTGGGTGCGGCTTCCTACAGAGGCATCCGGGCTTTCAAATTCGAAAACCGGTATGCGCAGAATTTCATCGAATTCGTAGAGTGCGGACTGCCTGACCGCTCAGTTGCTCTTCAGTGCAAGGACTGTCGTACCTCTATCGCATTCAGTCTGTAACTTCTTCTAGTTCCAGAATCTGCATGGCAATTGACTTTGAACTTTTTGCCGTCATCGAACAGTACATATAGATGCCGCCAAGAATGAAGGCTACGCTCGCGAAAAGCAGGGCGAACTCAAGGGCATCGGCTGTGGGGTGCTCCCATGGCATGATGTGCGACGCTATCATTGCCAAGACTATCCCTGTCAGAATTGGAATTATGGCTTTTTCTTCTTGCATGCGTTCATTCTCCGGTTGACCAGTTGTGGTCAACGTCATTCTGCAAATTATCTGGAGGATTGAGAGCGCTCAAAAGCATTGCTCAGAGTTGCGAACTCTGCTCACAGCGAGCGCGGAGAAGCTTTGCGAAGGGCTTAACTTATATGCCGAGTATAGTCTTCTAAGATCCAATGTCAATATGAGGGAATTAATGAAAGTAATGCTCGAAGAAGCCACAGAGCTTGCGTTTTAGTTTGGGCTTTGAGCCGAACCTTTCAAAATTGGTGGTGAGTGCAGTGGGATTTTCCGCATGCTAGCGTTTAAAACCTAGGTCCTGAGCGTATTTCGTGTGGCAAGTTTTTTGTATTTAAAGCTTTCAAGCACGGCAGCGAAAAGGTTATTAGTGCAGAGGAGTACTCGACTCTTTGTTGGTTCAAATTCTCTAAACTTTCAGGCTCTTGCCGGCTTGTGCGGTCCGGTTTTGCTCTGCTGCCACCATTGGTGGTGCAATTAATGTTGGGGCGGAAGGGACCTCTTTTGGGGTTGTTAAGTTCGCTGTTCCAGCAGTTGCGTTACTACTTTTAGTAGTGATGTGCCACCGTTTATCCGTCGCAAAATAGGGGCATTTGAACTAGGAGCCACGATGGCGCTTCTTTTGTTTTCCAGATGTTTACGAGGTGAGTACGCAATGACAACAGTCAAAGAAGGCACTAAATACAGGTTGGTGACCCGAAGCGACTTCGATGGACTGGTGTGCGCGGTTCTTTTGAAGCACCTGGACATGATCGATGACATTAAGTTCGTTCACCCGAAGGATATGCAGGACGGAAAGGTCGAAATTACGGCACGCGATATCACGACAAATTTACCCTATGTGGACGGCGTGCATTTGTCCTTCGACCACCATTTGAGCGAAACCATCCGCAATAAAGACCAAAAGGATAATCACATCATTGATCCGGAAGCCATGTCTGCTGCCCGTGTCGTGTACGACCATTTCGGCGGTGCAAAAACTTTTCCATCCCGCTGGAATGACATGATGACAGAAGTCGACAAGGCTGACGCAGCGCAGTTCACAAAGGATGAGATCCTCAATCCGAAGGGCTGGGTCTTGTTGAATTATTTGATGGACCCGCGCACCGGACTGGGTCGTTTTCGCGATTTCCGCATCTCTAACTACAATTTGATGATGGACCTGATCGATTATTGCAAAGACCACGACATCGATGAAATCATGAAGATGCCTGATGTGGTCGAGCGCGTGGAGCTATACAACGAGCAAGCCGAGAAATTCAAAGAGCAGGTCAAACGAGTCGCTAAGATTCACAAGAATTTGATCGTGTTGCACCTCAAGAATGAGGATCCGATACACGCTGGCAATCGCTTTATGATTTACGCCATGTATCCCGATATCAATATTTCCATTCATGAGATGTGGGGCTTGAAGCAGCAGAACACCGTTTTTGCAATTGGGCATTCCATAGTCAACCGTACATCAAAGACTAATGTAGGAGAGCTTTGCCTTAAGTACAACGGCGGCGGTCATGAGAAGGCCGGTACCTGCCAGATTGAAAACGAGAAGGCCGATGCGGTGCTCAAAGAGTTGATTGAGAAAATCACAGCAGACGGTTAATCCATTTCCTAAGTAATGGGTTAGAAACGGCGTCCAGGCAAGGAAATACCTGGAAGTCCAACTCCTCCCACGCCAGGTACGCCGATATTCATTCCGCGGTTGTACATGCCTGGAGCGCCATAACCATAACCCGGAACAAATCCCGGTGCGCCAATGAAGCCGTTATTGAGGGGGACGCCTGGATTTATGATTACTGAACTGTTCGGCATTCCGCTCAGAGGAGTGAAAGTGCTTGTGTTGTATCCGTAAGTGGTTGGATACATCGGAAATCCACCTCCACCCAGCGAAATTCCGCCTGCCCTGCCCAGGTTGATGTTTATCCCGCCGGGATTATAGCCGCCATATGGCACCATCCCTGGTGCGAAATAAGGATTGATTCCGCCAACATAAGGCTGCGTCAATCCAGGATAAAACCCTCCTGGCTGAATCACATATTCGTTTGAAATTTCCAGTTGCGAGCCCTGTGTCATCACAGGCGGTCCGTCACTTTTCAAAGGCACGATACGCCCATCTTCGGTCAGCGGTACGCCGACATTTGCTGCCTGTCCGGGCGTAATTTTTGCTGGTCTTTTCGGCTGCTTGGGTGTGGTTTCTTCCATGAACCAATCGTCGTCTCCGCCGTCGATTGTCTTTAATGGAGACTTGAAGGGCGGCGGATCGCTTTGAGCGTAGACGGGCGGCAGTACGATCATCGCGGCGGTGGCTGCGATGAGAATATTGGAGAATAATTTTGATGTTTTCATAGTTCCACTCTATCGCGTCTTGGAGTCGTTTGTCACGTATGCTGCTACCACGGGGCAGCACCGGCTTTTTAGGTGCGAAAGCGGCTGATTACAAGCTTTTGTTAAGGATGTCCGAGGCGCTGGGCAGACAAATCGGCACTGAGGGCGTGTAGTTGCGGAACTTGATCGGCTTATTAGATAAACCTTCTCTCTTAATCCATCTATGTTGGGGTTTTAGGCCGCATACTGTGCATCCAAAAGCACGGTGAACCCCACGGGTGCCCGTTATCCCCCGGTGGGGGATACTTGCTTAAAGGTCGGAAGTAAAACGAAAACCGTTTTCATTTTCATGTTAGTCTTGAAATCATGGATGCCTCGATAAAACCTGAATACGCCGCCCGGGCTATCTATCTGGACAATGCCGCCACAACCGCCGTGGACAGGCGCGTCCTCGATGCGATGTACGGGGTTTTGGCTCAAGGTCACATTGGTAATGCACATGCGCGTCATCATGTTTTTGGGGCTGCTGCTCATAGCAGAGTGGAAGCAGCGCGTCACCAGGTGGCTGATGCTATAGGCGCTGAGTCCGGCGAAATTGTTTTCACTTCCGGAGCGACCGAAGCCAATAACCTGGCCATTAAAGGGGTTGCCGCCCATTTGAAATCGCAAGGGCGGACCCACCTCGTCACCTCCGCGGTCGAACATTCCAGTGTTTTGGAGCCGTTGCGTGAACTAGAAGCACAAGGCTTTGACCTCACAATTCTTTCGGTAAAGCCTTGCGGAATGATCGAAGCTGACATGATTGAGCGGGCGCTGCGCCCTGAGACCGGTCTGGTCTGTGTTCAAGCGGTCAACAATGAAGTCGGAGTAATTCAGCCGGTTGAAGAGATCGCGGAGATGCTGCAGGGGCGCGGCATATTGTTTCACTGTGATGCTGCCCAGGCATTAGGAAAGACCGGCTTTTCCGTTCGATTCGATGAGAATGATGCACTGGGAGTGGATTTTGCGAGCCTCTCTTCGCACAAGATCTATGGTCCACAGGGAATCGGTGCTTTGTATGTTCGTGCAGACAAAAGGCATTTACTTTCCGCTGTTAACAGAGGCGGCGCTCAAGAATTCGGTTTGCGCTCGGGCACTTTGCCAACCGCTTTGTGCGTAGGTTTTGGCATGGCATGCAGCCTTTTGGAAAATGATATACAGCATTTGAGGGGGCTTCGCTGGTCTTTCCTGAAGCGTTTGAGCTGGTTAAAACCTACTGTTTATGGACATTCGCACCCAGACTGGAATGTGCCTGGGATTCTTAGTATCCGCTTTGAGGGGATTGAGGCGGAAACATTGATAATGGCGCTGCCGGATCTGGCTTTCGGTGTCGGGTCGGCGTGCAGCAGCAGCCGTGAAAAGCTCTCCCATGTCGTGCGTGCCACTACTGGTAGTGTGAAGGCTGCGCGTGAGAGTCTGCGCATCTCTTTTGGACGTTATACAACGCACCAGGAAATTCTCAGAGCTGCCGATTTGATAATCGAGGCAGTCGAAGAAATCAGACAACTTCAAGGAGTCGCTTAAATGAAGATAGCGTTCGTCGGCAAAGGTGGATCAGGGAAAAGCACGCTTTCATCCCTCTATATTCGCTACCTTCAGCAGATTCGCAAGCGCAATGTACTTGCGATCGACGCCGATCTGAATATGAATCTAGCCGGATTGCTGGGCGTCAAAGTCGACGAGCAGGGACTTATGGCACGCCCGGAAGTGGCAGAGTCGATTCGGGCTTTTCTGAAAGGGGACAACAAAAGAATTAGCCACGTTTCCAAGTTTTTGCCGACTACGCCGCCCGGAGCGGGCTCAAATCTGGTGCGCTCCGCTCAAGAGTCCGGCTTATTGCCTTACACGGTTTCGGTGTCTCAGTCTCCGGTCGTCAATTTGATGACTGTGGGCTCCTATGACAAAGATGGCATTGGGCAAACTTGCTATCACTCCCATCTTTTCGTCGCCGAGAATATTCTGTCGCACACTGTCACTTCTCCAGACTTTACCGTCGTCTGTGATATGGTCGCCGGTACCGACGCTTTTGCTTATTCTATGCATCTGCAATTCGACGCGATCATTCTCATAGCCGAACCCACACCGGAGTCGACGGAAGTATGCAAGCTGTACATGGATCTGGCGCGGCAATGTGGAGTCGACGAGCTCATTCATTTGGTCGGCAACAAGGTCGAAGATGCTGACGACATCGAATTCATAAGCAAAACAGTCGACAAGAAATTGCTCGTTTCTGTTCCAGCTATGCCGAAATTGAAGAAGGCGCGCCAGCGAGGCGAAATTGTCGGCGCCGAACTTTTAGATCCAGCCTTAACTCAAATCATGCGCATCATCGAAAATGAGGCACAGACGCCGTCGATAAGTCAGGCGCAAAGACTGGAGATGCTGCACAAGCTTCATTTGAAACTGAACGACAAACAATGGGTTCAGCTAGGCTATGGTGATTTGGCCGAGCAGATCGATCCTGACTTTCAATACGTTCCTGAATTTGTGGGAGCAGTCTTATGAGCAAGGTAGATCAATGTTTGGCCGACGATTTGCAAATGACCGTGGATAGGGCTCGACCCAAAGTCGAGGCGGCTATGCATCCTGCGGTTAGGCGTTTTCTCCAAAACGAGAAGCTGGTTTTCTCTTTAGTGGATGGGCTTGGTTCTCCCCTTAACGTCATTTTTCCGCAGCACATCAATGAAACAATCGGGCGCTTCGAGCAGGTCTACAGAGAGCGTCAGTTGCAAGGGACGATTTTTTACACATCAAAGCCGAATAAGTCTCTGGCGCTCAAACGCCATGCTTCAACGACAAATGTAGGACTGGATGTTTCTTCGGCTGGCGAGCTGAAGAGTGCCCTTGCTAGCGGCTTTCACCCGGCGCGCATCGAGGCGACCGGACCGAAGAATATTGATTATCTAACACTGGCGATTCAACAAAATGTTTTGATCAATGTAGACAATATTACTGAGCTCAAACAGATTGCACAGATGAGCAAGTATTCGCCGCGTGCGATGAAACCTCGTGTACTGGTGCGTCTAGATGGATTCGAGCCGGGACGTGTCAAATTCACGGCGCAAGACAGCGCTTTTGGAACACCTGTTAAGGACGCGCCTGCCATCATTGATTTCCTTTTACAGCACAGAGATACAATCGACTTCCATGGCTTCTCCTTCCACTTCAATGCTGGTGATTACATACGCCGACCTCCGGCGATTGAGACCTGTCTCCAGCTGACTTTCAGGTGTCTTGAGCTGGGCTTGAATCCTCGCGCCATCGATATCGGCGGAGGCTATAGAATCCGGTACGCTGCAGATCAAGACCAGTGGAATACATACATCGAAGAACTGAAGTCGTCTGTGCTGGGCAATCGCGAGTCGCTTACCTGGAATGATTCCGGACTCGGCTATTATCGCGAAGATGGAGTCTTGAAAGGCGCTCCCAATTTCATGGAGCACTATCATAAGAATGATGGACATGAGGATTTTGCATCTGTAATCGATTCACCGTTGCCGGCTTTTGACGGTTATTCGACGGCGAGAATCGTTTCAGACAATATGTTCGAGCTGCATATAGAGCCAGGACGCGCGCTGCTGGATCAATGCGGTATCACTCTTGCGCACGTCAATTTCGAGAAGTCTTCGATTCTGGGCCAGCAGCTCTCTGTTCTCGATATGAATCGAACTAACTTGAATTCGACTCAGCTAAAGTTGATGACTGATCCGGTCGTGATTTACAGAAAGACAGACAGAGCCGCCGCCGAGCGCGGCGTCATGTACGTCGGTAGTCTGTGTTTGACGCACGACATGATTCAGTATCACAAAACCTTCCCGGATTTTGTGCCGCAAACAGGCGATGTGGTCGCCTTCATCAATACCGCTGCTTATCAAATGGATTTTGCTGAAACGCATGTTCTCGAGCAATCGATTGCCAAGAAAGTTGCCGTAATCGAGCCTGAAGAAGGTGTGTTCCGCTGGTTCCTCGATGAGCTGTACAATCCGCTGGCAATTGCCGAGGGAGTCAAGCCATGAAGTACGAACACATCACCGAATTGATTGGCAATACACCATTGCTCAAAATCCCGGCGCATGTTCATGGGCTGAAGAATATTGACCTTTACGCCAAGATGGAAATGATGAATCCCTTTGGTTCGGTGAAAGACCGCATTGCCTGGGGAATCATCAAAGACGATATTGAAGAGATTCAAGCCAAAGGAAAAACCATCTACGAGAACTCCAGCGGCAACACAGCCAAGGCTCTGCAAGTGATCGCCAATATGCATGGCGTGAAAACACGGTTGATCACATATCTTGCAAAGGTAGATGGAGTTAAAGATATCGTTCGCATGCTTGGCGCCGACATTGAAGAAGTGCTGGGTGGAAGCGAGTGTTTTGACCCTAATGATCCTAATGATCCGCAATTTCTGATTGCCAAAATGGTGAAGGACAATCCGGAGAAGAACTATTTCCCGTCTCAGTTTACGAATCCGAAGAATCCTGATGTCCACTATAGAACTACCGGCAAAGAAATTGTCGATGATTTGCAGCAAGTGGATTTTTTCTTTGGAGGCTTGGGCACGAGCGGATCTACATTGGGCGCAGCTAGACGCATCCGCGATGAAGGCAATCCGAACCTTGTTTCAGTCGGTGTATGTGCGAGCAAGAATGATTTTATTCCCGGCATTCGAAGCCTTGATCAGATGTGGGAATCGGGTTTGTTCGTCAAAGAGAATTACAATGATTTCGTCTATGTAGACTCTGGTGAGTCGGTGGACGCAATGATGGATTTGATTCGCGGAGCCGGACTTCTCTGCGGACCGACTAGCGGCGCCAGCTATTTAGGCGCTGTTCGCTACCTGGCGAAGATAGACCCGCAACTCGACGGTCGAAAGAATGCAGTTTTTATTGCTTGCGACCGAGTTGAATGGTACACGGACTACATTCGCGAGCGCCGACCTCAACTGTTCGGCTTGCAGATGAAAGCCGGTTCGCTGCGGGCTTTTGAATTTGATCCAAGCGGGAGCAAAGAAAGATTCACCGTCAAAGTGGACAAGGCTCAAGCTTGGATCGCTGATGAAAAGCCGATTATCATCGATGTGCGTGGCAATCTTGCCTACAAGATGACCACTATTCCAGAGGCGATAAATATTCCGTGGGAATTATTCGAGACCATGATCGACGCAGCAGATCCCTTTCCCAAGGACCGTCCTCTGCTGCTGGTGTGTCCCGTCGGCGAGAAAACAGTTCGCTATGCGGCGTATTTGCAGACCCGCGGCTACCGGGCCTTCAGCCTTGATGGCGGCATTCTCGAGTGGCGCAATTCCAGCTGCAAATTAGTCAAACTTTCATAGCCAAAACGGCGAAGGCCGGAGCGCCGCCTCGTCACGGCGGGAGCGCCGGCTTCCAGCCGGCTATTTTTGTTTTCCAGGTTGCAATAACATCCCCTTTGGCATGGAAAGTTAATCGAGATGGCGCTATGCCCTCGTGTTTTCAATATTTTAAAAGCCGCCAGGATGGCGGCGCTCCGGCCCGCTCCGTCCGGTGTAATGCGATAACGTGTAGTAAACTGTTACGTGCTCGTAATTTGAAAGACGCGTTAGTGTGAGTTGTCATTGGAAGATCTGGGATCAAATTTCAGTCAAGGGGAAGCCTAACCCAAAGACAAGCGTTTACAGTTAGTACTTGAGTATTTTGGAGACCGGGAGTCTCTCAACAGGATGTACCGAATGAAAAAGTTAGCCGTTACTATGCAGATGTCGCTCGGGCTGCTCGCCGGGACACTGATGTCGCTTGCCACGCTCACCGGTTGTGGGCAGTCGAATGCTCCTCAGCAGGCGGTATCGGCTGGATGGGGCTACATAGATACCACTGGTAATGTGGTTATACCGCCGCAATTCGAGGCTGCCATGCCTTTTAGCCAGGATCGAGCCGGTGTCCTCAAGGGGGGACGTTGGGGCTTCATCGACAAAAAAGGGCAATTCGTAATTCAGCCGCAGTACAACACTGTCGAGTCTTTCTCCGAAGGGCGAGCGGCCGTGCAGGTCGGTGAGAAGTGGGGCTTTATTGATTTGACCGGTCGTATGTGCGTGCAACCGCAGTACGAGAACACGATGCCCTTTTCGGACGGTACTGCTCCGGTTCGCAGCAACAAATTATGGGGTTATGTGGGAAAGGAAGGCGAGACCATTATGGGCGCTAGCGCCATGAACGTTAAGCCGATGACCGAGGGGCGCGGCGCCGTTCAGATGATGTATGACTCGAGGTGGAATCCTTGGGGATTCGTAAACGATAAGGGTGAAGTCGTTATCAAACAGCTGTACGCAAGTGTGACGCCATTTAAGAACGGTATCGCGGAAGTTAAGGACGAGAAAGGCAAGACAGGTCTGCTCGACCGGGATGGCGTCATAATCTATAAGGATGAAACCGAGCTGCCTTCGCTGTTTCACGATGGTCTGGCTATAACTTCCAACAGAGGTAAGCAAGGATTTGCTGACAATAAGGGAAATATCGTTATTCCGACGGAATACGATCAGGTGGAAAATTTCTCCGAGGGCATAGCCATGGTCCGCCAGGATTTGCGCTGGGGTTATGTCAACAACAAGGGCGAGGTGGTCGCCAAAATGCAGTATGACAAAGCTACCCCTTTCAAAGAGGGGTTGGCGGCTGTTAAATTAGCCGGCGGTCGATGGGGTTATTTAAATACCAAGGGTAAATTGGCAATCGAGCCCATTTACGACGAGGCTCAGTCTTTCTCGGAAGGACTTGCTGCCGTGAAACAAGAGCAGGCCAAGTAACCAATCAGCCTCCAATAAAAATTTCCAGCCCGGCAAATTCGAGTTTGCCGGGCTCGGCGCTTAAATAGGGGCATTCTCGGGTTATCATATCCAGAAGATATGTGCGTTGCCTCTGGGCTTCGGCGACGACGAGTGGTCGGTTGTTTGGCAGGGTAGCTGAATGCGAGACTTTATCCTTTTGTACGTCAACGGCGTTGAGCACCGTGTAAGCGGCAATGACGCCTTTGTTTCTTTGTCCGATTTCTTGCGTTATTCCCTCAGTAAATGCGGCACCAAGGTGGTTTGCGCCGAGGGAGATTGCGGTGCCTGTACGGTCTTCTTGGGGCGCCTGAACGCAGCCAAGAATGACATCGAGTACATCCCTGTCAATGCTTGCATCCAGTACATGTATCAACTCGACTGTGCTCATGTTGTCACCGTCGAAGGTTTGAAGGTGGATGGCAGCTTGAACAGAATCCAGCAATCGATGGTGGACTGTCACGGGGCTCAGTGCGGCTACTGCACGCCTGGTTTTGTTGTCGCCATGTGTTCTCTTTTCGAGCATTGCGACAAGCGCGGCGAATTATGCCCGGTTACAAGACAGGACGTCAGTGATGCACTTACCGGCAACTTGTGTCGTTGTACCGGATATGAGGCGATCATCAAAGCGGCGATGAGCGTGGACGAAAAAGAATACAAGCGTCTTGGAGTTCTTTATCCAGCTGCTCCACTCGTTGAAGAGTTCAGAAAGCACCATCAAGAGCCTGTTTGTGTCCAATGTGACGAAGCCGAGTTTTTCAAACCGACAGACATAGCCGCTGCCGTCGAATACAAGAGCAAGAACCCCGGCACAGTCATCGTATCTGGTGGTACCGATGTGTGCGTCAACCTGAATAAGGGTCGCATCGAGCCAACAAAAATTTTGGTTCTTACTCACCTGTCAGGACTGGAAGAACTCAAAGTAAATGGCGACACAATTGAGGTTGGTGCCCGAGTTTCATTGCGCAGGCTGGAAGAGTTTTTCCAAGAATCTCTGCCTGAGTTTCACCATATTTTGTGGATCTTCGGCTCTCCGCAAATTCGATATGCCGGAACCCTTGCCGGCAATATTGCCAACGGTTCTCCAATAGCAGATTCGCTTCCTTTGTTGTTTGTCTCCGGCGCCGAAGTTGAAGTCGCCGGACTGAAGGGGGAAAGGCGAATCAAGGTAAATCAGCTCTACAGCGGCTATCGCAAGATGGTCTTGTCGGACGACGAGATTATCGTGCGCATTCATATTCCGATGCCTTCGAAATCTAAGAAGCTAAAGTTGTACAAAGTATCGAAGCGTGAGCATCTAGATATTTCCAGTTTTACAGCTGCGATCAGTCTGGATCGAGAGGGTGACAAAATTGCTAATGCCCAGATAGCGTATGGTGGCGTAGCCGCTGTTGTTTTGAAACTCTCAAAGACAGAAGAGTTTCTGAATGGCAAGCCCTTTAGTCTGGAAACGTTCAGGCAGGCAGGCGAATCAGCTGTAAAAGAGATCACACCCATAAGTGATGTGCGCGGCTCGAAAGACTATCGTTTGCAGCTGGCGGCCAATATCATGGAAAAGTTCTACTTCGAGACTGCTGACGAGAAGGAGCTAGTATGTCTGTAATCGGAAAAGACATTCCACACGATTCCGCTGTAGGACATGTTAGCGGCGAGTCGGTCTACATCGATGACATGCCGTTTGCTAAAAATGAATTGCTTGTCGATTTTGTTGGAAGTCCTGTGGCTTGCGGACACATAAAGTCCGTAGATTACAGTGAAGCTCTTAATGTCAAAGGCGTTGTCGCCTGCTACACGTACAAAGACCTGCCGGGCATCAATAAGTTCGGTCCGATTATTCAGGATGAAGTCTTGCTTTGCGAAGATCATTCATCTTTCATCGGTGAGCCTATAGTCGTAATTGCAGCGGAGACTCGCAAGGCGCTGGCAAAAGCCAAAAAGGCGGTAAAGCTCGAAATCGAAGAATTGAAGCCGATTTTGAGCGTTGACGAAGCGATAAAAAAGCAAGAGTTTTTGGATAAAACATACAGAATCGCGCGCGGTGATGTCGAGCGCGCCATGAAGGAGGCGAAGCACAGGCTGGAAGGAACATGCGTCATAGGCGGGCAAGAACACTTCTATTTGGAGTCTCAAGCTGCTCTTGTCGTACCGGGTGAATACAATCAGCTGGTTGTTCATTCATCAACGCAGCATCCCAGTGAAATTCAGCAAGTTCTGGCCAAAGTATTGGGGCTGCAACAGAATCAGATTGTAATCGTCACCAAGCGCATGGGCGGCGGCTTCGGAGGCAAAGAATCGCAAGCGACTCATCCTGCCGGCATGGCCGCACTGGTCGCGTTGAAGACGAAACGTCCGGCGCGAATTATTTACACCAAAGACGACGATATGAAATTTACTGGAAAGAGGCACCCTTTCCAAAACAATTTCCAGGTTGCCTTTGATGATAGTGGTCGAATCCTGGCTTTAAAAGCGCATCTTTATGCTGACGGTGGAGCGGCGGCCGACCTCTCGACTGCAGTGCTCGGGCGTGCCATCAGTCATATCGACAATGCTTATTACATCGAAAATGCTGATGTGGTAGGTCAAATCTGCAAAACGAATTTTCCGCCCACTACCGCTTTCCGAGGGTTTGGTGGTCCGCAGGGCGTGGCGACAATAGAGAGTATCGTGCAGGACATTGCCGCCTATCTTAAGAAAGACCCCCTTGATGTGCGCCTCGCCAACGTTTATGGAACGAACGATCGCAACACTACTCACTATGGGCAGTTGCTCAAGCACAACACGCTGCCGCAGTTGTTTGAAGAACTCGTGCAGACTTCTGATTACAGAAATCGCCGTTCGCTCGTGGACAAATTCAATGCAGAGTCTCGCACCCATCTGAAGGGACTGGCTTTGACCCCAGTAAAATTCGGAATTTCATTTACCAATACGATGCTCAATCAAGCAAACGCGCTGGTAAATGTCTACCTTGATGGCACCATTCAAGTTTCAACCGGTGCTACCGAAATGGGTCAGGGCGTCAATACAAACATCAAAATGCTCGTTGCTGATGAGTTTTCCATCAGTCCCGACTGGGTGATAGTAATGACTACATCCACGGAGAAAAATAATAATACATCTGCTACTGCCGCATCCTCAGCCACTGATCTAAATGGAAGTGCGGCTGTAAATGCTTGCAGAAAAATCAAAGCATCTATGGCTGAAGTAGCTGCAAATCACTTCGACAAGACTGAAATCGGTCTGGGAGCTTATCCTGACAGGATTGTTTTTGAAGATGGGCACGTTTTCGATGAG
>CAZBOX010000066.1:0-25007 GCA_964493595.1 uncultured Candidatus Obscuribacterales bacterium | reverse complement strand
CAAGTCGATTCAATTCTCAGAAGAGGAGCTTATGCTGGCCGTTTCGAAGTCCAGTCCGTTGGCGAAAAGAAAGGCACTGACGATTAAGGATGTCGGTGAATATCCGATCGTCTGGTTTCCCCGCGCCAACAGTCCTGCTTATTACGACTTGATCGTTTCGCGTTTTGAGCGCAATGGTTGCAGTCTGAATGTTATCCAGGAGGGAAACAACGAAAGTACGATGCTCAGTCTGGTCTCGGCGGACATAGGCGCGACATTCATCACCGAGTCGGCTTCCCACAGAAAACCGGATGACGTCGTATTCGTCCCTGTGATTGACCTGAATGCGAAGTTGAGTATCAAAGCGATGTGGAGTTCAGAAGATAAGAATCCCGCGTTGCAAGAATTTATTTCTACAATTAAGCAAGCGATTCGGGCTGACTAGGGCTTAACGGTGCTGCCCAGCAGAACTAGGAATTGTCTCATCCAGGCAGGATGTCCCGGCCAGGCTGCCGCGGTAACAAGATTGCCCTCGGTGTGTGCGTTGGTGAAATTCTCGTTTTGCTCTATGTAAGTCCCGCCGCAATAAGTAACCTCAGGAGAAACTGCCGGATATGCCATGCTTGATCTTCCTTTGAGAACACCGGCCGCTGCCAGTACCTGCGCGGCATGGCAAATGGCCGCCACTGGCTTATTCTTTTCAAAAAAGTGTCTTGTGCATTCTAAAACACGCGCATTCAATCGCAGGTATTCGGGCGCTCTACCGCCAGAAATGACAAGAGCATCATATGTGGTGAAATCAATTTTGTCGAAATCGGCATCGATTCGAAAATTGTGTCCAGGTTTTTCCGTATATGTTTGATCGCCCTCGAAATCGTGTATTGCAGTTTTGACTTTGTCCCCTTCTTTCTTGCCTGGGCATACGGCGTGCACATCATGACCGACCATGAGCAGCATTTGATACGGCACCATGGCCTCGTAATCTTCAACGAAATCGCCGACCAACTGAAGTATTTTTGCCATTTTCAATGCCTCGCTTTCTTCTTGCTTCTCGCGGTTCGTATGGTTGTACCATAGCGAAAGTTTTATAGCTATGTATTTATTAGGAACTATATGTGTACTCTTTCGTCGTCATTGTGTTGCCGCGGTAGGGGTAATTTCATGCTCGAAGAATACAAGCGTAAGCGCAATTTCAAAATCACGTCAGAGCCGTCCGGAGAGACAAAGCGTCGCACCGCCAAGCCATCGGCAAAGAAGAATAATGCCAAGGCGCAGTCTTTGACTTTCGTTATCCAAAAACACGATGCCAGCAGACTGCACTATGATTTTCGTCTGGAAATCGACGGCGTAATGGTATCGTGGGCAGTGCCTAAGGGTCCGTCTCTTAATTCAGCTGATCGTCGTTTTGCAGCGATGACTGAAGATCATCCCATGGCTTATTCGGATTTTGAAGGCATTATACCTGAGCATCAATATGGTGCAGGCGAAGTGATTATCTGGGATCGTGGTATTTATTCGCCTGATGAAGACGGCGTCTACTCCTGGGATGACAAAGAGGAAGCAAATCGCAGGATGCGAAAGGGGCTGCAAAAAGGCAAACTCACGTTTTACCTGAAAGGTGAGAAGCTGGAGGGTTCATGGACGCTTGTACGTTTCGGTGCGGGTAGAGAAGGAAAAGACAAGGATTGGTTATTGATCAAACATCATGACGAGTTTGAAGATACTGAGCGAGATATCACCGAAGAGGATACTTCAGTAGTTTCCGGGCAAACAATCGAAGACATGCAGGAGCATGGTGCAAAGAAGATCTGGACAAGAGCCGGCGCAAAGAAAGCAAATCCAAAAACCACGGGAAAGAGTTCCAAAGCCCGTGTCGGAACTAAATCAAAAGAGAAAAGGGCTGCGGCAAAGTCGGGGGCAAAAGCGCTTGCGTCAGTAGATGAAGAGAAACTTTCAGCTCAAGAGAAAGAGGAGTTGCGAGAACATCGCAGCGAAAAAATACGCAAGGACCGGGCTATTTCAGAGGCGAAAAAAGACAAACGTCGAGCCGGATAAAAAAATTGCGAAATAGGAACCTTAAATCGCGATTGGCTAGAGATATGTCACGGGAACTAGACATAAGCGCACCGAGTCGTTGCAGCCAAGTTGATTGTTTTCCGGAGTCTTCAGATGAAAAATTTGGAAGGAGTAAATGCAATAGTTTTGGCTGCTGGAGTTGGCTCCAGGCTTGATCCCCTCACCAGTCAAGTGCCCAAACCGCTCGTGCCTATAGCAAATGTGCCGGTCATGGAGCACATCATCAAATTGTTGGCCAAGCATAAAGTTCGAAATATCCACGCAAATCTGCATTACATGCCCGAGAAAATCGCCGAATACTTTGGAGACGGATCGCAGCTCGGCGTTAACATGCAATTCAAGTACGAGCCAAAACTTTCCGGCGATGCTGGCGGTGTTCGTGCCTGCCGTCAGTTTCTCATGGGTGGAACTTTTGTTGTCTTGATGGGCGACCTGCTTACTGATGCCGATTTGACTAGAATCGTGCGGGAGCATAAAGACAAGAAGGCTATTGCCAGCATTGCCGTAAAGCAGATGCCTGAAGAAGAGCTCAATCGCTTTGGTGTGGTGGTGACAGACCGGAATGGTTTCATAAAGGGATTTCAAGAAAAACCTGATGCTAAAGATGCTCTTTCCGACAAGGTTTCTACTGGTATATATGTTCTCGAGCCGGAAGTCTTTCACCATATGCCTGCAATTGGTGAATACGGATTTGGGCGTCAACTCTTTCCTGACTTGATTGCAAAAGGGCTCCCTGTCCAAGGTATCGACATCGACGGCTATTGGTCGGACGTCGGAACGATTCAGCAGTACAGAGAAGCTAACTTTGATGCTGTATGCAGACGGGTCAAACTCGGACTTCCTGAAGCGAGACCCTATCGGCATAGCGGTAGACTGACTGTCGGCGAAGGCAGCGTCATCGAATACGGTTGTGATATCGATGGATCACTGGTCATGGGGCGCGATAGTCGATTGGGCGCTGGAGCTATCATTATGGGCAACGTAGCTATAGGCGACAATTGCGTGATCGAACCAGGTACAGTTCTGAAGGACTGTGTCATCTGGTCGAATTCAATTATTCGAAGCGGCGCCCAGATTGAGCACAGCGTAATTTGTTCCGGCAGCGAAGTGCCGCTAGGCTCGAAACATTTTGAAGTCAATCATGTCTCGGCACCTTTGCAGGACGGGGTGCAAGCTGCATAACTCAACCAGTTTGAGCGGCAGGACGGTATCTTGCTTTGACTGTGCGAAAAGTTATCGAATACTCCGACTACCGTAGGACCAAATGCCGGGGCGTCACGATGCCACCCGATGCCGGCTCCTGGATCGTATTTGGCTATTAAGGCTTGTTCGAGAGTCTGAGATTTCAAGCCTGCAAAGGTGGCGGCGCGATCTCGTATCTCCTTGAGCCAATCCGGGAATTCTTCGATTGGCTCGACGTGCTGTGAATAAAACTCATAGCGATATCCAAAGTGGTGAACTTTACGTTTTGCTGCCTGACCTTGCAATACGAAGTCATAAAATTCCAGGTTTGCAAAGAATTCGATCAGCCGCTTCTCTTCTTCTTCGGTCAAAAAATCTTTGACATACACCAGCCCTTGAGGCGGCTCTTTTATACGAAGTATCTTGCGATTTGGCATTTGTGCTCATTTGGACCTAAAATGAACAGACCTTTTCCACCGGAAGTTTTCCACCATTTTCATTATTGCAATTTTGATGTTACGCCGCTTGCTTTTAGCAATTAGCCTCCTGCTTGCATTAACTTTCGCATCCTTAGAGACCGTGTCTTTCAGTGCTGAGTCGCAACCTCCTGAATTGAGAGAGCTGCTACAAAAAATCGACACACTCTGCAATCGCAACGACTTCGAGCGAGCCTTGCCCTTTGCTGAAATCGCAGTGAGAAGATATCCGCAATCTTACGAAGCCCGCTGTAAGAGAGGTTTTGTTCTGGTCGGACTTGATGAAGAGACGAAGGGTATCGAAGATTATTTGTGGGCTCTTAAGCAAAGACCCAACGATGCCAAATTTTTCACTATCTTTCGATTGCTTATTTCAAACTGGATAAACTTGATCTGGCTTTAAAATACAACGAGCAGGCTCTGTCTCGTGAGACTGCAGAAAGTTCTCGCTCGAGCTATTTCATTACGCGTATGGACATTCTAAAAATGGGCCGTCGCTACAAAGAGGCACAAGTGGCCTGTTCAGAAGCGCTGAAACGTTTTAACAATCCGCACTTGCGCTTGGAGCACTTAAAGTTGGCGGCAATTAATCGTGATTGGAAGGTGGTTCTTGCGGACAGCGATGATTTGCTCGTGCGTATGCCGAAATTTCGCCCGAAAATTATGCAATTGCGTTCTCAGGCTCTAGTCGGTTTGAGGCGATATGCTGAAGCCGAGACAATCTTGAGCAAGACTATAAAAGATGCTCCCGAAAATCGTGAGTTGTTGATGGAAAGGTACAAACTGTACACACAGTTAGGCAAAAAGGACCTTGCAGAGAAGGATGCGAAAACAATCAGACTATTAGACGAGTGTCTTTAAGCGCTTCTGCGCTGATTTAGTCGGTGATCGAGTTCGCAGTGCTATGCGGACTTCTCTTCTTTCGTTTCGATGAATTGCTGCAAGCCATGAGGATTGACGTCCGGCTCGATCAGCTGATAGACACCGGATTGTGTGAAGCCGTACTTGGCATTGCCGAGCATTTTTGCTTGCAAAGGCGTCACATTCGGCATGATTTCATAAGTGCCGGAATCAACTCCCGTAAAGTCGGCGCCGGCCAGCTCGCCCATAAGAGGACGCACAACCAGGTTGCGCCTCGCCCGCATAATTTGCGAATCGCTCAGGCTTGGACGTGCTTTCATTATTTGTGAATCGCTCAGAGAGGGCGATGGCATACGTACGATATTGTTCACAGCCTGCTTTTCTTCAATTTCGTCAATCAGTAGCAGCTGTGGAATTTCTTCTTCGGTTTGACCGAATGCGCCAACTGTTTTGAACGTTCCAGACTGGCAAGCTTCGAGATTGTCATATGTTTTTCTTGGATCTTGCTTTATCGTGGCCGGCTTGTTACGAAGCTTTTGAGAGCAGCAAGCGAGGTAGGTTTCATTTAGAGATTGTTTGAATTTAGCGTTCAAATCTTCAACTTCGAACTGCTCTTTACGTGAATTGGGACGGTAGAAAATTCTTTGTACAAGTTCAACAGGTGCCATGACTATTTCGCAGATATGTTGCAGTGCTGGCGAGGCAAAATCCGCTAAGCGCCGTTTCCACTGCTGATTCTCCGCGGCATCCTGATTTGGCGTTTTATTCAAGGCGGCGCTCATTGTGCTTTCCTCCACGGGCGATTACATTGCGCATGGACCGTTAACTGTGTCTAAGGTTCCTGCTTTTTCCCGCGGGAAATCGCATTAAATCAGGGTTTTCAAAGGTTTTTGAGCGAACACATCTGTCACTTTTTTCAGGATTTATCTAACGCTGCCAAGCCCGAGAATGTTTGTTCCATGTAAATCGCAGTCATATGGTGTCGGCCACTGTGCGTACCTTAATTCCGACCGGAATAGCAGATTAAATCCTCTTGCCCGCTAAAAGTCTGATATGTTACCGAGTGACGTTCTGACTGGAACTTGACAGCCGCTCCTCTGGTGCGGCGAAAGCTCTTATCTGATGGTTATGTAGAAAATCGGGAGATAGGTATGGGAACGACTCTGGCGCAAACAAAAATGCAGGCTCTCACTGAAAAAGAGGCCTATGAAGTAAGTAAAGAAGCGTATATCTACTTTTATTCGTTATTGAGCATGGAGATTACTCGTCTTCAGTGCACAAACTTAAAAGCAGGAGAAAAGCCAGGTTTTGCGCCAACGAATACTTTTGCTCATGTGCGCGCTTATCCTGATGCCGACTTTAAGACTGTAGTCCGTCCCAATTTCGATACGCTTTATTCCGTAGCCTGGCTAGACATCACTGCTGAGCCGATGATTATCTCTATTCCTGATGCAGGCGACAGGTATTATCTTCTTCCCTTATTGGACATGTGGTCTGATGTTTTCGCATCGCCCGGCTGGCGTACATCAGGAACGCACGAACAGCACTATGCCATCGTTTCACGAGACTGGAGCGGCAAATTGCCGGAAGGCGTAGAGAAAATCGAGGCTCCGACTCCGATTGTATGGGTAATCGGAAGAACAAAAACGGATGGTCCGGATGACTATGCAGCAGTCCATAAATTTCAAGACGGCATGAAGATAACTCCACTTTCCCAGTGGGGTAAGACAGTTTCATTGCCGGAGTTCAAGGCAAATCCAGCTGTTGATATGAAGACTCCGCCACTCGAGCAAGTCAACTCGATGTCGGCAGAAAAATACTTCTCGCTGGGCGCTGAGCTGTTGGAACGCTATTCTCCTCACCTTACAGATTGGTCGACAACCGAGCGTCTAAAGAGAATCGGCATTGAGAAAGGCAAGAAATTCGATTTTTCGAGTTTTGATAAGAAAATCCAGGATGCAATTTCGAACGGCGTGAAAGACGCGTTGCAGCAGATGGTCGAGAAGATCAAATTCATGGGCAGACCAGTGAATGGCTGGAATATGAACACCGATAGCATGGGTGTTTATGGTTCTTATTATCTGAAGCGCGCCATCGTAGCAATGGTCGGCTTGGGTGCCAACCAGCCGGAGGATGCCGTTTATCCGCTCAATATCGCTGATTCGAATGTAGAACCGCTTCATGGTGACAACAAGTATGTTCTGCACTTCGAAGCTGGTGAGATTCCGCCTGTTGACGCGTTCTGGTCTTTGACTATGTATGATAAAGACGGCTTTCAATCGGCAAACTCCATCAACCGTTTTGCGATCAGCTCCTGGATGCCTCTGAAGAAAAATTCTGACGGGTCGCTGGATATATACATTCAGCATGAAAATCCGGGGGCGGACAAAGAGTCAAATTGGTTGCCCGCGCCCAAAACACAGCTGGGAGTAACGATGCGATTGTATGCACCCCAGCCCTCGGTTTTGACCGGCGATTGGAATCCACCTGCTATCGAGAAAGTTAAATAGATAGCGAAAGGCAAATCAAGTATTGTGCTTCGCAAGCCATTCTTCTATGGCTCGCATCACTTGTGGCTTTATAAAAGATGTACCTACTAGGATATGTCCGGAGCCACGCACAGGGACAAACTGTTTGTCTTTCGATTTAACCGCTTCATAAACCGGCTCTGCCGAGGCAGGCAGAACGATCTGGTCGGCTGTGCCCTGCAATACGAGCACCGGTATTGATGCCGGCAATTTGGCGGCGCGCAGAGGCATGTCTTTTATAAAGCTCATGGTGCCAATGAGCTGCAATGCCGATTGGGACTTCTTCGCCAATGGATCGTTGATCATCTCTTCGGCAATGCGATTATCGTCTGAAAGATAGTTGTGCAGGTATGGTCTGATGTCTACCTGGGTGACGAGGGTAGCCATGCCTTTTATGAATTTAGAGCCCATCACGGCAGGATTGTGAAAGTTGGGCTGCGAGCCGGCGGCGCACAGAATTATCCCGCGGACTCCGTCGGATTGTTTTGCAACAGCATTCATTACGACGCCGCTGCCCGTGCTTTCACCCAGGCAGTAAATGTTCGTCTTCTCGTACTGCTTGTGAAGCAATGCGAGTATTCTCGAGAGGTCGTCGCAGCTTTCGGAAAGGTTTTCCTCCATGCTCGCGCCATTTTCTTGCCATCGTCCATGACCTCGCAAGTCCGGCGTCACTACCAGATAACCTTGCCTGGCAAATGTCTCTGCTATCGATGACATCGCACCGGAGTCTTGGGCGAACCCGTGGACGGCCACGACAATACCCTTAGGTTTTTCAACGGTGTCGTCCTTCCATTCGTACATAGGTACGCCAGTCAGCTGTGAAAGCTTTGGTTTTTCGTTCTTAAAAACCGCTGCCGTTGCCTGATGTGGAGTGGCGATGAAGGCTGCCAAAAACATCGCGGTGACAAGTGCAACTGTCTGTGAAGTTACAGTTAGACTCGGCCACAGCTGGTTTTGGCTTCTTTCAAACATTGGACTTTGGGGGATGCGACAGTGCCGGCGCCGTAAGCAATAAATGGTTAGACGCTGCAGAAGGGTTTTTGAGCCAGGCAGAGGTTCGTGTCGAGCAGCTTTGATATGATCACCACCGGCCTTGAACTTGCTCTTGAAATTTCCGGCACTGGAGACTTTACGTGAAGATTCTGCTTACTCTTGCCTTGGCGTTAGTGACATGCACGCCCGCTTTTGCGCAGGAGTGGGCCAAGAAAAAACTGGAGACTTCACCGAGGCACTCTGAGTGGGTCACCGTAAAGCATGGCAGTCGAGAAGTTAGATCCTATGTCGTCTATCCTGAGAAGAAAGAGCGCACTGCCACCGTTCTTCTCATCCATGAGATTTTCGGGCTGACTGACTGGGTGCGCCTGACTGCGGATGACCTTGCCGCCAATGGATATATTGTCGTGGTGCCGGATTTGCTTTCCGGTATGGCTCAGAACAAAGGCGGCACTGAGTCCTTCGGCGGTGATGATAATGCTCGAAAAGCCGTCTCACAACTTCCTGCACAGCAAGTAACAAGCGATCTAGACGCTGTATTGAAGTACGCTGCAAAAGTCCCAGCAGCCAACGGTAAAGTTTCTGTCGCTGGGTTTTGCTGGGGCGGTTCGCAAACCTTTCTTTACGCAACTAATTGCTCTGACATCAAGTCTTTTCATGTCTTTTATGGCTCTGCGCCTACCGAGGAAAGCGCTCTGGCAAAGATAAACGCTCCGGTCTATGGCTATTATGCGGAGAATGACGCGCGTATAGGGGCCACCCTAGACAACACCGCAACACAGATGAATAAGCTAAAGAAGACCTTTGTTCCTGTGACATATGCGGGTGCCGGACACGGATTTATGCGCGCTGGTCAAGCTCCGGATGCCAGCGATGCTAACAAAGCCGCACGGGCAGCAGCCTGGCAACGAATGCTCAAACTGCTGAAAGCAATCTAGAAAGAAGAGGGCGACCTATCGAGTCGCCCTCATGCTTTTGATTCTCTTGCTCAATCATTAGAAAATGCGATTAAGCAGTCTTCCTACTGTAGATTGCGAGTAACCGTAGTTATTGTAGGGATTGTAGTTGTTGTTGCCGAAGAATCCGTTGCCGACGCTGTTCAGCAGTCCATTGCCGTAGCCGACATTGTTGAAATACCTGTTGTTATAGCCATTATTGAAGCCGTTTGAGCATCTGTTGCCATTAGCGAAATTGTTGGCTGAGTTGAAGAAGCCATTGTTATTGTGCCTGTGTTTGCGCTTGTAATGACCGTATGCATTGCCATTGCTACCGCATCTGCCGTTGTTGAAATTGGCATTATTGGCCAGCTGATTGTTATATAGCTGATTCAGGTAGGCATTGTTGAGGTTCTGGTTGTTGAAATTGTACGGATACTGATTGCCGTAAAACTGCTGCTGCGCCGCCAAATTTTGTTGATTTGCCATATTCTGCATGTACATCTGCATTGCCAGCTGATTCAACTGTTGTTTGTTGTCTTTAGCCTGAGCTTCATTAGGCGCGAAAGCAGTGCTCGCAAGTGCAATAACACCAGCGACGAGACCGAGGGCGATATGTTTTTTCATTGGGGGCTCCTTGGGCGCACCTTGCATTCACAAAACCCACTGACGCTGGTTCCCGAAAATTGTGTCCGGTTATCCAATTTTTAATGAAATTACTGTCCACTGGGGACCACACTATGGAGACGGTCCGCATCAATTCCTGGAAGTCCGCTACATGAAAACTCAGTACTACACGGCTACTAGCCTTGATGGATACATTGCAGACGAGAATAATTCTCTCGACTGGCTCTTGCAGTTCGGAGAGCCGGCCGACAGCTATCCGCCTTTTATCGCTGAGGTTGGTGCGATTGCTATGGGTTCTACCACCTATGAATGGCTGCTGAACCATGAGATCTATAAAGATTCTGACAATCCAAAGCCTTGGCCGTATGAACAACCGACGTGGGTTTTTTCGACAAGAAATCTGAGGCAGGTTGCTAACGCGGACATACGTTTTTGCCGTGGCGACGTAGAGCCAGTGCATCGCGAAATGGTCGCAGTGGCAGGACAGAAAAATATTTGGGTGGTTGGCGGCGGTGAACTGGCTGGAATGTTTTTCGATAAAGGGCTTCTGGACGAGATGATAATCACCATTACTCCTGTCACGCTGGCGGGCGGCGCACCACTTTTTCCGCGCAGAATCGCCGCACCGCCACTAAAAGTGGTGGCAGTGCAGCAATTCGGGAAGCACTTTGTGGAAGTGCGTTATGAAATCAATTACCAGCAACGATAGCTAAAACTTGGCTTAGTACCGGAATCTGTGATGACGATTTCTATAACGCGTATCAAAGTCGTTCAATTGCAGTGATATGTCGTTGCTTAGTCTGGAAAGCTCACTATTCAACCTTGCACGTTCGCCGAAGGATAAATTTCCGGAGCTCCTAAATTGAGCTTCCATTGCATTCAAGCGGCTCATTTTTCTGTTCAGACTGAACGCTTCCTGTCTGGTCAACTTGCCACTGCGGACTCCCGCATTGATTCTCTGCTGCAGTCGGGCCTGGGCCTGATTGATATTGCCGAAGCCAGCAAACATTTGTGCTTGCGCCGGTGTGATCAATGTGGTTGTTGCGATAAGCCCGAGCGCGGCAATAGACAAAAGACTTTTCATAATGCCTCCTTTGTTGGGAAAATATTTGGGCGCTTTCATTGTCGCCCTTTTCTGCATTGCAGTTAGCGTCTTGCGCCTGCTGAGAAGGAAGACGGTGAAAAGAGGCATTTGATTCCCATTGCGGATAATCGTGAATCAGCTTAACATCGGCTTCTTCGAAGGAACTAGCGGTCATCCCTCATCTAAGTTACAAGAGGGGAAGTTTTGGACGGCAGATTAAATGCCGCAACGCTCTCATTCTCACTACGTATTTTCCCCACTGATTTTAACGGAATAGAGACCTAATATGGCCTTTACTCGACCCTCCTGCACCACCAATAGCTATGGAAAAAGGCGCTGAAAAAAGCTCGGCCGATAAGTCAACTACGGCTTCGGACAACAGCTGGATTCAAGAGAATGTTTGGAAGCCGATGGTTGCCGGCAGCGGTGTCTTGCAGGTTTACAACACATTTGCCGCTGATGGCAGGAAGGCTGATTTACCGCAAGTAAACCATGCGGAAGTTGGCAGTATAGACTGGATGACTCAGAATTTTTCGTCTGCTGCCGGTGCCATAGTTCCATACGTTCTGGCTGGCAAAGCGATGGGCGCTGGAATGCGCGAGGCGGGAGCAAGACTGGGTGCCGAAGGGGCGCTTGGAAGAGTTCTGGCAAGTGAGCGGGCTGCCCTTGTTTTGGGAGCCGGTGCTTATGATTTCACTAAAGCGCCAAATGTCGGGGAAACAAGGGTTGGTAATGCTATCGGCAGTATGACGGCCTTCACAGTATTTGAGGTCGGTAACGCTAGACTGGGGTTGAATAAAGGCCTGCCTATGATGACGTCGAGCCTCGGTCAATTTACAAAGCAACTGGCCGGACGTTCCTTTGTCGGAGCTGCTGGAGCCCTTTCCGGTATGGAAGCCTCTCATCTGTACAGTACAGGCAAGTTTGCCGATGCAAAAGATGCTTATAATGCAATGGCGACCGGAGCCTTCATGAATACTGCACTGCCTGCGGTGCAGCATGGTGCCGGCAGAGCTATCGATGGAATAAATAATGTCACAGGGCGCGGTGTGCCGTTAAATCGGTATCTGCAGAATCGAGGCTGGGAGAATGCCCCTGAACTCAAGGATATTGCCAGCAGTCATTTGTTTGCACGAGTGCTCGATGTCAAATCAGAAAACTCTTTCAGCCCAAGAAAAGCCGGTGCCAATCGCGTGGAAATGATGCCGCAGGATTCTCCGGCTCACCTGGCAGCAAGACTTACTGATTTGAGAAAGCCTTATAGCGAGCCGAATTTGCTTCAAGCAGCGAAAACGTCTGAGTCCTTAAAACCCTCTGAGACCGCAGCATCCACCGAAATCCTAAAGCCTGTCGAGCGCATTGCCTTGACTCAGGAGCAAGCAACCACGTTGCGAGGCGCTGTTGATTTTGCTAACGAATTGACAGCCAGATTTCCGCAAGTGGATGCCAGCGGAAATATCAATTACTATCTGGCTGGTTCTTTAGCAACGATGCTTCTTATAGAAGGCGGCGGCAAGATGCTGCCTACTAAGGCAACAGCATTGACAGCATTCGAGCCAACCAGTGCAGTGTCCATTCCGGATGCTGGAATGAATCATCTTTCGACATTCGTTCGCAAAATAGGAGATCTCGACTATCTGCCTATGAAAGACTACGCAAAACAGGAAGTGCGTTTGGGCAAAGGCGGGACCGGACCGGCATACGACGAGCTAACGCCTTCCGCTAGAAATGCTTTCAAGCAAACAGATGCTCGCGGCAAGGTCATGGCCGACCCGGTTGCCTCTAAAGGGGATCATACGGGCGTTGCGGTTGAAGTTGGCGGCAAAACTTTCTACATTGCCAATCCGGTAGATGCTCTTGCTTACAAGTTCATTCACGCAGCAGAGGCGTTTGGGGCAAGTGAGTCGAAAGTGCCGACCATGAACAGAGATTTCTCCGCTTTACTCAAGGGGCTCGAAACTGTTTATCCGCGTGAAACACTTGTGCAAGCAGTGTCCGACACGATGAGCAAATATAATAAAAACAGCCCGAATGGACTCTATTTGCGTGACTACCACCCTGATCTGTCGCCCGAATTGAGGTCTTTCTTCAATGATGTTGTCGCTCGCGACCCTAATGCCGGTTATCTGTCCGGTCTCAAGTTTGGGCAAGAGCGTAGTTTTGGAATGCTGCGTATTCTGGCAAGAATGGACTCAGATGCGTCCAAACGACAGCTCATCGATTTCATGAATAACAACAAAGATGCGATTGACGTCTGGCAGCCGACGGATTCTTTACACAATCGCATGACTGTTGCTGCGGAGGTGCTCAAGAGACCGGAGCTTTTGAATAGTATGAAGTCCCATATCAAAGGCGAAGCAACCCAGGAGTCCGTTGCAGAAGCTTTGAAAACTTATCCGGGAGCCATTAGAGACGTGGGCAGAACTTTACCGGAAGGGAGCATGGAAAAGGCACCCACACATAGTTATCTGCTCGACAGTCTCATGCGTGTCAGTGAATCAGGGCTGACATCGGAGCTCAATGCAATCAGTGGACTTCTGAGAAAAGGCGCAGATCCCTTTTCCATTTATTCACTCATGGATTCGAAGTATTTCAATGGAAATCGCGTGGCGTCCGTTGGCGATTTGCAGAACGCCGCATCAAATCTGTCGGCGGAGAAAATCGGAAAATTTTTGTATGACTATAAAAATGCCATTGCCGAGACTATGGAACTCGATAACGCCAATAATAAATGGATTCAAATAAGCGATGCCGATCGTCCTGCTCGTGTACAAGCAGTCATGTCGTCATACGGTTTGACACGTTAACACCAGCGTGGCTTTATGGAGCTTTCTCACTTTCAATTTCTAGCTTTTATGAGCTTAACTGGGCGATGCGTTTGCCGAATTTGTTGGTACATTGTATTGGAATTACCAAACTCGATTTTGGCGTTATCGCCACGGTGACCTAAGGATGTTGAAGAAGTTTTCTTCTCCTCGTAAAAACCTTTCCGCTCCTCTGACTGCCACTCTTCAGAATGCCGTCGAGCAAGCCAAGGCTGATATTTGGGCAGTACGTGCATCCGATGAGCATTTCAAGCGCCGCAGTGCCCTTGTAATCTGCAGGCACACTGAGCTTGCAAAGATTTTCATTCCCGACGCCTTCAAAGGCACTGAGCTCTTCTGGCTCGATTGGAAAGGTGAAGTGCTGACCAAGCAGCGCTGTATAGAACAGATAGTCAAGCCACTTGCTCAGGGTGCCAAAATCAAAACAGTTTGCGTTTTTGATGCCGAATTGATGGATGCTGAGAAGCTAGAGTTTCTTTCTTTTTGTCTCGACTCGGTAGATCCTTCAACTGCTTTTGTTTTCGTTGTGATGGCATCTACAGTGGTACCCTTCTTGCGGCGCCGCTGCGAAGTCAGTTTTGATTTTAAGGAAGCCGGCCCGTCCGAGCAATACGCGGCAGAGTCCGTCAGATATTTTCGAGAGTTGTTCAAACAGCTTGCCGATATGACATTGAGCGATGCTTTCATGAATGAAGTGAAATTGCATGTCTCATCGATGGCACCGGATGCGGTGGCGTTGTTGCTGGATGCCTTTTGGTACCAGTATAACGAAGCGCGTTTTGCAGGTGTTTACTTAAACACCGATGAGTTTCGTTTGTCGCTTTTTCAAAAGGCAATGCAACTGAAGCTGGGCTCGACCTAAACTCTCAGTTCGACTTGAGTGTGCCGAACCTCCGCTGCTTTTCTGCCCTTGAAGCATGTATTGCAGTAGACGGGTTTATACCCAAGCGGTCGAAATGGAATTACGAATTCCGCTCTGCACTCTTCGCAGGTTACCTTCGAAATTACATCGGTGCTCTTTCCCGCTCGGTAAAGCCGATTATAGATGCGGCAGTTTTCGCAACGCTTGGGTACATTGGTCAGTCCCCTTGTGCTGAAAAACTCTTGCTCGCCCGCTCTAAAGATGAACGGTTTCGCGCACTGAACACAAGTCAAATCTTTATCGTTGAACATAATCTAGCTCCGGTCTCCAAGGTCATCGCGCCCACCTCAGTAAAACCTCTCAGGTGTCAATCATTTGAATATAAGGACTTTCCCAATCCGCTCATACTGGGATAGTGCATATTTTTGTCATTAAAACCCAACAAAATAATGTGAGAGTACCGCAATTAAGGTATGGACAAACGCGTGAAAAGTCACTCGTCATCTGGACTTCATTCCTCGCTCATAGTGCTCAGTTTGTTACGCTTCAACCCATAGGCTCTGGCTCTTTATACAGGTCATGAATATGCAATTCGCGCAGCTTTGGTGCTCGAATGCTTGTTATTACCACTACCAGAAGTGTCATTATTCCGCCGAAGACAACCGAGGGCACCAAGCCCATCAACCTGGCTGCGGTGCCTGATTCAAATTCGCCTATTTCGTTTGAAGAGCCGATGAACATACTGTTCACAGCCGCCACTCGCCCTTTCATTTCGTTGGGCGTGACCAGCTGAAAAATGGTGCTTCTTACCCAGACACTGATTCCGTCCAGTGCGCCGCTGATAGCCAGCAAAAAGAGTGATAGATATAAATTAGTTGAAAGACCGAATCCTATGATGCACAGTCCAAAACCTGCCGCTGCTAACATGAAAATCTTTCCGGAGTTGTGAGAAATTGGATGGCGCGTTAAGACTACTGCTGTGATCACGCTTCCCACGGAAGGTGCGGCACGCAAGATACCCAGCACCTGAGGACCGCAATGAAAAACATCTTTTGCGAAGATCGGCATCAGCGCTACAGCGCCTCCGAAGAGAACAGCGAAAAGATCCATCGCCATTGCTCCAAGAATAATCTGATTGGAAAAGACGAATTGCAATCCTTCTTTTATGTTTGCCAGAACGCTATCGTGTTTGTTGGGATTGATCGCTGATTTTGATTTGATCAAGGAAAAACTTATGAACGCGCAAGCCAGGAGTATTGTCGAGAACAGATATGTATTGGCTGCTTGCACCCACCCGTAGAGTAAGCCGCCAAAAATCGGTCCTATGACTGCTGATGCTTGCCAGACCGTACTGTTCCAGGCTGCCGCATTGCCCATGAGGTGTCGAGGCACTATGTCCGACACTGTTCCAAAAATAGCGGGAGCGTAGAAGCCTCGTGCAACTCCGCTGACGGCTATAACAGCGAAAAGCCAGCCGACCAGACCCCAATCGGCAGGCATCATGAGCGTGCATCCCCAGAGAAGGGCTAAGCTTGCAAATAGCGTGCCGACTGCCCATAGAACGATTTTTTTTCGGTCTACAACATCTGCCACGTGTCCAGCATAGAGCGCCACGCCTATTGCGGGTATTGCCTCGGCTAATCCGGCAAAACCGAGAAAGAGAGGATTGTTGGTAATGGCGTAAATTTGCCACCCGACGGCGATTGCCTGCACTTGTACAGCGACTGTAACCATCAGTCTGCTAATTAGAAGCCGCCTGTAATCCGCAATTTCTAGGACCGCATAAGCATTTTCGTCTGGCAAGTTTTGATATTCTCTGTCTTGGCAACCTTGGCTTGCACCTGTCTGGCTTTGCGCTGACAGGGCTTGCAGTTTAGCCTGTCCTTATCGACTGACGCAACCAATAATGATGCTAGTGCCAACGCCATCAAAAGTGCGTGACTACTTCGTAGAATGTTGATTTAAGGCTTGTCTGATGCTCAAACGTCTGACAGAGGTGGACTAGGATTTTTTCTTGCTTGTCCTGGTGTTCGCTCTCAAAACCCTTTTGGCTTTTTCCGGTTTTGCGTTTGTTTCGCCCTTCAATCTCTTTGATTTCGGTTTCAAGCTTGCCTGCAACAATGCTGAAAATTCGGCGAGATTTAGCTCGAGTGCTTCGGCTAAGGAGACCAACACCAGTAATGATGGATTTCTCAAACCATTTTCCAGCTCACTCAGGTAGGTCTGGTGAATGTTAGCCTCTTCGGCAAGTGTCTTTTGCGACAATCGCTGATCTAGTCGTCTTTCCCTTACGACTTCCCCTAACACTTTTAGGATTTTAGTGGTGCGTTTGTCTTCGTCCGCTTTCATCGAGAGGCCGGGTGGCAAAAACTCCCTGAGCGGAGTTCTGTAGGAATTGTCATTACATTTTGACAGAATTTCTACTTTTATGGGCTCTTTTTGAATACTGACTAAATCAGCTACCGCTCTTGGCAGCTTGTTGGTCTTTCTCAAGCGCGAATTTCGAGTCGGATTCAGATGTCGGCCTATAGATTGTTCGTAACTCGTCTTTTTCTACAACCACGAAAGCAGAGTCCTTAACAGCCAGTCTGGTGGCGAACTCTATAGCTTCTGTGCGAATTTCCGATTCGAATATCAGGAGGTCGTCTTTCTTGACACACCACATCCCGTGTATCCGATAGACCACAACAGTTTTGGAATTCATATCAAATCTCCACATTCATGGAGATTTGCTATTTCTTCATGTAATTCCATGGTTGCACGATTCGTTACAAATCGGTATACCTCAACTGGTTGCGCCCTTATCGGTAGTGTCAGACCAAGGCGTTGACGCCCGCTTCTGCGGTGCATACGTATACGGCAGTCTTCTTGCCTGTGTGCATTTCATATGGCGCAATTACTTCTCTTCTGTAGGAATCTATACCGGCGGTTTCCATAATAGCTACTGTGCAGCCGCCGAAGCCTGCGCCGGTCAATCGAGCTCCTTTCACAGTCTTATGCGCTTGAGTTAATTGCACGAGATGGTCGATTTGCTCGACACTTACCTCGAAGTCGTTCTTAAGCGAGAGGTGAGATGCATTCATTAGTTCACCAAAATGCCCAATATCACCCTTTTCTAGAGCGTCGACCGCTGCCGTCACCCGAGCGTTCTCAGAAATCACATGATGACAGCGCCGGAAAACCTTGTCGGACAGCCGATCTTGGTGCTCGTTAAGCTCGCCCAGGTTGACGTCTCTGAGGCTGGACAGATGCCTTCCAGTAATTTCGGCGAGCGTCCTAACACCCTCTGCACATTCTGCCCTTCTGGCGTTATATTCGCTGTTGACGAGACCTCGATTAACCCCGGAATGAGTAATCACAATCGAATAGCCGTTAGCCTCTAGATTGAGCCGAACTGCCTTGTGTTCCAGCGAACGGCAGTCGATAAAAATCGCTGCATCCTTCTTGCCGTGAGCTGAAACAAACTGATCCATAATGCCGCATTGCACGCCGACAAACTCGTTTTCGGCTTTCTGCGCCAGAAGCGCAACTGCAGTTTTATTCAAATTCAATCCATAGAGCACATCTATCACGCTGACGAGTGCTACTTCAAAGGCTGCTGATGAACTAAGACCTGCTCCCTGAGGAACATTTCCTGAGGTGACAAGATTCAGCCCGTCTATTTCTCTGACTTGCCTGCCAACAACATCGACCACTCCTCGTAAATAGTTTGTCCACGGTTGTTCAGTACTATGGGCAATATGACCTACAGGGAATAAAGTGCTTTCGTCGTAATCCAGAGAATATGCTGATACAACACCGCTCTCATTGAGGGACGCAGCGACAATCATCTCTCTGTCGATGGCGCAGGGAAAAACAAAACCCTCGTTGTAATCTGTGTGTTCACCAATGAGATTCACCCTTCCGGGCGCTCTGACAAAGACTGTTGGCGGTTTGTCGAATTTTTCAACAAACGCCTTTTCCATCTTCTTCAGTCTATTTTTCAGATCGGTATCACTCACGGCATCGCTCATTGCATCACTTATTGCATCATGTATTTTTTACTGAATCAGTCAATTGAAACCGCGCTCAATTCCGCAGCTTTTTCTTCGGGCAGTGTATCGTTGACGAATGTTCCTGCGCCCGATTCGCATCCGGCCAGATATTTCAGTTTTTCCGCTGTTCTAAGCGGCGGGTAGAATTCAATGTGAAAATGACAGCCCGGCCAGTCCTTGCCGTCGGTCGGTTTCTGGTGCATGACCATCATATAGGGCAGGGAGAAACCCCATAGCCTGTCGTATTTTCTCAGAAGAATACTGAGCAGTTGAGCAAGGTCGTCCTGGTCTTCTTCTGAAAATTCACTGATTGATCCTAAATGCTCTTTAGAGTAGACATGCACTTCATATGGATAGCGCGCATAAAAAGGAATAATAGCCACGAATCTCTGGGTTTCCACTACAATTCGCTTTTTCTCTTCCAGTTCTTGCGCCAATATTTCGCAATGTAGACAGCATCCGGTTTGCTCAAAGTGTGCCGATTCATTAGTAAGCTCGCGTTCGATTCTGGGCGGGAGATACGAGAAAGCATAGATTTGCCCGTGGGGGTGATGGATTGTTACTCCGATTGCTTCTCCTTTATTCTCGAAGATAAAGACATACTCGATATCGGGCATGGCACCGAGTTCTTCGTAGCGGTCTTTCCAGACTCTAACCAGGTGCTGAATTTTTACGAGCGGCATCTCGGCGAGGCTGGCTTTGTGGTCTGAGGAGTACAGAATGACTTCGCAAACCCCAAGGGATGGCTTTACCGGCATCAAATCCGAGCCAAAAACAGCGGCGTCGGCAGGATCTTTGCGCAGGCTGGGAAATTTGTTCTCGAATACGACCATATCGTAGGTGGGCTCGTGTATTTCTGTTGGAAATCCGCCCTCCTCGGTAGGACACAAAGGACAATAACCGGCCGGAGGCAGGAATGTTCGGTCTTGCCTGTGGGTAGCCGTAACAACCCACTCTCCCATAATCGGATTCCATCTCATCTCAGACATTGTCAGATTTCCTCTCTGATGGACTCTCGTTTGAGCAAGATGCTTTCTGGGCTTTGCCTTTTGGCCGGGTTTCGCTCTCCTGACAATCTTCTGTGTTTTTGAGAGTGCCTTTGTCCGAATATTCAAAGGTATAGAAAATCAGAAGGCGTCCGTCATCCTTCAGGAACTTTCTTTTGATCATTTCGTGCTTTTGAGAGTTCATGTTACCTACAGGAAATAGAGAAGGTAAATGATACCGCTACTTGCGGGGAACTATTTTGATTCTTGGTCGAAATGCGGTCAAACATAATGCCATTAGTTAGTCTATTGTCGATAATGCTTTTGCGAGTTTCAACCTACGTTGTAAATCGTATACAATCTTGCAAATCCGTCAGGACAGCAGGATATCCCGTTGAAAGACAAGAAACCGAAGAAATATTCGCAAAAAGACTACAAACATCCAGCGGCCGCCTGGGGAGCTGCTTTTAGCGTAGCCCGCGTTCTGCTTGAGCAGAAGGAGATTCTGGAAGGAGCTCAGGCTGTTTTTCAGATGAACCATGAGAACGGCGGTTACGACTGCCCGGGGTGCGCCTGGCCTGACGATCGCAAAGGTCTTCGCATGGATATATGCGAAAACGGGATCAAGCACGTCACCTGGGAAATGACGAAAAAGCGTGTCGACGCTGATTTTTTTGCAAAGCACACTGTCAGCGAATTGCTTACCTGGAGCGATTTTGAGCTTGAAGATGCCGGTCGCCTGACCGAGCCGATGCAATATGATGCAGCCACGGACAAGTATATTCCCATCACCTGGGAGTCCGCCTTCAAGCTCATAGCTCAGCAATTGAATTCGCTGCCGACGCCTAATGCTGCTAGTTTTTACACTTCTGGACGCTTGTCCAACGAAGCTACATTCCTCTATCAATTGTTTGCACGAGAGTTCGGCACCAACAATCTGCCTGACTGCTCGAATATGTGTCACGAAGCCAGCGGCCGCGCATTGTCCGCATCGCTGGGGACGGGTAAGGGCACGGTCGATTTGATTGACTGGCAGAACACCGACGCGATTTTCATTCTCGGTGTCAACGTTGCGACGAACGCACCGCGCATGCTCACCGCACTTGCCGATGGTGTCAAAGAGCGCGGCACCAAAATAGTTCATATCAATCCGTTGATTGAAGTGGCCGCGACCAGCGCAATTACGCCTCACGAGATCATGGATATGCTGCTGTTCAAGGCGACGCCTACAAGTTCTCTCAATTTGCAGCCAAATCTTGGCGGTGATTTTGCCCTGATGCGCGGGATTGCAAAATACCTCTTTGAGCAGGCGGAGAAAGACCCTTCTGTATTGAGCATGAATTTTATAGAACGCTATACCTATGGATTCGAGGAATATAGACAGGTGTGCCTTGACACGCCCTGGTCTGAATTGGAAAGGCAATCCGGAATTTCAAAGGCGGATATTGAGAAGGCTGGTGAGATTTACAGGCGTGCTAACGCGTCGATTATCGCCTGGTGTTTGGGTGTTACTCAGCATGAGCACAGTGTTGATACCATTCGAGAAATCGTAAACGTTTTACTTCTGCGAGGAAACCTCGGGCGCGAGGGTGCAGGACCCTGCCCTGTGCGCGGGCACAGTAATGTGCAGGGAAACAGGACTTGTGGAATTCATCACAAGCCGCCTGAAGAGTGGCTTGCGAAGATGGATGCCGCATGTGGTATCAAATCGCCGCGCGAGCACGGTCTCGATACGGTGCGAACCATTGAAGGCATGCATAGTGGCGATGTGAAAGTGTTCTTCGCAATGGGCGGCAACTTTGCTTCTGCTTGCCCCGATACTGAATATACGTTCGAAGCCCTGAGACGATGCGATCTTACTGTTCATATCAGTACCAAACTAAATCGCAGTCACGTAGTTCACGGTAAGAAGGCTCTGATATTGCCCTGTCTGGGGCGAACAGAAATTGATAAGCAAAGCTCAGGTGCTCAAGAAATTACTGTTGAAGACTCGATGAGCATGGTGCATCTTTCAAGAGGAATGCGCCAGCCAGCCTCTGACAAACTGATGTCTGAGGTAGCAATTCTTTGTGAGCTAGCAAAATCCACATTGAAAAATTCGCCGACTCCGTGGACTGAATATCGAGGCAATTACGATTTGATTCGCGACAAGATGTCGGTTGCAATAAATGGCTTCGAGGATTTCAATCGCAGGGTGAGAAGAACTCTCGGCTTCAGATTGAAACAGCCAGCGCGCGAGTTGATATTCGATACACAGACAGGTAAAGCAAATTTTTCGCTTGCCTCATTACCTGATGTATTGCCGCCGAAAGGAAAGTTAAAGCTCGGCACGATGCGCTCTCACGATCAATTCAATACTACAGTCTATTCGGATAATGACAGATATCGCGGTGTGAAGAATCTGCGAACTCTGCTCTTCATGAATGAAAGCGATATGAAAGAGCTAGGGATAAGTGACTTTGATTTGATCGAGATAACCAGTTTCGCACGCGATGGCAGCAGAAGGTCAGTGAGCGATTTCCGCGCCGTCAAATACAACATACCTAAAGGGTCCACACTGGGTTACATGCCGGAGTTGAATGTACTTTGCCCGATCGGTGATTTCAGCACGCAAAGCGATCAGCCTCTAATGAAGCAGGTTTTGGTTGAAGTAAAACGCCAATCGTAAAACGAGAAACACGTAAGGCAACCACTAAAACGACAACTGAGAACCACTAATAGCAACGAGACATCGATAACCACTCCCATGAAGACAATAACAAAAGACGTATTAGAGGTCGGGATCAAACGAGTTTCCGGTATCGAATCACTTAACTGTATGGATTCGGTTTCCGTCGAAGAACCTCTTGAAATACGTATTCGCCACTCTTTGAGTAGCGTGCAGTCTCAAACCTTCAGCCAAGAGCAAGGCGCACGTTCAATCGCTGTGACAATGAGAACACCGGGCGCTGACCAGGAACTTGCGCTGGGTTTTCTATACACGGAAGGAATAATTTCCAGCCCGACTCAGGTTGTTGAAGTCAAGGGGTGCGGTTGTAATGTGGTTGAGGTCTTGCTCGATGGCGACCTTGAAATCGATCCGTCTCTGCTTGACAGGCATTCATTTATTGCTTCGAGTTGCGGTGTGTGCGGAAAGAAAAGTATCGAAGCGGTGCAAGCTCGGCGCTCGTATCAGCCAAAAGACCCCTTTCCTAAGGTAGCCGCTGAAATTATTCACGCACTTCCCGAAAAGCTGCGGTCTGCCCAAAAGTCATTTGGACAGACCGGCGGGCTTCATGCTTCCGGACTGTTTGATATTAGTGGCAATTTACTATTTCTGCGTGAAGACGTAGGGCGTCATAACGCTCTGGACAAGCTGATTGGAGCCAGCGCAAAGAGCGGTCTTTTGCCACTGGAAAAACATATTATCCTGGTGAGCGGGCGCGCAAGTTTCGAACTAGTGCAGAAGGCGGCACATGCAGGTGCAACTGTTCTTGCGGCTGTTGGCGCTCCTTCCACTCTGGCTGTGGAATTGGCAAGCGCCAGCGGGATGACTCTCGTGGGCTTCGTCAGGAATAACGGATTCAACATTTACACTGGTGCCGACGCCTCTTGATTTGGTAGTATGCGGCCTTCGAATTGCGGGACTAGACCGATGCAAAGTGTATCTGTCGAGGCCGCTTTCGGTTTTGCATACTAAATTTGCATATCAAGGAACAGGGCGGCACGAGATGCGCATCAAGAAACCTAAATCACCGGCAGTTATTTTCGCTTTAGCTCTCTTCGGAGCTTCCACCATATTTGGTGCACTGAACATTTCAGCAAGCGGTGAAGAAACTAGCAATAATGCCAGAATCAACGAGCTCGTCTCGATTGCTGAGGGCACCGAATCTCAGGAGATGCCGGAGATAAAGTTTGAACTCGAAAAGCAGCCACTTTCTACGTATCCTGCAGGTTTCTCGCATGAAGTAACAGCTAAGAACTTTCCGATTTCTAAAGGAATTGCTGGTGTATCCATGACGCTCAAGCCCGGCGGCTTGCGCGAATTGCACTGGCACGCGAATGCTGCCGAATGGGCCTACATTCTCAAAGGGCACTGCAGAATAACCATCATTGACCCACAAGGTCGCACTGAAATCAAAGATTTCGGACCGGGCGATGTGTGGTATTTCCCGCGCGGTCATGGGCATTCAATTCAAGGCATGGGCAATGAAGAGTGCCATTTCATTCTTGCATTCGACAATGGATATTTCTCTGAATTTTCAACTTTCAGCATTAGCGACTGGATAGCGCAGACGCAATCGACTGTATTGAGTAAAGCGTTTGGTCTCTCCCAGGCTGTGCTCGATAAATTTCCCAAGAAGGAAGTCTATATGGCACAGGGAGCCAATCCTCCAGCACTCGATGACAAAGTCAACGCCAATTATCCAGCTGAGTTGACGCACCGATATAAGCTCTCCGAGCAAAAACCTGATGTCTCGAATGGCGGCACTTTCAATCTCGTAGATCAGAAAAAGTTTCCCATCTCTACTACCATGTCCGGTGCGGTTTTAACAATCAAACCTGACGCCATGCGTCAACTTCATTGGCACCCTAATGCAGACGAATGGCAATATTACATTCGTGGTCATGCGCGCATGACTGTTTTTGGCTCCAAAGGACGCAAGATAACACGCGACTTTGGACCCGGTGACGTTGGCTATGTTCCTCAGGGCTATGGTCATTATATTGAAACCATAGGCGGTGACGAGTGCGAGATGCTTGCCGTTTTCAATTCCGGCACATATCAGGAAATCTCGCTTGCCGACTGGATTAAGCAGACGCCCAAATACTTGCTGGAAACCAACTTCGGTTTAGATGCCAAAACCATTGAAGATTTTCAAAAAGGAAAAATGCTATTCACCGAGCCTGACAAAAAGTAACTGCATAGGCATGCGTTAGTTATTTGAAAATCGGCGATTTTTCCGGCTTATCGAGGAGGTCTTCTGGACCTCTGTAAATCAAAAATATCCGGGTTTGGCTTGCTCTTGTTAACGTCGTCGGCGCTGGTCACTACATCGAAAAGATATCCTGCGCTCAAAAGGTTTAAATAATAGTCAAGCTCATCTTTTTTCGCCGACGAGCCTGCTGCGATCAGTTTGCCGCTGTCCTTTATGCGCTGAAGCAATTCGTGCGCTTTATGGAAAGGCTTTACGGACTCGATGTATGTGGACTTGAAGCGCTCCGCTCGCCACTCCTTAAGTTCTTCCCCGAAGGCCCTTTCGTTCTTTTTTGACAAATAAGTCGGCAGTATTTCATCCCCGCCTTTACCGATTTGGCTGCGAATTTCTGTAAAGCCAATCTCTATTCCTAATTCAATTCTACTCTTAAAAACAATATTTTTTTTTTCAAAAATTAATATTACAGATAGTAACTTGCGACTATAGACGCGTGAAGACTCTAATTTACAAAAGTTGGTTTCCAACTCAGAATATATCACGTAATAGCAGATGTTTTTATTATTTAAACTAAATCGTTGTATGAATTTTATGTTAGCAAATTTTATATATTTAATATTTTAGTGCATAAGGGCCCGGTGCT
>CAZBOX010000065.1:0-25251 GCA_964493595.1 uncultured Candidatus Obscuribacterales bacterium | reverse complement strand
GCTCGATTATTTGATCAAAAACAATCTAGACCCCGCCAACGGCTTCAATTACGACAACTGGGGCGGATATCTGCGCTACAAGACCGGCAAACGCGTCTTTATGGACGACCGAGCCGACTTTTTCCCTGAGCCTTTTTACCTGGAATATGCAAGCGTTTCTCGCGCACTGCCAGGCTACGAAAAGGTCTTCGAGAAATATCATTTGTATTGGGCAATCATGCCCAGCAATAGTCTGCTCGGTGGAGAACTGGCGAAGAATCCGGACTGGACGCTTGTTGCCGAAGACAAGGCGTCGAAGCTATTCGTCAACGAAAAGTTGAAGCCGTCTCCTTAAGGCGGATCGGCTAAATATGCCTCGGCCAGCGCCTTCGTATAGAGGTGCGATTTTGGCTCGCTTAAATGCATTAGATCAGGAAAGTCTTCATCGCCTTCCGGTTTGAAATCAGGACGATAGTATTTGCAGCCCCAGTTCTTTGCGATCGTCTCAAAATCTTTGATTTCCTGTTTTCTCAATTCAGTGGAAAGAGGCTTGGACATTACCGATCCGACAGGTATATAGCAGAAGCACATTTTGCCACCGTGAGACTGGACGTAATTCACGATATCCTTCAAAACCGTTTTATCCCAATCGACAGGCTTCTGATTAACCAGATCAGCATCCGCCTGACGATGTGCCATCGCCTTGAAATTGGCTACCGCTGCCTCGTCCGTCCTGATTCCACCTTCCTGAACGATAAGCACGCCCTTTTTGGCAATCTTACCTCCGTGCGTCAGCCATTCAGCCAACTCGTCGATGCTGTACATGGTGCCAACGCGCAAGAGACCACCTTGAGCAATCAATTCGCTGTGCTTACTGCAGACGAGCAAAACCTTCTCGGACAGCGAAACATTGGGCTTCAAACAATACTGCCAGAGATAGGGATAACTGATGTAATCAGCCAAAAGAGCGGGTTGGTGCCAGTTCATCCAATTGTCTTGCCAGGTCCTTATATCGGGCAGACCGCCGGTAGCCGGCAGAAAGAACGTGGAGCCCTCGAAGACATGCGGATTGACCTCAACCATGCGCTGCAGGCCGAACAAATATTCCACAGGCGTCGTATAGCCTTGCCCGAGATTGAGCGCCTGACGTTCCGGTTTTCCCGGCTGGCTGACCAGCTTGGCAAATTCCTTCTCGCGCACAGCAGCGTTGATAATCGAGTTGCCGAGAAAAATAGTATCTACTTTGGCATTCTTGTAGAGCTTGGAATACCCGTTGAACCACTGATATTGCCTCAATAATTGCAGATTGATTTCGATTCCCAGCATCGGAATGATGATGATGGAGACGAATATCAATGCTTGGATAAAAAACTGTTTCATGCTCGAAATCTAGAATTGGAAATAGATAAATCTTGCGCCGCCAAACTCGCCCAAAATTATGATGTAGAAGAACAAAGTGTAATAACATATCCAGCGAGTGGAGAGTTTCTGCTTTTCGAGAAACGCCACACCGCCTTTGTTTCGCTCAAAAAATTGAACGAACTCGAGAATCATAACCGCTACGATAGTGACGAGCATCTCGCCTCCGGTCAGGCCTAGATTGCCAAGCTTATCGGCATTATTGAGCGGCAAGAGATGTGAGGCAATCCAGTGCGCATCGGCAGTAGAATTCGCCCGGAAGAAAATCCAGGCGAAACAAACGGCATTGAATGTTATGAACAAACCGAGATAATGCCTGAGAACCGCAGGAAGAGACCGAGCCCAGCCTGCACGTATCCAGTAAAGGTAAATGATGATGAATATGCCGTGCAAGAGACCCCACTCGGCAAAGGTCCAATTGGCGCCATGCCACAGACCGCTGACAAAAAACACGATGATGATATTTCGCAAACGGACAATCTCACCGCTTCGACTTCCGCCCAGAGGGATGTAGAGATAATCACGAAACCACGACGAAAGTGAAATATGCCAGCGGTGCCAGAAATCCTGAATATTGGAGGCGGCATACGGCGAATTGAAATTCTTCATCAGATTGATGCCCATCACTCGCGCCGCACCAATGGCGATATCACTATAACCGGAAAAATCGCAGTAAATCTGATAGGCGAAGCAGTAAGTTGCCAGCACCAGCGGCAGTCCGCTGTATTCATTAGGCTGGTTATAGACGGTGTTGACCAGCATAGCCAGACGATCGGCAATAACAATCTTCTTGAAGAAACCCCAGAGCATCAAGCGCAGCCCACTCGTCACATGCGCAGGCACAAAAGGATGATCCTCCTTGAACTGATGGATGAGATTTTGAGGGCGTTCAATCGGACCAGCCACTAATTGCGGATAGAACATCACATAAAGAGCGTAGATGCCGAGATGCTTCTCGGCCGGCTGATTTCCGCGATAAACCTCGATTGTGTACGCAAGCGCCTGAAAAGTGTGAAAGGAAAGGCCAATAGGCAAAATCAGATTGAGAGGCGGAAACTTCCAGGTGATGTGCAAGAACTGCAGAATTTCGCTGAAGTTCTGGCAGAGAAAATCGTAGTATTTGAAGATTGCTAGAAGCGAAACGTTGGCAATTACGCTTACCATCAAGAAAAGTCTGCGCTTATTGCCGCTGGCACCTTCGATTTTCCGCGCGGCAAAATAGTCGACGATTATTATCAGAAAGAGAATCGTCACGTAGATTGGAATCCACGCCATGTAGAAAAGACAGCTGGCCAGAAAGAGCAACAGCCAGCGCCAGCGACCAGGAAGGATAAAATAGAGCGCCGTTACTATCGGGAAAAAAAGTAAAAACTCGACGGAATTGAAAAGCATTAACGGCTGATTTAGTTTCTGATTCGGGATCTAATAATTAGTAAGGCTGCTTTTCAATCGTTCCCGCCAAAAACTGCCTGGAAACCCCACAGCGACTGAATAAACGGCAAAATCTAAGAGCAGTTTTTCGAAAGCTTGGAAGGGCGATGTTGATGACATGTTTAAGCTTAAGGGGTTGCAAAGAGGAGGCCTCTAGAATAGGTCTACTTTCGCACCAGGAAAAAAGTTTGCGAAGCCCGGCCCTCCAGTTTCTAAATACGGTAATCGCCAAATGTATAGACAGAATCGTTATCGCCCCAATATTCAGGGTCTTCTGGTTCTCGCCCTGATTATCTTCGCTGGCTTTCAAGGCCTAAAAATGGTCGATTCGAAAGACTGGCCGGAAGTGACTGGAAAGGTCACAGGCATCGAGGTGATCGAAAGCTCTGACAGTACGTCCCGCCGATATAGGCGCTCACGCACATACACGCCCGTCATAAAGTATCTGTACCTGGTCAACCACATATCGTATGAAGGAAGCTCCAATCTAGAGAGTTCATATTCTCGGGATAACGCTCTGGAGCGCGCCACTCGTTCCTATCCAAAGGGCTCCCACCTGCAAGTGCTCTATAATCCTGAGCACCCTGGTTTTTCAACCCTGCATCGCTGGCAGATATAGAGCCGAACAGCACATTTGCAGTGTTTACTTGGTGTTTAGACCGGGGATAGCGATAACGTAGACCCTGCGAGCGAATTATGAGTTTTTCCAGCGACTTTTTGAAAAAGAGCACTGCGGTTCTGGCAGAGCTGGATTCGACTCAAATAGAGAGCGCGGTCATGCTGCTCAGCGACTTGAAAATGCGCGAGGGGCGGCTCTTTATCGTCGGTTCGGGCGGTGGAGCAGGACACGCCTCCCACGCCACCAGCGATTTTCGCAAGCTGTGCAATATCGAAGCATACGCACCATACGACAACACACCGGAATTAACCGCTCGGGTCAACGATAACGGCTGGGATACGACCCTGGTCGACTGGCTTAAGGTCAGCAGATTCAACGAAAAAGATTGTTTGCTCGTTTTTTCAGTCGGCGGCGGCGACAGACAGAGAAATATCAGCCCCAACCTGGTCAACGCCCTTCGCTTGTCCGAAAGTACAGGTGCCAGTAGTATCGGCATAGTAGGCAAAAATGGCGGTGAAACAGTCAAACTGGCAACAGTCACTATTCTTATCCCGGAAATCGACGAACACCTTGTCACGCCGATTACAGAGGGCGTACAAGCAATCGTCTGGCATATACTCGCTTCGCATCCTGTTTTGCAAGTAAGAAAAGCAAAGTGGGAATCAGAAATGAACGCCTGCAAAGAATGATTATCGCAAGAAGTCCGATGCGAATATCCCTGGGCGGAGGCGGCACAGACTTGCCTTCCTACTATGAGAACCACGGTGGATTCTTCATTTCAGCAGCTATAAACCAATACGTCTACGTTCTTATCAATGAATCATGGCATGACGAATACGTACTCAAATACTCGCAATTCGAGCGAGCCAAATCTATTGCAGAAATAAAGCATCCGATCATTCGCTCGGCGCTCGAATGGTTCGAGATGGCACCCCATCTGGAAATAGCCAGCATCGCGGATATACCTCAAGGCACAGGACTTGGTTCTTCCGGCAGTTTTACCACCGCCCTTCTTAGAGCGCTTCATGCTTACAGGAAAAGCGACTGGCTCAGCCCAGTTGAGCTTGCCGAACAAGCCTGCAATATCGAGATTGAACTATTGAGAGAACCGGTCGGCAAGCAGGATCCGTACATTTCTGCATTGGGCGGCATCACCTGTTTTGAAGTCGGCTTTGATGGCAAAGTCGTCGCATTCCCTGCAAGAATTTCAGCAGACACTCTTAGTCAAATGGAAGACAATCTGGCAATTTTCTATACCGGAATTACTCGCGCAGCGTCCGATTTACTCAAGGACCAGAACAATCGTACAAACGCTTCTGAAAATGAGATGTTGGACAATCTCCATCATGTAAAAGCGCTGGGCAGACAAAGCAAAGAAGCGCTGGAGAGTGGCGACATGCGACAATTTGCAGAATTGATGAATGAACATTGGCGTCACAAAAGACAACGTTCCAAGGGAATGTCAAACAGCCATATTGACGAACTTTACGAGCTAGCGATGCGGAGCGGCGCCAGCGGCGGCAAGCTGGTCGGAGCTGGAGGCGGTGGATTTTTGATGTTCTACACGGAGGAAAAAAATCGACTTCGCGAAGCAATGCAGTCCGTTAAGGCGAACGAAATGCGCTTCCATTTTGATTTCACAGGCACAACGCTGATCGGTGACAGGACTTGAAAGAGATCGGCATCCTTGGCGGTGGCATAGCCGGGCTCAGCCTGGCATATTTCCTTGGCGATCAATCGGAAGTGATAGAGAAAGATTCGCGTGCTGGCGGACTTTGCCGGAGCTATGAAAAAGACGGATTTACCTTTGATCTGGGCGGTCATATCATATTTTCAAAGGATGAAGAGATTTTGGATCTGGAATTATCTTTACTGAAAGGAAAAGTAAACAAACTTGAAAGAAGAGCCGCATGTTGGTTCAAAGACAGGTTCGTCAAATATCCGTTTGAAAATGGTCTATCGGTGCTGGATAAAAATGACGCGTACGAATGTTTGATGAACTTTCTGTCCAATCCGCAGAGGCAGCAGAACAATTTCGAGGACTGGATTTACAACACGTTCGGCAAAGGCCTGGCGGAACTTTACCTGCTGCCGTACAACAGAAAAATTTGGAAAACAGAGCCAAGTGAGATGGACTGCCAATGGGTTGAGCGCATTCCAAGACCACCAGCAGAGGACATTGTCAAATCAGCACTAGGAATCGAGACTGAAGGATATGTTCATCAATTGCACTTCTACTATCCTGAAGAGGGTGGCTTCGAGACTTTGCCGAAATCACTGGAAGAGAGGATCAATGGCCGAATCACAAAGGATTTCCGCATAGAGTCTATATGGAAAACCGACTCGGAATGGATTGTGTCGGCGGGCGACAAAGAGCGCAGATTCAAGAAGCTAATATGCGCCATGCCCATATTCGAGTTTCTAAAGTGCTTGAAGGAAGTCCCAATCGAGGTCCTGCATGCTTGCGAAAAACTCAACTACACGGCTCTTTCTGTAGTAATGATTGGACTCAACAGTATGCGCAAACACAATCTGGTTTCATGTTTATTTCCTCAACCGGATGTCATCTTTCACCGCCTGGTTTTTCAAGACTATTTCGGAACGAAATATGCTCCAGAGGGATGCTCATCATTGGTCTGTGAAATCACATCAAAATATGGTGATGAAATCTGGTCAGCTCCCGAAGAAAGAATTGTTCAACGAGTAATTGACGATCTCAGCCGCGAAGGCTTTCTTCAAAAGAAAGACATAATAACAACCGCCGTGAAGCGCACAAAGTATGCATATCCGATTTACGATCTGACAAGAAGCAAGTACCTGTCGATTATCCGGGACTATTGCAGAGAACAAGGAGTTGACCTTTGCGGTCGGTTTGCAGAATTTCAGTACGACAACTCAGATCAAGTAATTCGCTCGGCGAAAACACTCGCAGAACGAATTCTAGCCAAACAGTATGCGAATTAGTATCGAATATGAATAGACCAACAAGAAAAGTATTCATTACCGGCGGCGCGGGCTTTATAGGAAGCGCCTTCACTGAACGGCTTCTCGCCTTGCCACAAATTGAAAGAATAACAATCTTCGATCGCAACTTAGAGCATAAAGAAAGATTGAAATTGAAGCTTAATGACGCTCGTATCTCACTCGTAACGGGCGATTTGAAAGTGCCAGTATCAGTTACTGAATCAATGATGGGGCATGACACGCTCATTCATCTAGCGTCGAATGCGGATATTTCTCGTGCAGAAAAGCAGCCGACCATAGACTTTGAGGAAGGGACTTTACTAACACAATTGGCCCTGGAATCAGCCCGGATTGCCGGCATCAAAAGAATAATTTATGCATCGGGTAGCGGAGTTTACGGTGATCGAGGCAGCGACAGAGTGCGTGAATCGGATGGACCATTTTTACCGATTTCCACCTATGGCGCCAGTAAGTTAGCAGGTGAATCGCTGATTTCGGCTTACTGCCATATGTTCGACATGAAGGGCTTAGCTTTCAGGTTTGCAAATATCGTCGGTCTTGGGCAAACGCACGGAATCGCATTGGACTTTGTCGAGAAGTTGCTCCTCAACCCAAACGAGCTGGTAATCATGGGAGATGGAAATCAAACCAAGTCATATATCTGCGTCAATGACGTTTTTGATGCGGTCTGGCTTGCAAACACAAATTGCACAGAGACTTTCGACATCTTCAATGTTGCTTCGCAGGACGAGATCTCCGTTAGGGAGATTGCACGAATTGCAGTCGAGGAAGTTCTGCCGGAAGGGGCCCAAATCGATTTTAAATACAGCGGAAAAGCTCGAGGCTGGAAAGGTGATGTGCCTGTGGTGCGCATGAACACCGAAAAAATTCGCAAGCTGGGATTTGCCCCCAGATTCAACTCGGAACAAGCAATTCGCCGGGCGATTCGGGAAATTTTCGAAATAAAGAAAGCGGGTACAATGACTTAGAATTCTCGTCCCAGGCGATTTATTAGCCGTCTGCAGAAAGTCAGGATGACCCTAGCGCAAATTTCCAAGTTTCAGAAGTATCGAAACCTTGCCAGGTTTGGCGCTCTCATTTACGTGATTGGCTGGACTCTAATGCAGTTCAGTCTTTTGTCAATCCTTTTCATTGCGCCGAATCCGCCCTTTCTTTTTCCGAATCAGTTCGGGCGCAAGAGCATGACTGATTTCGCCAAGATTTACGTCACGGCGAAATTGGCGGACTCAGAACGACCGGAGAAAGTATACGATTCCGAGTCAATGCTGAAGGTCACGCAGGAAGTCCTGCACACGACGGACACGCCAGACTCCAGCGAAAGCATTACGTATACGCCGCATATGACCGCCGCGATTGCTCCAATGTCTAGGCTACCTATCGTCACGGCGTATTGGATTTGGCTATTTGCCTCTGTAGCGAGTGCTGTCACGGCAATGGTCCTAATTTTGAAACGCGAACGAAAACTCGGCAATTGGTCGACGACCATCATAACGTTGACAATACTTGGCTCAATCAACTCAATGACAGTGCTGCTGGCGGGACAGACAACGTGGTATATGTTCCTCTTCTTCTGCATCACATACATAGGTCTCAGCAGAAGAAAAGACTGGGCAACCGGCATAGGCTTCGCGCTGGCGACGATCAAACCGCAATACAGCTTTCTCTTTTTCGCCGGGCTAGTTGCTGAAAAGCGCTGGCGCGCCTTGATTATTTTTAGCGCCATGGTCGCCCTAATGCTCTCGTATGCCGGATTGGTTATCGGCTGGGAAAACGTGATCAATTATCCGGCCATTATCAGCAAGAACAGCACAGGAGATATCACATGGTTTCCGCATAGAATGTGCAATCTACGAGCACTGCTGTGCTACTTGATGCCGGATCAAATCGCATACAAAATCGGTTTTGGCATCACAGTACTTTCTATGCCGGCCGTTTACAAACTCTGGAGCACCATTAATGGCAATGAAGAAAAACGTAGGTGGACTTTCTCCATAACGATGCTTTTAGCACTGACGCTCGGGCCCCATGTCAACTGCTATGACTGCATGCTCGTTGGTATTCCGGCAATCCTCACTCTGCCTTCCGCCAGCCTTATCGATATGTGGCAGCTGGAGTCCAAACCTTACCGCTTGTGGTGCTTCCTGCTGGTGGCGTACGCAGTCTTCGGATGGATACTTGGTTCAAACAATTACGTTTTCATCCCTTTAAACCTGGCACTGACAATTTGCGGACTCATGCACTTAAGGAGAATTGAAAAAAATAGATCTGCCTAATCTCTAAATCTATTCATCACGCACCGGATGAGCAGCTTCTGACCCTTTCGTAATCGACATCGCGCTGATGAAGATCGAGGAGAACATTATGCTTAAGCCGATTATAATCGAAGTCCCGCCAAGCGAGGCCCATTCAGGACGCGGCACCGGCAAGTAACCAGATTTGACCCATTTGTACGTGATAATTGCAAATGTGATCACTCCGGCCAAAGTCAACGTGGCGCCCAACAAAAGACCGCTCTCCAGATGGAAGATGCTGTAAAACTTGGAAAGAAATTTCTGGTTCGGGTCGAATCGCCGGCTCCACGAGTATGTTTTGGCGTGCAAGCCGAGCAGCAGGGTTTGCACACCAACAACACTAAGTACAGTGCCGGCAATACTGCTTACCTGTCCCAAATATCGACCTTCATGGCGAATCAAGCCGAATAAAACTATGGCGTGAATAACGATGCCGACTATGAAGAGAGTCACACCAGGGATGATGAACACTTTGTTGGGGCAGTACAGAATCATCATTCGAAGACTGCGCCAGCCGTCACGGAAAGTATTCAGTTTAGACTCGCCGATCCGCGGCGATAAGGCGATTGGAATTTCGCAGTATTTCAATCCCGCCAGGTGAGCATTAATTGCAAGCTCAAGGTTGAATTCCATGCCGGGGCTGACCGGTCTGATCTTTTCGAAAGCTTCGCGTGTAAAGGCTCGATAACCGCAATAAACGTCAGTATACGGCGTACCGAAAAGCGCATTTAGTCCCACTGTCAGGAGTGGATTACCTACATATCTGTGCAGCCAGGTGATATTAGAACCGCCATGGTCCAGGTATCGGCTGCCGGTCACAAAGTCATAACCCTCATTCAACTTCTCAAGAAAATTTGGAATGAGAGCAAACTCGTAAGTATCATCGGCGTCAGCCATGATGAAGTAGCGCCCCCTGGCAGCGCTAAAACCTTTATGATAAGCACTTCCGTAGCCGCGCTTGGGCTGGTGAACAACTCGAACGCCCTTACTTTGGGCAATCTCTACAGAGCGATCGGTCGAACCATTATCAGAAATAACGATTTCGCCGTCTATATCGTGTTCCGAGAATGCCTTATGAATTTTATCGATACAGATTCCAATCGCCCCTTCTTCGTTCAAGCATGGCAAGACGACCGACAAAACAGGCTGGTGCCCATTTGGCGGATCCAATTTTTCCGAGGAAGAGGTCTCAGTCATCCTTTACCAGTGGTTGTTTACAACCGCTCTCTAGTAACTGTCTCAAGCAATAATATCAGCTAAAATACACAATTAATAATCGAAATGATTACCCCGAGCGTGCTTGTCCAATAAAGATCTTGGCACCCATACAGAGTCGATAATGTCATCAAACACAGCAACGAAGGATTCATTTCAGTATCAGGGGCGTCTTGTCCGGCTGATCGAACGCATGTCCGACAGCATGCGCCGCAAGATGTTCGACAAATTTATGCAAGAACTGAGACCCAGCCAGACAAATACGATTATTGACGTCGGCGTAACCGACGATCAGCGCCTCGACTCCAATTTTTTTGAAAGGCTTTACCCTTACAAGTCACAGCTTACCGCCGTAGGGATGGAGGATGCCAGCTTTCTCGAGACTGAGTATCCAGGGATAAAGTTCGTTCATGCAGATGGTTTAAAACTGCCTTTTGAGGACAAATCTTTCGATATCGCCTGCAGCTTTGCAGTGATTGAGCACGTCGGCTGCAACGCCAACCAGAGAGCATTTATCAAAGAGCTGTGCCGTGTTGGCAAACGAGTCTGCATAACTATGCCAAACCGCTGGTATCCTATTGAGTTTCACACGCTCGTGCCGCTGCTGCACTGGTTGCCTCCCAAACAATTTCGCAGAATTCTGCGCCTCTTGCGCAAGCCCTTTTTCTCGTACGAGGAAAACCTTAATTTGCTCGGCAAGAAAGATCTGTTGTCCCTTTTGGAGCCCGGCACCAGCGCACGCGTGATTCCCTTTCACTTCTTGAGCCTGGGCGTTTCAAACTACATGCTGATTATCGACTCAAGGCAGTAATTGCGCGTGAATAATGGAAATACACACGACGACTCGATATGACTACAAATTCAAATATCAACAACTCCACGCGAAAGTGGGTTGAATCAAGTATGGGAGTACTGCTCGTGAGCAGAGGCTCTGTTCAATTTGCCGATGACCACGAACACTGGCGAAAGGGCTTTTGCAGATTGCTTGAGATTGACGAAGGTAAAGCGAAAGATTTGATCGAAAGCGCTGTTTCTGCAGCGGAAAAAATCTATGGCAAGAACCTCTGCCAACTTCCGGACGAGGAGAAAATCGGCTGTCTTGTCCAGGCGGTCAACGATACTTTATACCAGGGAGAACGCCTTCCAATCGAAGATTTCGATCTTTCGAGAGCGGCAAGTCCGGAGGGAGAAATTGCTGACAAGATTTTCGCCCACTCAATCAGTGGCAACAAGAACTTCAAGATAGTCGGCAGAGAGATCGAGGAAATTGCCTGGTTAGTCGACGCCAACACAAACGAACCTGTCACCACTAACAGTATCACCTACGATGAGAATTACTTTGCCCCTCAGGAAAATCGACATTACGGAATGAAGCATTACACCCAGCAAATTGAGTGGCGGCTGGAAAAGGCAAGGCGGATTATCGAACAAGTGATTGCTCGCGCTGGAGCACGTAAAGAAAAATGGTCGAGCGATCCATCTGCCGTAAATATGCTGGATGTCGGCGCGGGGCTTGGCTATTTTCGACAAGCCGCTCAAGAAAGAGGCTTCCAGCACTATGGAATAGACTTGTCTGAGAACATCATCAAACAATGCAAAGAAACATTCGGCTTCGAAACCTGGCTTGGTGACGTGGAAGATCTGCGAACTTACGCAACAGATCGCAGCTTTCAGCTAATTACGATGTTCGACGTGATCGAACATTTAGAAAGCCCAAGCGCCATCGTGAAAACGCTCAAAGAGTTTTTGAGCGATGACGGCATCTTGGTCATTCGCACCCCAAACCTGGCGGCTCAAGAAGCCGAGATTTTAGGAGACTACTATTACTCTTACAAGCTGGATCATGTGCGGTATTTCTCAGTCGGCTCACTCATCGAAATGATGCACGCTATCAAAATGAAAGCAGTTTATAAGGAAACATCTTCTCACCTGTTCAAAGGAATTCTTGGCGCTGATTACCTCTACAAACTCGGTCAATCGCAGCGGGGCGCGGATATTCTGGCTATTTTTGAACACGGATAGGACTGCTGATGCCGACACCCTTTGATTCAAAAAACATTTCCTGTGTTCTCCTTACACTCAATGAAGAAGGAGCGATAGCAAAGGTCGTCAATGACATTCGCAAAGTTCTGCCGACGGCAGAAATCGTTGTAGTGGATAGCAGCACAGACAACACCGCGAAAATCGCCGACGAGATGGGCTGTGCGGTTGTTCGCCAGTTCCCTCCCAAAGGCTACGGATGGGCAATGCACGCGGGACTGGAAAAGGCATCAGGAGACTACGTCATTACTCTTGATTGCGATGACACCTATCCCGTTGAAGCAATCAGTGAGCTGCTCTCGCGCCTGGAGGAAGGGGCAGATCTTGTCAGTGCATCAAGGCTGCGCACTCGACCCGAGGCAATGAGTCTTTCTCACTATGTCGCAAACCGGATCTTTGCATTGCTCTCCCGCACCCTATGCAATGCTCCAAGCACTGACGTACACACTGGTATGCGAGCATATCGCAAGACAATGCTGAATGATTTCCAATACGATCCAGAGGGAATGGCACTTCCCGTCGAATTGCAGATCGGTCCGCACTGCCTTGGTTATCGATGCGAAGAGATATTCATCACTTACAAACCTCGCATAGGACAGAGCAAGATTCTCCCAATTCCAGGCACAATATGGACATTGAAACGAATCTGGCGTTGGCGAAACTTTTTCAATCCACATCGAAACCGACTGTCGAGACACAACCCTTAGAGGCGCAAGCTAGACTTCCTGATTTGCCAATAAGGGCTTGGACTCGCACGCTTCCCTCGTTTTGTAGAGATTTACTGCAGCCAATACCAGCAAAGCCACATTGACCAGGTTCAAAGCCAAAACCGTCAAGACAGAAAGATTTGTTCCGATAGGATTGAAATGCAACACTTTTACATCAAGAAAAAAAACAACCCAGATAAGCAGCGGATAGCTTACTAGAAGACATATCCACAGGCGCATGCTCCACATCCTCACAGCCAACAGCCGAACAGGATCAAAAGTTGGAAATGTAAGGGCCGGGCAAATAGAAAGCACTACGCATTCATACATATGCACATGAGCGCTGAAGAGCAAAAATGCTGCAACCGTAAATGAAAGGGCCCATGGAACTGCTCGCGTCCCGATCTTTACTGCATCCAGCCAAATCTTGAGAGTGAGCATCAGGCCGGCAATCATGATAAAAATGCTGCACTTCATAGCTGATTCCGCGCCGAAAAAAATACTCAAAACACCACGAAAATTCACCATTGATTGCGGATTAATGTCGACCTCCAGCTCTTTCATCGAGTCCCATTTCAAAATGGCGAAAGGCGCATGAATGAAGGCATCAACTCCGATAAGAGACATGGAGCCCAAGGAAAGAAGAAGAAAGCCCACAGCGGCAAAGGCAAGCAACTTCCAACGCTTGCCAGCAAGAGCAGCGACCGCAAGAAAAGGTGAATATTGAAATTTCACCGTTGAAATAGCAAGCATGATACCGGCAGCGATATCACGTTTCGCAACGAATGCAGAACAAAAACCACTCGTAAAACCTAATATTAGCCAACACGGTTGACCCAAAACCATTCCACGAGCCTCAGGCAAACTTGCCATTGTTGCCACAAACAAAATGAATGTCCGGAAAAAATTCACCCACATTCCTGAAGCGCCATGTATTGAACGCAACAGTGAAAAGAGTCCTATGCAGCCACAGCTTATCCATAGAGCCTGCCAGATTGGATAGGCGTCGGAAATGTTGAGCTTGCCAAAAGAGAAAAGCAGGAGCGGATATGTCGGTGAAAATTCCATGGTGATCGGCCTTTCCGATTCACCCTCATGGCTTACCTCGCGCCAGATCTTGTTTGAGTATTCGAGGTCATAGATTTTGTCACCCTGACTCGATGCGAGCATCTTCGCAGCCGTGTAATACTTAGCGAAATCGTGATACTGGACCGTCGGCAACTTGAACATCCATTCGAACATAAAGCAAGTCATGATCGCCAGCACTGCCAAGTAAAGCGCCGCAACAGTTCTGATCAGGATGTTTTTCCTGCGTTCGGACATCGGAAATACACTTTGCAGAATAACCGCTCCCAAAATTCCACGTCCAGAAATGGACCTTGGTAGCCGCCGGTTCCAGCGAAGCCCCTGCCTGAGGGTAACACCCCAGCCGCAAGCCCCCCGATTAACAAGCGTTAACATGAACTTATTATGGGCCTAAGGTAGTATATAGTCCTCCGCAAGGACGTTGAGTATGGAGTTCACCGGCTTTCCTCGCCACAAACTCAGAGCGACGGGGCGTTCACAAGGACGCTTCAACTCCCGTCTTATGCAAAATCATTCCAGTTCACATCAGCAATCCTGTGTGAATACGGCTGCTACACAGTCTTCCGACGTAGGCAATATAGGACGGCGCGTGCGCCTTGCACAGGCGCCAGAGTGCACGGAGCCCAGTGCCTTACTCGAATACCTTTCCGCCGCTGCAGCAGACTTGAGACGCGAAGTGATTGAACCGCAAAAGCTTCCCACCTTCGCTACAAATACTGTTCCGTCGGTGCATGTGCCGCCTCAGCGTCCACCGGCAGTGGCCGATCAATGGTCCACTGACTTCTCGCCGGAGCCTCGTAATTCGGCTCCAGCTCAAAATCGAAATTTCGGATTGGCTGAAAGTGCTTTGCAGGGCCTGGCTGATTTGTTGACCCTCGAAGCTGGCTCGATTCCTGAAAAGGCAACACCGAAATGCAAGATCCCTGAGTATGCCCCCTGCGCTCGCCCGCCGGTTGCTCTCGTGCCGCCTCATTCATCCAGTTATGACATGTTGAATTCCTGGCTCAATACAGGAAAATCCGATAGTGTCACGGCATCTGATGATGATGATGATGATGACGAAGTGCTCGCATACTCTTTGGACGAAATTCAAACCGTGGCACTGTATGCAAACGAGAGCGAAGAAGACCACGCAACAAACCAGAAAGAAACTCACCGCAGCTCTCACGATTCTCCTCTGGCTTTGGCGACCCAACGCTTGTTAGGCAATCTGACGTCGGCGGTTCAGCACGCCGAAACAGCCGAACAGATGCTGGCTTCGGCACAAACTATTAATTCAGACAGGACTGCAGCATTGCTGAGCGAGACTTGTCTGCAGGCAGCCCGGCAATTGCCATCCAAACCCAAAACTGAACAAAAGTCTCAAGCGCTCCAAGATACGCGCCCAGCGCTCTGCCGCCATACGAAGGATGAAACACCGACTCTCAAGTTGTTGCCTGCAGGCAGACGGCTGGAGTCGCTCGATAACGGCGCAAACATCATCAAGGATTCACTTGGAAGAGTGATTGAAGTTCGCTCTCCTCTGGGACCAGTTCTGCGCGCCCGCTACGACGAAAAGGGACATCTTAGATTTTTCGTTCGCACCGATAAGGCTGGAAATATTCAATCTTATGGAGAATCAGACGCACAAGGAGTCGTCGTGCACGATCCTGAAGGACGGGTGCGTGCCGCAGGTGAATCGATGGCGATTGACCGAGTCGGCAGACTGTCAATCGTTAGAAAAGACGGTCAATTCTGGAGTATCGACCTGGCCAGAGGGCTTCATGTCGAACGCCGCCAAATGGTTGACGAAGACGGTCAATGGAAGGCAATCACTGCAGTATTCGCATACGATGGTTTCCGAATGGTGACAAGATTCCAGAGCATGGATGGTCGCGAATTCGATGAAGAATCAGGTTGCTTGAAACCGACAATCAGCTCAGTGGTCAAAGAAGAGATCAGGCTGTACGGTAGAGACGGCTCTTGCGTGCAATTCAACTCAGAAGAAGCCATAGAAGAATTGCGGCCAGCTCGTGTTTGGCCGCCAGCTAGCCGCGCCGTCGATAAAAGATATCGCAATCGCTGGCAAGCAGGAACAGCCTGGCAAGCCGTTCGCGAGTATCTCGAATTGCTTAAGTCAGGGAGTGGTTAGGTAGATGACCGAAAAAATCAAGTTCGGCACGGATGGTTGGAGAGCAATCATCGCAGATCAGTTTACCTTCGAAAACGTAGAGCGCGTAGCATTTGCTGTTGGAACGTACGTCAAAAACGAATACGCGCTTTCTGATGAAAACTCCGCCCGCGACAAACCAATTTTGATCGGCTATGACACGCGTTTTCTTGCCGACAAGTTTGCGGAAAGGGCAGGGCATATTCTCTTCAGCATGGGGATATCTGTGAGAATTAGCCAGCGCGATGTTCCCACGCCGTGTATAGCATTTGCCGCACAAAACAAACCCACTTGCGGCGCGTTGCAATTCACCGCCAGCCACAACCCGCCGGAATACTGCGGCATCAAATACATTCCGCACTTCGGTGGTCCCGCGACTAATTCTATTACCAACGAAATCGCAAAACATCTCGATGCCATTCCGCAAAATTACGATTTTACTCGCGGCAAGATTGAAACATTCGATCCCATGCCTGAGTACCTTGATGCACTTAGACGTTTTGTAGATCTAGAAAAACTCGGTACTGCAAAGATTCGCATTGGCTATGACGCTTTATTCAGCACCAGCCGCGGCTATCTGGACAAGCTGATAGAGGAGGCGAAACTGCCTGTCTCCATCCTGCATGCGCATCGTGATCCGCTTTTCGGCGGCGGTATGCCGGAGCCCAAACCGGAATTTCTGAAGGAGCTTATCGAGCTCATAAAACAGGATAACCTGGACGTTGGAGTTGCCACCGACGGTGATGCTGATCGATTTGCCGTTATCGATGAAAATGGAGAGTGTTTTTCGGCAAATCAATTGCTGTGTTTGCTTACGAGACACCTCGTTAAGAATCGCGGACTTAGAGGAGCGATTGTTCGAACCGTAGGAACCACTCACTTGCTTGACAAAATGGGAAAAATGTACGGGTTAGATGTAATCGAAACACCCGTAGGATTTAAATATATAGGCGAGCAGATGCGCCTTCGGGACGTTCTCATCGGAGGTGAAGAGTCGGGCGGTGTTTCGGTGAAAGGACACATTCCTGAAAAAGACGGCATTCTTGCAAACCTTTTGGTACTTGAGATGATGGAATTCGAGAAGAAGCCGATTTCAAAAATTTGGCATGATCTGGTTGCTGAAATAGGCTCGGACTTCGTTGCCAAACGCGCAGATATGCACCTTACAGCGGCGACACAGAAGGCCTTGATGAAACACCTAATCGATTCGCCGCCGCAAGAAATTGCCGGCGAGAAGGTGGTAAAGATCGGTCTGTCGGACGGTTTGAAGCTTTATTTGGACGACTTCACCTTTGTCCTGGTTCGTCCGTCAGGAACAGAACCTATCTTGAGAGTCAGTTATGAAGCGCCAGACTCAGAGCGGATTGAAAAAATCATGGGGGCTTTCAAAAAACATTCTGAAGACGTTTTGAAAACTTGAACACCCCCTGAAAAGACAGGTGTTTCTAGCCGTTAGCACTAGCGCTGTTGCTACAAAGTTTCGCTGGATGAATTCAATTTAAGAAGCCCATGTAAATCGCCTTACAAGAATGAACTTTCAAGCACTTGACTGAGCTGCTAAACTCTTCAATCAGGAGCCAAGAGCCGTGTCAGAGAAAGTTTTGCCCGAACACAAGCAACGTCAAAAGATGATCCGCGAGCTGCTTATTGCAATCGTTACGCTTCTGGCCATCTACCAAGCCGGCAGATCGATATATGGCAGCGTAGAGCGTCAACTTTTTCTGCACCAACAGGAAATTGCCCTCAAGCAAGGCGAGAACCAGGCTCAAGAGGTCAACAAAGAGCTCAGAGAGGGTCTTTCTAGCTACCGCTCTTCGGACGGTATCGAGAGACTGGCGCGCGAGCGACTCAACCTGGCCGGTCCCGAAGAGATGATTGTCCGCATCGGCAAGTAGTCTTTTTGCCGCGCGGCAGTTTCACGCTCGAGCAATCCGATATGCAGCGTTAAGCGTTGCACCTTAACTGATAACATGTGCAACGTGAAGGTTTCTTAGAAATTGTCAGACAGACGACAACAATTTCAGTAAGTTTCGGGAGGGATGCTTGCTTCTATTTGCTGTTGCCGCCGTCATTTGGGCTTCATCTCTATGCCTCGTAACTGCACTTTCGCTTTGGGTGAACAGGTATAGGTTCGCCTGGTTCAGTTCTTGCGCTGCCAAAGTTGATGCTATTTCTACACGAATAGGCAAGTTCGCAGATCAATGCGATCAGCACCAAGCCCTTGTGATGTTTGGTATTGGAGTTTTCGCTATTCTTCTGAGAGTTGCATTTCTTCCAATACTGCCAATTCCCATTCCCATTGCCCATGACGAATTCAGCTATCTGTTGGGCGCAGACACTTTCGCCTCAGGACGCCTTACAAATCCAACCCATCCACTTTGGCATTTTTTTGAGACTCTGCACGTCTTGTTTCAGCCGACATACGCATCAAAATACCCGCCGGCGCAAGCAATGTTTATGGCCGCCGGACAATTACTGGGACATTGCTGGTATGGCGTCCTGGCAAGCTATGGGTTGATGTGTGCGTCCATTTATTGGATGGCCCGCGGATATTTGCCTGGTAGATGGGCTTTGCTCACAGCTTTGCTACCGCTCGTTCATCCAGGAATCTGTCACTATTGGTGCAACTCTTACTGGGGCGGCTGCGTAGCAGCAACAGGTGGAGCGCTTGTTTTTGGCGCGTGCGTTAGATTGAGCCGACAGATTACGTTAGTGCCAGGAGTGGTACTAGCAATTGGCTTGGCAATTCTGGCCAATAGTCGGCCCTATGAAGGGTTGGTGTGCGCAGGAGTGGCCTTTTGCGGAATGCTTCTGCAAATAGTCCGACGCAGAAAAATTTTGCATCGTCCACACTTCGCCACTGTCTTTGTGCCGATTTTAATTCTAACCATTACTACTGCGTGGATGCTCTACTACAACTATAGAGTTGTCGGCAATCCTTTCCGAATGCCATCAGCAGAGTACATCAGACAATATATGCGTACTCCACTCTGGCATGGCGAAAAGCTTTACCCAGAGCCTGTATATCACAATCAGCAACTGAAAGACTTTTGGACAATTCTAGATGTTATTCACTACAACAAGTTGCAGACCGCAAGTGGTTGGTTGGATTCTATCGGCAATCTATTGCTGCCCGGCTATTTCAGCTCTTTTATCGGTCTGGCCTTTTTGCCCCTGTTTGGAGCTGCACTGCTATCTTTCTCAGATAAAAGAGTGCGATGGCTCTGGGCAGCAACATTGGCAATGTTTGTCTGCCAGGTCTTGCTGCATTACTTTCAGCGGCACTATCTGGCGCCTGTAACAGGACCTACGTATGTTCTCTTGGTGCAGGGCTTTCGGCATCTTCGGCAAATAAAAGTCAGAGAACAGCCAATTGGCATATTGCTCTCGCGTCTTTTGCTTATGACCAGCGCGACAGCGTTCTTTATAGGCTTGCTTTTCGCACCTCAGCAGTGGAAACAATATGAAAAGGAGCAAGATAATATTCCTCGTGCGAAAATTGACTCGAAAATAGCAAGCTTACCTGGAAAACATTTAGTCATCGTGCACTTCGCTAAGGGGCATGAGCCCGGGCATGAATATGTCTACAACAAGGCAAACATCGACGACTCCAAGGTTGTCTGGGCTAGAGATTTAGGTGCGGAAAAAAACAAGCAATTGTTGAATTACTATCCCGAGCGAAAAGTCTGGGTGCTTGATGTAGATGCTAATCCCAAGCCTCTTCTGTATACACTGGAAGAAAGCAAACGAGCTAAGCTGACTGATGAAGTTAACAGCGACAGCTGGGCTAAGCCGTAACGAGGGGACAGCCAAGTTGCGTCTTAGTTCGAATTGTTTCCCACTTTCAAAATGTAGCCGAAGCCAACTGCTGTTTTAATAAGGCAGTCATCTGCGTCTTCGGATATTTTTTTTCGCAGTGTTTTTATCGAGGTTCTTATAGTTTCTTCAGACGTCTCGCTGTCGGCGTCCCAAATATTTTCAATGAGCTGCTTGGAGGAGAAATATTGATTCGGATGGCGCATCAAATACTCCAGAAGCGCATACTCCTTGGGGCGCAGATGGATTTCCCTGCCTGCCTTTGTCAGCCGACGCTGCCTTTGATCCAATGACAAGTCGCCGGCGACATATCGATCGAAATGAGAAACGGGTGGTCGGCGCAAACAAGCTCGCAGCCTCGCGCTCAATTCCTTAGGATGAAACGGCTTGGTCATGTAGTCATCCGCGCCTTCATTGAGTCCATCTGCTTTGTTGTCGATAGAGTCTCTTCCAGTCAGAAAGAGGATGGGAGCATTGCTTCCGGAGGCTCGAAATTTTTTGCACAATGCAAGCCCGGTCGTGTCGGGCAATTCCCAGTCCAAAATAATCAGGTCAAACTGAAAGGCGGACAAGAGCTGCACGGCGTCAGCGCCGTCATGAGCAAGTTCGACTACATAATCTTCAAAAGACAAAAATTCGCTAATTTGCTCAGCTAAACGAACGTCATCGTCGACGAGAAGAATCTTTGGCATAGTAATTTTTCTTCGAGGGGGCGGGTCGGCATAAGAACAGTTTCGACCAGACCGCCTGAAAAAATCCTGAACTAATCTGTAAAGCGGAATCTGACGAGCGCGAAAATAGCCGCGAAGCCGTCTTTCCAAGTGATTTTCTTACCTTCTGCATAGTCTCTGCCAAAATAAGAGATAGGCAGTTCAATGAGCCGCACTTTCTGCTTCAGCACTTTGGCGGTAATCTCAGGCTCGAAATCGAAACGGTTTGAACGTATCTGAATATTCTTTATGTATTCTGCTTTAAAGACCTTGTAGCAGGTCTCCATGTCGGTAAGGGTGCAGTCATACAAAACGTTCGTCAGAAAGCTCAGGAACTTATTGCCGAGCAAATGCGTTATCTTAAATGCGCGTGTAGGCTTTCCACCTGATAGTCTCGAACCATACACAACATCCGCCTGGTCTTCCAAAATAGGCTTGAGAAGCTCGTTATATTCGCGCGGGTCGTACTCGAGATCTGCGTCCTGAATCAGGATAACGTCGCCAGTAGCATTTTGCAGGGCGGTTCTTAATGCGGCACCTTTGCCCTGGTTTTTGCTGTGGAAATAGATCTTCGCGTTGTACTCTCTGGCATCCAGGGTCGAGAGAATATCGCGAGTGCCGTCGGTCGAACCGTCATCAACTATGACCAGCTCTTTTTCCAGTCCCTGGGATTCAGCCTGAATGACTTTATCCAATACCTGAACAAGAGTGTTCAGTTCGTTGTAGACCGGAATTAGAATCGAGAGCTTCTTCACAGCGAGGAGATTTCCTGGTTGCCCATGCTTTCGGTCGCAAAGCGGTTTGCCCGCGTACCGCCAAAACCCAATCAGCTTAGCATCCCAGGTGTTTTTTCTTCCTCTTGCCAGCGTTTCATGAAGCAATCAGTCAGCAAAGCCAGAAATCACTCGACTCAGCAATGTGGCGCAGCCCTCTTTTGACAACCCGGCAACTTGCTCGACCGCTCCTGTCATGGCGGGATTTGCGCTAAGCTCTGAAAAGCAGGCTAGCTCCGCAGGCAACAAATTGACAACCAGCCAAGACAACACGACAAAAGCGAAAAGAGTTGCTCTGATTGAAAACATCATCGCCACGCTATTTGCCGTCATCGGCATTGGCGCGCTCTGCACTCTTGTTTATCTATCAGTACCGGCATTCGGCGGCATCAGCGACTTGCCCGAGTATTATGCGCCGGCCAAACTAGTTCTGGAAGGTCACGGCGCTGACGGCTATACATTGAAAGGGCTCGAAGAAGCGCAGCACCGGCTGTATCCATCGATGGGACAACGAGTAGTGCCGCTATTTGTGCCTCCGCAGGGATTGGCACTGTTGACGCCAATCGCCTTGATGCCACCAGATGTGATGCGCTATGCCTGGAAATTCATGCTTGCGGGATGCCTTGGTATAGCAATAATACTTCTCAAAAAAACATTCAAGCTCAACTACAAGCAAACATGCTATTTGCTGGCAGCCATCGGACTTTCAGATGCAGCGTACAATTCTTTGCGGATTGATCAGTTAGCACCGATGCTTTTGCTTTCATATATTGGCGCCATCTATTGCCTGGAGAAAAAAAATGACATAGGGGCGGGGTTTTTACTGGCGTTGTTTGTGCTTAAACCACAGCAGCTGCTGCCATTTCTTGCCTATCTGGCAGGCGCAAAACGCTTTAAGGCACTGCTTATCTGTGCGGCAATTTTCGCCTTGCTCAGTGTAGTTGCTTTCGTGCAAATGGGACCAACTGGAATTTCAAATTACATGGCACTTGTAAGCGCACCAAGCAGTGTACCTTACATGCAGCCGGAGCTGAATCCTACTGTGCGCGGGCAATTGCTGCGGCTTTTCCCGGAGGCAGCGCCGACGATTTTCACGATCACATCAGCTCTGTATCTAGCAACGATTGCTCTGGGCGTCTTTATCGGGTGGCAGTTCCGGAAGAAGGAAAATGCCCTGAGGATGGGTGCTCTAGGCTTCATGCCGCTGGCGCTTGTTGCATCGATGCACTGCCATACTTATGATTTATTGCTGCTGATTCCGACCATCATCATGATCTTCAATGATTCGCTAATTCCTTTCGGACAATCGTGGAAACTTGCAGTAATGCTCGGAACAATTGTTTTCGTGCTGCCTGTTTCAATAGAAATTCAGCACGGCTATTTGCTCAAGGGCGGGACTCTAAATCCCTGGTTTTTCTTGCTCTTGCCGCTCGGAATCGCTCTTTTCTTACGGGTCTGGAAGCAGGCTGGAATTGCTGGAAAGGCAGACGAGTAAATAAGCCGCAAGCCAAATGGCACTAGTGGATTATTCTCACAATTCCGTTTGTTCCATCGACCTCGACGATTGTACCATCGTCCCAAAGCTTGGTCGCGTCCTTCACTCCTGTGACGCACGGCAAGCCATACTCCCGCGCAACGAGAGCGCCATGCTGCAACATGCCTCCAACCTCCAGAATGACGGCAGCGGCATTAACAAATAGTGGCGTCCAACCCGGATCGGTTGCCCGAGCAACGAGAATATCTCCGCGCTCAAGCGGTTTTTCATCCGGTGTGTGCAGGACCTTTATCGGACCGGAGACTACCCCCGATGAAACAGCCGTACCGATAATTTCGCCTTCTTTTGCTTCGACAGGAGGAGGGTTGATAATCTTGCCACGCGAGTCTATCACCAAAGGCAAACTGGCAACCGCGTTCAACTGATTGATCACCACTCGGTTTGCCGCGGATAGCTTGCGCAGATCAAGATTATTGTCGCTTAGAGCCTGAGCAATCTGCTCAATTTTCAAGTCGAAAATCTGTTCAATTCTATCTAACCGTCCCGCCTCGAATAGGTCTTTACCGTACTTCAAGGCGCGCTGCCTGAGAGTATCGATACAAAAAATAATCATATATTTCGGCATCTCGCGATAACCAGCGAGCGTTTCGTAGACACGGTAGAGCGAAGCGAAATCTTTCATCGTCAGCCAGCCCCTGCCATGCAATTCCTGGCAAAGTCTCTCAAAAGCCTGATGGCGCGTTATCTGACCGCGATCAAAACGCTCTTGCGGGTTGTCCTCAGCTGAAGTGGACTTGCGCAGAGTCGCAACTTGAGCCAATAAGGTTCCTGGCTCATCTCTAAATCGAGGAGCGGCTATGTCCAATTCTGTAGGACCGCGATGCCCATAAAGTTCCATAAATTCGTCCCAGGCAGACAGAAAAGGTCTCGGCAACTGACGCATTTCCAGCAGCTCGTCAAGTTGAGAGAGATCCAAATCTTCAGGAAGAAGTTGCGACATTTGATAGAGAGAAAGTCCCATCTCAACTGTCGGATTATGCGGTAAAGCCCTCTCGAGATCTTTGAACTCAGCTTCATACCTGCCTTCCCCTGCAATTGCTTTCATGCGCTCCAGGGCAATTCTGGACGTAACGAAGGCGGGCATGACAGTGTTGAAGACAGACTTTCTTACACGCTCGAAAAGCGCGTGCGCCAGTTCGTCAAAGGGCATTTGCTCCTCGGCAAGATGACGCACATCACGCTTGAACTCTTTCACTTCCTGCACGACCTGTCGCTGTGCATGCTCAGGCAATAAGCGGGCCTCAAGCACATGCAGTCCAATGGATGGCAACTGGAAAAACAGGTGTAGAGGAATATGTTTTATTCCGGTATTGTGCGAGCGATACTCTTGCTCGTTTACGGAAGCAAGGATCTTGGATGCTGTCGGATCCATGTTGTTGAAAAACTTCGCAGCTTTCTTCTGCCCTGCGAATTCAAAGACATTCGACACATTGCAGTAGATGCGCCCATCAGCCATATAGCTGAAAGCATCGTCCACATTCTTGGTCAAATCTTTGCCAAACAATTTAGTAGTGATAGTAGAGGCGGCACCACGCAGGAAGGATGTGCCGAGCACGGAAATCGGCTTGAACAGACCCTGCACACAGATCGTCACGTCCAGGTACAAACGCTTCTGAGCACCAGGCTCGGTAATCAGTTCCCGGCTCAATGGTATGTACGTCGTGATTGGACGCGCCTGCAGGAGAAACATTTCACCAGCTGAAAATGCCCACTCTATGTCCATGGGGCGCCCGTAGCTATTTTCGACCCTGGCGATTAAATCGGTGAGCTCGATAATTTGTGCATCGCTGAGTGAAAATTGGCCTAAGCGATCATCCGCCCGCTCTTCCGTTCCGCCGTCAGGCAAAAGCCAGATGGATGTTTCCTTGCCCCCCAGTTGTTTTTGCACAATTTGTTTCTTGTTTTTATCAACGATGAAAGTGTCGGGGGTGGCAATACCCGCCACAACAGTTTCTCCCAAACCCCAGTTAGCATTGATTACTGCCTCGTCGTACGAATTGCTCACGGGATTGAGAGAAAAGCCCACCCCAGCAACATCGGAGGCAATCTGTGTTTGTACGGCGACTGCAATTTTTGGACTGCGAAAATCAAAATTGTGCTGCTTTTTGTAGACAGCCACCCGCTGATCCAGACACGAAGCAAAGGCACGCTTTACGGCTTGCTCAATTCCATCCTTCGTCACACCGAGTATGGTTTCGTATCCCCCCGCAAAAGAGGAGCCCTCCAGATCTTCCTCCGGAGACGACGAGCGGACCGCAAACAGTTCGCCTTTGTGATTGAATTTCTCCAGCGCCGCATTGACTGCCGACTTCTGCTCATCCGAGAAGCTCAATTTCATCGCTTCTTTTTTGAGCGCGTCACAAGAAGAGCGCAATTTAGAATTCACATCGGCTTCGAGAAACGACTGCCACGCGCTCGTTCGCTTGATGGACTCGAACCAATCGCTGAAAAACCCGACCGGCAAAACAAATCCCGG
>CAZBOX010000064.1:0-25402 GCA_964493595.1 uncultured Candidatus Obscuribacterales bacterium | reverse complement strand
CGGTTGGGGCATTGGCGGGCACAAGTTTCTCGACTGGAATAGTGCCGAATACTCGTTGCAATTGGCGAAATCGGGAGACAAAGATGCCCTGGAGCGTGTCAGAAAGACGCTTTCTGCCCATCAAAAACTGCTGGACCCTGTCTTCGGAGGCGTCTACCAATATTCGACCAATGGAGATTGGGACCATCCGCACTTTGAAAAAATTATGGAAACGCAGGCAGAGTGCATGCGTTTGTACGCTCTTGCCGGGATGGTCCTGAAAGAAGATCGCTATTTGGAGAGTGCTAAGAGCATTGAAAGCTATCTGAAGAACTTCATGACCAGCCCTGATGGAGCATTCTACACAAGCCAGGATGCGGATCTAAAACCAGGTGAGCACTCTGGAGAGTATTTTTCTCTAAGCGACAAGGAGCGCAGAGCCCGAGGTATTCCGCGCATCGACAAGCATGTTTATGCGCGTGAAAACGGTTGGGCAATAAATGCACTCGCTTATCTATACATGGCTACCGGAGATGCTCAATATCTGAATGAGGCAGCGAAAGCCACGCAATGGATCATTGCGCATCGCTCGCTTGAGGGCGGCGGCTTTCGCCACGACGAAACCGATAAAGGCGGACCATACCTGGGAGATACTCTGTCTATGGGACGCGCATTTCTCACTCTCTATCAAGCTACTGGGGATACGCAATGGTTGAAGCGCTCTAAAGATGCAGCGGATTTTATCTCTCAGCATTTCGAAAACAATGTGGGTGCGGAAAAAAAACAATCCGCCGGTTTTCTGACGGCTGAGGCGAAGAATGATGCCATCGCCGCACCGGAGCCACTTCTTGAAGAGAATCAATCACTCTGCCGCTTTACCAACCTGCTCTATCAATACACGGGTGACGCCAAGTACAAACAGATGGCCGAGTCTGCAATGCGTTATCTATCAACGCCGGAAATTATCGCTAAGCGACGAATTCTAGTTGCCGGCACACTGCTAGCCGACCACGAACTGGCCCATAGTCCAGCTCACATAACCGTGGTCGGAAAAAAGACCGATCCCAAAGCTCGCAGCCTTTTCTTTGCTGCCGTGCAGGCGCCGCTGATATATAAACGGATAGACTGGCTTGATAAGAGCGAGGGTAGTCTGCCGAATTTGGATGTAGACTTCCCCGATCTTGGCAAGTCCGCCGCATTTTATTGCGCCGGAAACCGCTGCTCATCACCGGCATACCAGCCGGAGGATCTGAGCAAATTGATTGAGAGGGTTAAATGAAAGGAAGGACAGCGGCTTTATTTGTACTGATGATTGTCGGCAGTTTCTTGCCTGCGCAAGCCGCAGTAGACCTCGATCACACGCTCTTTTCGGAAGATCTAAAAGAGTATGTAGAAAAGGATCTCGTTCATTACAAGAAATGGAAGCAGAATTCTGCAAGGCTTGATCAATATTTGAAAACACTGGCCGATATTACGCAGGACGAGTACGAAAAGCTTTCCAGCGAGGACAAGAAGGCTCTCTGGATCAATGCATATAATGCTTTCACCGTGAAGGTGGTTCTGGATCACTATCCGATCAATGGCACAGAGACTTACTATCCAAAGAATAGTTTCAGGCAGATTCCCGATGCGTGGGATGAGTTCTTTTTCGTGGTGGCCGGGCGTCGCGTCAATCTCAATGAGATTGAGCACAACATCAGTCGACGTTTGCATGATCCTCGCCTTCATTTCGCCGTCGTTTGCGCCGCCAAAGGCTGCGCGAAAATGAATAAAGAGGCTTATAGGGGAAAAACGCTAGATGCTGCGCTGGACGCGCAAACGCAGAAATTCATTCTCGATCCGCAGAACGTTGATTTTGATCACAGGGAGAAAGTCGTTCGTGTATCGAAGCTCTTTTCCTGGTTTCCTCTCGACTTTCTAAATGCGGTAGGCTTCAAAACCGTGCCTTTCCCGCCTCCAAAGGACGATGAAGTCGTGCTGCGTTATATCGTATCGCGCAGTCCGAAAGAAGTTCAGGACAGGTTCAAAACGGACGACGACTACAGGGCCTACAAGGTTGTCTACAAAGAGTATGACTGGTCGCTTAACGACGCGGACTAATTTCCTTGCGATGTCTCGGGCGGTGATGCACTTTGGCCCAGTGCTTCGGCAATGAAATTAGCAGCTATTGCCTGACGCAAGCTGATGCCAATCTTTGGTGCCGGGTCCGGCAAAAGGTTGTTGAATGCGCGCCCTGAGTTGTAGTCAAAATGCCCGACTAGATGCAGCACTCTGCCTTTTCCAAAACGAAAAGTTGCAGCCAGGTTGCCCAGTCCCTGAGAGTCGTCAGATTTGAGCTGAACACTTGCAGCGAGAACTTCAACTCTATCCGGTTTGATAATCCGCATGAGCTGACACTTTTTGTCGAGCTTCCAGTGTGCGCGAGGCACCGTACCTTGTGTCAAAACCGGATCTTCCGTTTTGATATACGCGTCCACGACTCGAGTTTCGCTAGTGTTGTCTCCGTTCCACTCGATAAAGCCAGGAACAGCTTTCTGCAGGCAACCTTCCAGCGCCCAGTCGGTCGTCAGTAAATAGCCGCCGCCGCGAACAAATTTGTTGATGGCGAGAAGTCCCTCCTGAGGGACATTTCCTGCGCAATCGACAATCAAAATTTTTGACTTGCTCAGATCGTATTTATTGAGCTGCTCGGGCGGCACTTTCGAGCAGCCAAGACCAAATGCTTTGAGCACATGCCCGGAATCGTCCCATTTGCCCTTCACTTCAATAATCTGTTCTCTTTGCGCTTGAAGCGAACCTTGCAGTTCGGGATGGTTTTTCTCGATCCAGGCACGGAATGTTTTCGCTTCTACAACCGTTTCTTTTGCCGGTGGGTAGTGAATTGCAGTCGGTTCTTGTTGGATCAAGCCATAGCCAGGAGGGGCGCCACTGTTCTGAGTCTGGGAAGCGCCTGAGTGGAAGTGCGAAACTCCACCTTCGAGCATATTCCCTTTCTTTCGTCTAGGCTCAGGAATGCCGTGTCCACCGCCATCGTCCTCTACTTGCGCACTGGGCTCTTCGCTGGTATCACCATCGCCACTAAATCGGTGCGCACGAGGCTGTCCTCGGTGCTCTTCTGCATCAGGATTCTGCTCGATCGGGACATTGCGCGTTCGCCGTGGCGCTTGAAAGTCGCTGACTCCCTCTTCTTCAACCCAATCGGACGCCGTGGCGCTGCTGCAAGCCAAAACAGCCAATAAGCAAGAGAAAACAAATTTTCTTTTCGACTGCATGTGTTTTAGGTGCCGATTCTTGTTGGGTCTCTTACTGGCTAGTATAATCCCTCTCTCTTTGACGTTTTTGATCGACAATTTAGCCCTTCAAAGGAAGATATCAATGGCTTACTGGCTTCTCAAAACCGAACCCGATTGCTATAGCTACGCTGACCTGGAACGGGACGGGCGAACTATTTGGGACGGTGTGGCAAACAATCTTGCCTTGAAGTATATGCGAGAGGTGCATAAGGGAGACCTCGCACTGGTGTATCATACCGGCGACGAAAAGGCGGCCGTGGGCATCTGCGAGATTGTCTCCGAGCCCTATGTCGACCCTAAATTGAATGACCCGAAGATGGTTGTCTTCGACGTTAAGCCTAAAAAGAAGTTGGCGCGCCCTATTACGCTGGCTCAGGTGAAGGCGGATGAGACACTACAGGATTTTCTTCTGGTGAAGAATGCTCGACTGAGCGTTATGCCTTTGAGCGATCCGCAGTGGAAATACTTCACTAAGTAATTCGTCGCGCAAGTCTGCCGCGCTAATTCTTCGCGCTCAAGCGAGCTTTAGAATCCCTTGGCTCAGGCGCGTTTGCGCTTGGGCTCTTCGCTGGGTGCAGGAGCGTCATTGACACTATTGCGAATTGAAGCGAGTGCATGAAGGCTTGGCCAAATGACTTCCTTCATCTCTTCCAATTCATATTCGCCGATCTGGCGGTTGTCATAACGCCTGCACACATCCTCCCAAAGCTGAAACAGCTTTTTGGGACAGCAGAGTTCACGTGCCTTCTGCTGGAATTCTAGTAAATCGAATGTTTCTACAGTTTCCATAATAGGTTGACCCTATCCTCCACGCAAAGCTCTCATAGAGAGCCCTATTTAAGAGCATGAAATTTATTCGTTTTCCTGTCAAGTTAGAGTTTAATCTTCGCTCTCTCGATTTGCGCATTTTTGTACGCGATGGATATCGATCGGGCACCATGGCCGGTGCCCAGTCTTGAGGCTGGAATCAATTACTCTGTCTTGGTTTTAGAGCACGCAGGTTGCGAATGGATTGGAATTTCCTGGGAAAATTTTTCGAGTGAAATTCTTTCTCTGGAAATTTTGCGACCGTCGTTTGATCTCGGAGTCTTCAAACCTATCGTCTGAACTCGATATTTAGCGACCATCGCTTGAACTTCCTTCTTCACTTACCCCCGCTGCTCTCTTGTTCGAAGTTTCTGCTCCGTGCCACCACATCTAATGAAGCTGGCTTCTTGTAGCTTCTGCTTTTGTTTTCTTCTTACGCAGTGGACGGATGTCAGCCCTTGTTGTTCCCCAAATAACCCGGCGGGTCCGGTAAACACCGAACCCGCCCCTTTCCGTTAGTCGTGAAAACTTTTATTGGTAGTCGTGATTGAACTTTTGCGCTGGCATCACAACTTTGACTGCATTTGAGATCAGGACGCGCAATCCGTGGCGCAGATCCTTTTTGGAGGTCTTGGACTTAGCAAGGCATTCGAGTTCATTGAGATCCAGTCTTTGGAAACCACGTTGACTTTCTCTCTTTTCGGTTTGCATCGCATTGTCCTCGGGGTGGGGGAGCAACTTCCTGATGCTGGAAAGATTACTCAGCATTCGTGGAATAGTTGTGGAATTTTCCGCCACGAAAAAGAATTTTGGTCCGCAAAGATTAAATCGAGGACTCTTCCTTTTCGACGCTCCGTAAAAAGACCCCTAAAAACCCCAGCGGACTCAATTTCTTGAGTCCGCCCCTTCGAAGAAAAGCTTTGCTATCGTTTGGTTAGTTACTTGGCGGCTGCCTTCTTGGGCAGCATTGCCTGTAGCTGTTCAGTCATGCGCCTTAATAGCGAGGGCTTCTGACTGGCGAGTCTCGACTCTACTTGTTGTTGCAAACCAAGTTCCTTGAGGTTCAATCTTTGAAAACTCTTTTGAGGGGAGCGGTCTGGGTGTTTCATTTCAAACAAGCCTTATTGGACTCAACGAATGCAGTGTAATTTTTTTTTGTGGCAAAATTGTGGAACCAAAGTCACAAATAGATTTTTTTCTGAATACCTCAATTTATGCTGTCCTAAAGGCAAAAACGCCACTAGGATAGTCTTTTGTTTGAATGGCATTGGCTCGGGCTGTTGATCTGGCGCAAATTTACTGGAGAAAAATTATGAGTAAGGACGACGTAATGACATTACTTGCCGATGCTGGTGCTCTGGTAACCAACAGCCACATTGTCTATACGTCAGGTAGGCATGGTTCCGCCTACATAAATAAGGATGCGCTGTACGTGCATACTGAAGCCACGTCCAAGGTTTGCGAAATGATGGCCAGTTCCTACGACCCGGATTCCGTCGATGTGGTTGCCGGACCGACTATAGGCGGTGTCGTTCTGTCGCAGTGGGTGGCATATCATTTGACCAAAAAGCGGAAAAACGGCGAAACCCTTGCTGTGTATGCAGAAGAGGAAGGCGCTGAGCGAAGCAGATTATTCAAACGTGGCTACGACAGCCATATAAGAGGTAAGAATGTCGTCATTGTCGAAGACGTCGTCACGACCGGCGGCAGCGTTGCCAAAGTCGTTGAAGCCGTAAAGGCCCTGAACGGCAATATCCTGGGCGCAAGTATTTTGTGTAATCGAGGCGGAGTAGGTCCTGAGGCGATGGGGGACATTAAATTAAATGCCCTGACAAACGTGACCCTGGACTCTTACGCCGAAGACGAGTGCCCTCTTTGTAAAGAGGGCGTGCCGATAAACACCGCCGTTGGCAAAGGCAAAGCTTACCTGGCCGCAAAAGCCTAGCGCGTAACAAGTCCTCCGCTTTTCAACCTCTTTCCGGCAAGCTTTCTGCTTGCCACCCCGTCCGTTCCGCCCTGGAAAATGGGCAGAGTGTTCATCTGATTGGCGTTTTCGCTTTCTTTCCAAGAAATTTTTTCCGTCCCCCCTAAAAATATTCCGGGGGGCGTTATCACCAATGTAAGGGCTGACTGACAAATTCAAAATTCGAATCGGAGAGATAAAGAGATGAACGCACAAGCTATCCCATTGACCGCAGGACACGGTGGAAGTATGTCAACCTATGCTAATTCGGAAGGCGCGCGCCAACTGGTTGCGCAAAACCTCCAGAAGAGAGCCAGCATGCGTACTACTGGAACGAAACAACCGGCTGCACAAGTGCCGGCTGCCAAATCTACCGCTGCTAAAGTCACTGCTTCAGGCTTGAAACCTATTGAATTGAAGGACAACACCGGACCGCTCGCTTGCTTAATGTCCTTCTTGAATGCCTTCCTCGAAGTGCTAGGCATCGTACACGCTTAACCCCGCAGCAGCCAAAAAAGTCGGTCTTCTCAGCCTCCATCTCTGCTGAGAGGACCGTCTTACTTTTTGGCATTAGCTCAATCGTCTTAAGGCTAAGCGCCTAAACCCGTAATCTCTTTGATCTTTTCCGGCAATTGGGTGGGGTTGAAAGGCTTGGGCAGAATTCCCTGGGCACCCGCTTCAAAAAGCTCCTTTTCTCTCTCTTGCAGCGATTTCGTCGAGACAAAGATTACTGGGATTTTCTCTGTTAGTGGATTTCTGCGCAGGGCTTTCAATGTTTCCAGCCCATTCATGTTCGGCATTACAAAATCGAGCAGAATGACGTCCGGCTTTTCCGCTTCTGCCAGTTTAAGTCCCAGTTCGCCGCCATCTGCTTCGATAACGGTAAATCCGCCAATCATCGTAAGTGCGAGATTAGCAATCTGGCGATTGTCTTCTTCGTCATCAATGATGAGGACTTTCATTGTCATTTAAAGCCGGTTTCTCCTGTTTCGATGTATACGCTTTCCAGACGTCCGGTTCATTCCGGTGGTGGTTCAAGTTTATAGCCCACTCCGTGAACCGTTGCCAAAATGCTGGGCAACCCTTCCACATCGAGCTTTTTGCGCAATCTCTTTATGTACGTACGGATCGTTTCCGGAGATGCTTCCGATTCGGAAGCCCACACTCTGTCTAATATCGCTTCTGCACTGAAAACCTGATTCGGGTGCCTCATCAAAAATTCCAGCAGGGCGAATTCCTTTGGCAAAAGTGCTATTTCTTCGCTTCCCCGTTTAACCTTGAAGCTGTTCGGCTCTAAAGCCAGGTTGCCGCATTTTAGAACCGAGCCTGAAAATGCGCTCGGCCGCCGCAGCAATGCTCTAACGCGCGCAGAGAGCTCCTTGAGCTCAAAAGGTTTGGTCAGATAATCATCGGCTCCCGCGTCCAGTCCTTGCGACTTTTCATCCACGTGTTTTTTCGAGGTCAGCATCAAAATCGGCGTAGTACCGCCAGTTCCGCGGTAGTCCCTGCATACTTCGACGCCGGAAAGCCCCGGCAGCACCCAGTCCAGGATGATCACGTCGTACTTGTAGAATTTGAGCCGGTCCAGCCCATCTTCGCCAGTGTCGACCGTTTCAACAGTGTAATTTTCACTTTTGAGCCAACTGCCGATCAGTTCTGAGAAGTCTGGTTCGTCCTCGATTACAAGAACTTTCGCCATCGTCGCCTCAAACTCTTAAGTCCTGAATACTCACAAAGCTTTGCCGGAATTACATTAAGCATGCCACGCCGCCGGAGCTTTCCAACCAACATTAAACGGAAGCCCTAACCTGCCCGAGGGCAGTCGCCGAACTTAATAATTAGCCTGGAAAAGGACCGTGAATGGCGACTGAACGAGCCGCGTGGGAGATTCCCCATTGGCCGAGGTAAGAATTAATCGTAAGCTCGCCATGCATATATGGATACACATATAAGTGGCTGCATATAAATAATGATTCTGCAGCAAGCAATGGACTCCATAGAAAGCGAACGAGCTGAGACAAAACTGGTGAATTGGCGTTAAATGGCAGAAGGTCTCTCTAGATTCAATAACCCTGAATTGAACAAGGCTCAGGAGCTGCCGCCGGATTCGGCGGAAGCGCTGCGCGAGCAGATTCGCCAGCACGAGTTCATCGACCAGCATCGTGGACTGCTGGACCGGGCGACAACCAATGTTCTCAATCGTGGCGACGAAAATTCTCTGGCGACGCTCAAATCTCTCGAGCAGCGTGTCTCTCAAGGCAACATAAACAAGGGCGAAATTGCCGCCGCTGTTAAGGCCGATCGCGACGCCATCAATTGGCAAGGCGAAGTAAGCATGTATGGAACCGGCTTTGTGAAAGCCGCGACGCTCTTCTTGCCGGGCAAAGGAAAAATTCCGTGGATGGCCGCAGGCGCTGTTCATGCTGTCGACCAGATCAAAATCGCTCCTGATGTCTCCGCCGGTGAAGTCGTTGCCGACGGTCTTCTGGGCTTCGGCAAGGGTGCTGGTCTGAAAGTCATTATGGACAAAGCGAGCGCTACGAGCTGGCGTACCTGGGAAAAAGGTATGGTGATTGGTGGCGCAGGTGGTGCGCTCGAAACCAGCCTACATCGCGAAAATTGGCTGAGCAAAGACGGCAATCTCGATATCATGGGTGGTTTGGGACGTACGACCCAATCGACTCTCATGGGCGCCGGTGCCGGCGCAGTGACATTTCATGTCGGTCACAAACTTTTCAAAGGCATATCGGCGCAAACAGGCGGCGCAATGGAGCGCAGCGGTCTGATGTCCAACATGGGCGTAGGCTTCAGTTTCGGCGCGACAGGCGGTTTCACGAACGAAGCACTTAACCAGGTTCGTAAAGGCGAATTCGATCCGGTCCAATTGGCAGTCCGCTCGCTGATGCAGGGCAGTGTCGATATGCTCGCCGGCGGCACCGGTTATAAGGCCAGTCGTCTTTATATGCCGGAGCAAGCTGGTCCGCACCAGGCATTCAACGACAACCAGCAAGGTCCGTCCTTGATGTCCAGACTCAGAGGTATGGGCGAGCGTTTGGTCAAACCCTCGGAGAGCGCGGGTGAGTCTCAATTAGCTGGCAAAACGAGAAGACGCGGTGGCGATGACGATGATGCCGGCAACGGCGGCGATTGGCGCGCCCAGCTGGAAAAGCTGAGTAAACAGAAAGGCTGGGGGACGCCTGAAAATCAAGGCGGTACAGGCAAAGATGGCAAAGATACCAGAACCGGCAGCGAAGAGCCCGTTCGCGACGAAGCGGTTCGTGAAGATATAACTGAAAGCAAAGAGACTGTTCCGCCTGTCGCCGAAAATAGTGGAGCACGAACGGAGCCAAAACCGATTGAGCGCGTTGAAAAAGTTCAGACTCAGAAAGCGGAACTGGACGCGGCACAGCTGGAACTTCAAGCACGACTTGATGCGTGGGCTAAAGAGCAAATAGCAAATGAAGCCAAGCCGATTACAGAAAGAGATGCATTGCCTGGAGGCAGACTCAGCGATCTCAATATTCCGAATGCTCTGAGAATCTATAGAGACCTGCCTGGCCGGTTGCTCGACAGAAATGGCAATCAGCCTATTCCTGAGCTGGAGGCAAGAGTTCTTAAAGAGCGCTATCAAGATTTGCCAGACATGATCGCCAAAGCGATTGCCAAAGCGAAAGCGGAACAGACACAAACCACTCCTAGCGAAACTGATGAAATCGTTAGCGGCGGCGAACAAGTCAAACCTAGCGTTGACCAGTATTCAAGCCTGCTGCGCCGGGCCGCTGGTGAAGGCGACGAGCTGAGCCCGCTTGAGCGCCGCACTCTCAGCGAATTGCATGAAGGTCGGGTTGGTGCAAAAGAAGATGCTCTTGATCTTGATGCCCGCATATCTGCCGTGCGCGCTGAAATTGAAGCTGCCCGTCAAGCAGCGCCATCCGAAGTCAATGAAGGACCCAAAGCCCCGGAAGGATTCCAGAAGGGCGAGGCAATTTGGCGCAACAAAGATTCTGATGTTCCGGTAGAAATTACTGAGTACCTCGGCGAAAGAGATGGTCGCCACTATGTCAAAGTAAAAGGCGTCGAAAGCGGCATCCCGCTAGATGAAGTCGTTTATCCGAAGACCACAGACATAAATCTGGAACGTCCAGCCGGTTTGACGGGTGACGCCAAGACTGTGACCATTCCCGAGATTGATGTAGTTAGAGAAACGAACGGCATGTTCGGAACCACTCAGACTCAGGGCAACAGGCTGCTCAAAGAAGCAATTATCGATGCCACTCTTGCTACGGTCGAACAGGGCAGCATCAAGACTGATGCGGCTGCTCGGTTACGAGAATTAGTCGTTGCCGAGCCAGAGTTGAAGCCGGCTTTGGAAATGATCGCCGGTCACGAGAAGAATAAAGATCTGCGCCCGGCGATCGAAGAAGCAATTGCCGGAGTAGAAGCGCCCGAACCGGCCCCAGCGAGAATAACGCTGAAGGATATTGAAACAAGACGACCCAATGAGCTGGCTGAGAAAGTTCAGGAAGGCATAGATCTCGCAGATAAAGCTTCCAAAGGCGATGCGGAAGCTCAGAGGCAGTTGAACGAGCTGGCGAGAAACAGCACGGACGCAACGGATCCGGCCAACCCTGTTTTTGATATTCAAGCCGGAATGGCAAGAGTCGCGCTGGCCAAGCCTGAGCTCGCTCGCTCGATTTATGAAGCTTACAAAGATACTCTGCAAAATTCTCAGTTGGCAGAACTGGGAGTACAGTTCGCCAAAGACGCGGTTAACGGAGACGCAGCAGCCAAGCAGTTCTTCGAAGAGTTTGCTCGCAAGCATAATCATGAAGAAGTGAAGCGCGGCATGATCGACGCAGCGATGAAGACCGAGAACGCAGCACTCACGGACATCGTCTATGAGAATTACAAAGACTCGCTCAATATCAATGACAAGCTCTTCTTTGGCGGCAAATTCCTGAGAGACGCTCAAAAGGGCGGACAGGCTGAGATGGATAATCTCATCAAGTTCGCGCGAGAGAATCCGGAACCAGAAGTTCTTGATGTGATGCGCCTTTTTGCCGATACATATCCGGAATACGCCAAAACCTTCAGGCGTGGCTTCGGCGTCTTGGATGCGCCTCAATCTGATCTAAGAATGATCACAGAGGCCGGCAAGCTCATCGATGCCAAGCAAGCAGAACTGCTTGGTCAGCCGGCTCCGGACGCTTCCATGCTCAAGTTCATGGGCGAAGTGTCAGACGCAATTGCCGCCAGAAGATGGGAGCACAAACAATCATTCGAGGATGCGCAGAGAGACATCATTGAAAACGTTGAGCTGCTTGCTCAGTTGAAGGGTGTCGAGAATTCATCATTCCTGACTGATGTGGTCAAAAATGCTCCCTGGCCGAGCGATATGAAAGCTCTCGAAGCAGCCAATAAGTTATTCGACATAGAAGTTGCCACTCGTAAAGCCGAGCAGGCTGGCGAAGCCAAACCGGAAGCCGGCAACACTCTGGATTTCATTCGCTCTGTCAATCAGGCTATGCAAGATCGCGTCAACGCCGGCATGAGCGTAGCCGAAGCCGCTGTTGCTGTGAAGAAGAATCTGGATCGCATTGCCGAATCCAGAGGTCTCGAGAAAGCAGACTTCCTCAACGAAGCAATTGCAGAAGCGGCTGTTCCTTCCCGGTCTGATGGAGAAGATCTTGTATCTAAGCTGGGTGTCGAAGTTCTCGATACTCAAGTCGCAGATGCAAGAGCCGCAGCAAATGGCGTTGAGCGAAAAGGTTTGTCGAACGGAGAAGATTTTGTCAGAGCACTATGGGCTGAAATGTGGAACGGTCCTAAGGCCAATGTCGATGTTCTCGAGCGTGTCAGAGCGCGCCTTGAGATTCATGCTGCCTTAAAAGGTATGCCGGACGCGAACAACATGCTGCCATACATAGCAGAAGTGGCTACTTTCGGCCATGAATCAGCCACCCGCCCGGGCACCAACAGCCTGGAAGTGAATGTGTCACCTGAGAATCAGGTCGATATCATGAAACGCACGGGCGAATTCCGCCAGATTGTCCAGAACTCCCGACTGCCTCAGGACCCGATGTTCACGGGCACAGCTCGCGAAGGGCTGAATCAGTGGTTCGAACATTACATGAAAGTTCGCGGTGAAGTATTTGAATGGCTGAACAATAATAGAGATCTCTGGGACTATGCCAGAGCCTATGCCGCCAACACTGAGTTCAGCCCGATAGCCGCCATGATTGATGCCTATCCGCACATGGATACGCGCTATCTTTCTGACTTCCCTGTATACAATCATCGATTACTCACGCCTCGACCCAGACAGGAAGCGCCGGCGCCTGCTGAAGAAGTTGTTGCTGATCCCGCTAGAGAGGCGGTTGAAGCGCAGCCGGAAGTGCAAATCAACCCGACGGTTTCCAGAGCCGTTGAGAATATGAATTCAGGCGACAAAGCACTGCAGCTCCAGGGCGCTCTAGAATCACAGTATCTGATGAATCCGCGAGCCAGAGGTGTCGAGCAATTCAGTCGCTGGCGCCAGATTGTCAATGCTTACCGCGAAGAGTTGCCGCCGCAAGCCAAGGCGATAAAAGAGCTCTTCAGGCGCCCGGAAGTGCAGAGCATGTCCGATGAAGCGCTCATGGACTTCCTCTCTGCCAACCAGGCTCCCGTGCAATTCCGCAAGGGCGGTTGGACCTACAACGATGATGTATTCAACGCTCGGGTCAACGATCTGCAGAAAGCTCTCGATGCATTCAAGACCGCTGATATGAAGGATCCCAGCAAAGCAGACCAGCCTGGTATGGCTGAAGCGACTGCAGCTGCCACCGCACTTGGTGTCAAGCTCGCGACTGAATTCTCGGGCAACAGGCCGTTGCTCAACGAAGTGATGTTCAAGATCAATGATGAATCGCCTTTCCGCACGCAGTACAAAGAAATGCTCGCATTGATGCTCGAAAATCCCGGCGGCGGAGCCAAGGTGAAGGAAGTCCTGGATGCGTTCAAAGCCATTCAGGAAGTCCGTCAGAAATATCTGCCGAGAGCTCCAAAGCCGAGACCCGGCGAGCCTCGTCCTCCTCGCATCGAGCTGACACCGGAGCAAAATAACGCCATGATGGGCGAAATTCAGGGCATCGTTTACGATGCTCAGACAAAGGCATTGGAAACCAACCCCTCCAATCCCGAAAAACTAGTGGAGTTGATTGAGAACCTCGCTTATGGCAAAGGTCAAAGAGACGAAGTTCCACGCAAACCATTCCCTCCGGGCGGCGGCAAGGGCGGCGACCGCGGCGGCGACCGCAGACCTCCTCGCTAGCCTCGGCCGGAGCGCCGGCTTCCAGCCGGCACGATAGAAGCTACGTTTTCACTAGCCTCGGCCGGAGCGCCGGCTTCTAGCCGGCACGATAGAAGCTACCTTTTATCCTCAGACCAAATCATTTTGACTTAGCCGCACAGAATCAATGCAAGCGGACCTTACTGCTTGTGTAGCGCGTTTTCGAATGCATTGAATGCGAATGCATCGAAAAGAACGAAGCGCACTTCTTCAAGCGTGCTCTCTTCTCTGAAAAAAATTCTTGCCGTAGAAATGGCTATAGGAGCGGCTTTTTCCAATGGGAACCCATAGGCTCCCGTGGAAATTGAAGGAAAAGCAACAACCTTCAATTCGTATTGAGCCGCAAGTTTCAAACTTTCTCGGTATGCACTGCCCAGCGTTTCTTCTTCATTACAAGCGCCGTCGCGCCAGATTGGACCGACAGTGTGAATCACATATTGCGCTTTCAGGTTGCCACCGCCGGTGATGACTGCTTGTCCGGCGGGCAATTGTCCTTGCATAGCTCGAATCTGCTTGCATTCCTCGAGTATTTGCGGACCTCCGGCGCGGTGAATGGCTCCGTCCACGCCGCCGCCGCCCATCAGGGTCGAATTGGCCGCGTTTACTATCGCGTCCACATCCTCGCGCGTGATGTCGCCCCGCAACAATCGAATGGTCTTTCCTTCGAAGGTTTTCGAGATGCCGGAAGCTTCTGATTTTTCTGATGGACCCGCCATGATATCCACCTCGTCGGGCAAGTGCGACCAATCGCAGTCGAACGATGACTTTGCAGCTTAGCGAATTGCTGAATTACAGAGTCGCCATTTTGAGGTCGTAAAGCGTCTCTTTCTCACTTTCGACCTGACCGAGTTTGGAATATTGTACTTCTCTGAAGCAACCATCAGAAGAAAGCGATTTGAGCGACTGAACAAAGGGGCTCTTCTTTCCGTTCTGGTCGTGGTAGCAAAGGAATCTCGCCGTCCACTTCTGACCTTCCTGGAATTTTTCGTAGATAAGACGCCCCAGCCGGTCGCGTACCTGCTCTGAGGAATTTTCTTTGTGAGACGTCAGTTTGCGGACGGAGAAATCTTGGGCTAATTCTTCCACGACCGTGGCGCCTTCGGCGCTTGTGGATGAGCGGCGGGAACGTGGATTTTGAAAGGGGGCGAAAGCGGGAGAATTAGTAAAATCACTTAAGTGGACAAGGATGTCCTTTTCTTTCTGGTAGAAGGGAATATCGTACCTTCGTTCTTCTTCCCCCGGCACGGCTGCGGCATGGATGGGAGTGTCAGGCGCTACTGATTCTGCTCTGACGATGGCAGCAGGTTCACTGGCTGGACTCGCCGACCTGTCAGCACCTGCGACCGTGACCGCAGTCACAGGGAAGTCCGGCGCTGGTGCTGTCTCGCCCGGCGGACTCGAGCCCATCACCTCTTCGGTCTTCCCATCCGGGGGCGGCGCGAAAACATTATCCGAATCAGGGGGCGGCAAGGTTTTCGCCATCGGCGGCAAGCCGATGTGCTGGAAAAGACGGCGGGATTCTAGATTTTCCTGCTGTGCTGATGCGGGTGGAATTCCGCCCGGGGAAGACGGGTTCGCGGTAGCTTTATGCTGCAAGAAATTCGATCCGGACGTCGACATTGATTTCCCATATGTATGGGTCATCGTTGCCTCACCCTTAGGATTGGTTGATTGAACGTGGAACGCTTTTCTACTAAAACATCCAGAGCTGGAAGTTGCCTGAATGCAACCCTATATATTGCGCGCGTGCGACCGCCTTGTCAAGATCGCATAAAGATTGCGGAATTTCTTGTGCAATTTAGTGCTGCTCTCGGTTTTTGAACTGCCGGAGAGCGCCAAATCTTAAGTTCTAGAAGCAATTAATATGAAGGCGGCGGCGGCTGAGGCGGCGGAGGAGCTGCACCCTGCGGAGCCTGAACATCCCGGCCCAGTACGACTCTGTTCTGACCTTGTTTGGCTCTGTCACGCGCCCTCTTCGCCAAAGTTATGAGTTTATCGAGTTCCTGGCAATCTTCCGGGACGGTTGCAACGCCGAAAGCCAGAGCCAGACTGCGGGAGTCCATGTCTGAAGACAGCGGAGCTTCCAGAAGAACGCTGACGATGCGGTTTGCTAGCGCGCCTGCTGCCATTGAGTTGGTGTTAGGCAGGAGAATCGCATAGTCGAAAGTCTCATAGTGACCGACTTGATCGACCTGACGCTTAACCAGCCCGATCCGTTGCATGGCGCGGCGTACGCCGAGCATCTGCAAAGCTTCCACCGAAGTGCCACCTGCCGCATTGGTCTTGCGCATACCCATAGAGAAGATCAGCAGCGAAAACGGCAAGTTGAAATACTCGTATCGCAAGTATTCCTGGTCGAGAAAGTAGATGAAGGCATGATATGTGAGGATGCCTGTCTCAGGACGGAGGAGGTTTTTCGTCACTTGCTGAATAGCAGTCTCGTCGATGCCGAGCGCTTTCAGGTTGGCCAAGCGACTTTGCTGTGGAGCCTGGTCGGTGACCTGCACGAGCCCGCAACTGACCAGGTTGAACAGAATCGGCACCCAGCCCACTTTGTTCATCGGGCGCTTTCTGAGCAAATCGAAGAGCGAATTCTTGTTGTCTATGAGCTCATAAAAGTCGAGCTGTTGAGTTAGATCCAGCGGCGCGCCTTTCGATAACCTCGCTTGAAACTCTTCTTCCGAGATCATGGCGTTTTTCTTGACCAGGACGGATTCCATTTTAAGCCCGGCGGAGTCAAGGTATTTGGATTGGTCGAGCAGAGTGACGCCTTCCATAAGCATGGCGTCAAGCCGCCTGGATACAGACTTTTCCGTAGTCTGCTCGTCGGGCCAGAAGCGAAATTCACCAACTTGCCAGGTAATCAGCTCGATTAGCGCGTGATCGCCTTTCACTTCTTTGATGGTCGCATGTACGGGGTTGCCGTCGACGAAGTAAACCTCAGCCTTCTCTGCGCGAGTGCGAATGTCTAATTTGCCGACCATTTTCGCCAGGTTGATGGATTGCAGCAAGTTGGGCACTTGCAAATTCTTCAGGTCGCCTTCCAGGGTAGCCTTCGCGCCCGGACGGGGTGGCTCGAATGTGACCGGCGCCATGCCGCCGCCGATGGTCGGGTTGGTTACGGTTGCCGTCACGGTAGCCGTTCCCACATCCGAAGCTTTCCCGAGCAGAGCCTGCGACGGGACGAAGTCTTCTACCGAGCTGGAGCCGGATGCCGTTGCCAGCAAATTGCAAATGAGAGTAATGTCGCGCGTCGCGTAATTCCAGACTTCTACGTTGCCGGAAAGACCAGTTTCGAACATGGACCAGTTCGGGTCACCCTGCTCGTGCTCGTACCGCACCGAAAGAATAAAGTCATGCTTCCTGTCGGCGCCCGTCCACGGTAGCTCAACGCAGCGACCGATTATTTTCTTCGCCTCTTGCGAAAGGAATTCAATGTCTCCATAGCTCGGCATCGCCGATTGCTTTGGAAGTCTTACGTTTCGGGGTCCTGCAGCTTTTCCTGATCCAAACATTGGTTTCTATCGTTACCGTGTAACTAGTATCTGGTTATAAATGGGCGCGCAATTACAGTGTTCCACAAGAACGGTCGAATCTACCCTTTTTGTTTGAGAATCCCGGTGTTTGAAGGCTTTGGCACTGGACCAAGAAAAATTATCAGCCGAAATCCCCCATTTTTCGTAGTTTTGGGCGCCCGACCTATTCGAGTGGCTGGAAACTGGGTCGAGCGACAGTAAACAAGGGGCGGATTGGGATAAACCCGACCCGCCCCCTGTCACCAGGTGATGCTTTTAGCATCACCCACACATCCGTACCCTTATGGGTATAGACCTCTCAAGCGTTTCGCTTCGGCAATGCGGCCGACGCCAATACGCAGAGCAGCCATTCTTGGTCTCAGCCCGCTGCGAGTGCTCATCTCGAACACTTGATCGCAAGCGCGTCCCATGATCTCTTCCAGGCGGTTGTTTACTTCCGTTTCCGTCCAGAAAAGATGCATCATGCCTTGCACCCACTCGAAATAGCTGACGGTCACGCCGCCTGCGTTGGCGAGAATGTCGGGCACAATCTTGACGCCTTTTTCGTGCAGGTATTTGTCTGCTTCAGTGCTGGTCGGTCCGTTGGCGCCTTCAACAATGATCTGGCAATTGATATTGCGCATATTCTTTTCGTTGATCTGGTCGCCGAGCGCAGCCGGTACGAGCACTTCGCATTCCAGTTCGAGCAATTCCTGATTGGAGAGGTTGGTCGAGCCGGCAAAACCTTCCACTCGTCCCATCTCGGAGACATATGCCATAAGGCGAGGAATGTCGATGCCGTCGGGATTGTGGATGCCGCCATAAACGTCGGAAACAGCGATGATTTTATAACCGGCTTCGTGCAGCAACTTTGCCGTCACTGAGCCGACATTGCCGAATCCTTGTACAACGACTCTGGGCGATTTTTCTTTGATTTCATAGTGTTCGACAGCGCGGCGCACGCAGTAAGCGACACCGCGACCGGTGGCTTCGTTGCGACCGAGCGAACCGCCGATGGAGATCGGCTTGCCGGTGACTACTGAAGGGACTGTGTGACCGACATTGATTGAATAGGTATCCATGATCCATGCCATGGTCTGCTCATTCGTATACATGTCCGGTGCCGGAATGTCCTTGTCAGGACCAATCAAATTGATGATTTCTGAGGTGTAGCGGCGAGTCAGTCTTTCAGTTTCGCCGGCTGACAGCTTCCATGGTTCGACACGAATGCCGCCCTTGGCACCGCCATAGGGAAGACCCATGAGCGCGCACTTCCAGGTCATCAACATTGCCAGTCCGGAAACTTCGCCCAGGTTGACATCTGGGTGGAAGCGGATGCCGCCTTTTGCAGGTCCGAGCGTGACATCGTGCTGAACGCGATAACCAGTAAATGTACGAACGGTGCCGTCGTCCATACGCACAGGCACCGTTACCATCAAAGCTCTTTTGGGGAAGCGGAGTCTCTCATGCAACTCCCTGTCCAGACCCATTTCCAACGCTACTTCGTCCAGTTGACGCTGGGCCATCAGGAAGTGCTCGGTTTCGCACTCCATCCTCGGGCGCTCGACTGGTTTCAAAACTGCCATTGCAGATAACCTCCACTAAATTTCGACCTTTTGGGCCAACGTTTCCGGATCAAGTAACAAATTTGAAGTTGCATAATGTTACCGCTGCTATGCATCGGATATTCCGGCAATTAGTAACTCTTCTGTCTAATTATTTTTCACTCGCGGGCAAGCCCTTGCAAAACTAAAGAAACTGTGAATCTGTCAATATATCAACGTTTTCCGTATTTGACCGCTGTTTGGGCTCGCACCGTATTTGGTGCCTAAATTACTTGCCCTTGAAACTTTTGACGCTAGAAGTTTTTTGTTTGTTGTCATCTTGCCCCTACATATATTGGTAGGTTTTTACTCTGTCTGCCGGGGTATGATCTCGCCAGTATGGAATCTGTTGAAGTCTCATGAAAATAACGATAACGGCAGAGTCAGCGCTCAATCTGCTCTTTGTCTTTCTGCCGGTTCCTTTTCTGGCGGAATGGTTGCATTGGTCGCCGGTTGTTGTTTTTGCCAGCTCCTGCCTGGCGATTATTCCGATCGCCGGTGTGATGGGTAAAGCCACCGAGTACCTGGCCGACCGAGTCGGCTCCGGCTGGGGCGGATTGCTCAATGCTTCATTCGGAAACGCATGCGAATTGATTATTGCTCTTTCCGCACTGAGAGCCGGATATGTAGATATGGTTCGCGCCTCAATCACTGGATCTATTATCGGAAACATTCTTCTGGTTCTAGGTTTGAGTATGGTCGCCGGCGGTGCCAAATATCAGACTCAAACATTCAATCGCACCGCGGCAACTACTTCGGCGACACTGCTCGCTCTCGCCGCCATCAGCCTTTGCGTCCCTGCTGTTTTTCACCACGCTGCCCACAAGGGCGCGCACGTCAATGAGCTGCGTCTGGCTCTGGTTATTTCGGCCGTTCAATTCGGCGTCTATCTTCTTAGTTTGATTTTCAGTTTGAGAACCCACAAACAGCTCTATGTTTGCGTTGTCGATACCGAAAAAGAAGATGCGATTGGAACCTCGGGCTGGACAGTCAAGCGAAGCATTCTTGTGCTGGCTGTTTCCACTGTAGTTGTGGCAGTGCTCTCTGAATTTCTCACTCATGCAGTCGAAGAGGCCGCGCATACATTAGGTATGACGCAACTTTTCATCGGTACGGTGCTTGTTGCGATCGTTGGCAACGCCGCCGAGCACAGTACAGCCGTGATGATGGCCATGAAAAATAAAATGGATCTTTCCATGAATATCGCTCTCGGTTCAGGCGCACAGATTGCCCTTTTCGTAGCACCGGTAATTGTTTTTTCCAGCTTCTTCCTCGGGCACCCGATGCGCTTGCTTTTCTCTGAATTCGAGCTGCTTTCGGTAGTGGTGTCTGTAATCATTCTTGGTTATGTCGCCACCGACGGTGAATGTAACTGGCTGGAAGGCGTACAATTATTGGCCGTTTATTTGATATTGTGTTCTGCCTTCTACTTCGCTTAGTGCGCCGGCGGAAAGCAAGAGCATCGAGTTATTCTGACAAGTCGGGATTTCTGATTGGGCCGTTTATTGGTTTTGACAGACTTATATAGATGTGATGGCTGAGATTTGCAATGCCTGAATTACCTGAAGTAGAAACAGTCCGCCTGGGGCTGGAGAAATTCCTTGTTGGAGACAGTTTCGCCAGCGTGCAAGTGCTGCGAAACGACTCGGTGGGCTACCCCTCCGTAAAAGAATTCGTAAAGGGGCTGACCGGGCGCCAGGTCACTGCAGCCAAACGGCGGGGCAAATATCTGCTTATCGAACTAGACTCGAAGGCCGGATTGGGTGTGCATCTGCGCATGTCCGGGCGCCTTATTGTGGCGGACAAAAAACATCGCGAAGCTCAATTCCTGCGTGTCTTGATTAAACTGAAAAGCGGTCGTGAACTGCGTTTTGAGGATATGCGAGTGTTTGGGCGCATGTGGTATGTGCCACCTGGTGAAGAGTTTTTGAATGTTATTCCAGCTTTGCAAGAGCTGGGACCTGAGCCTCTCGAGGGGCTCACAGCCGCACATCTGGTCGAGGCATTCAGCGGCAAAAAACAGGCCATCAAAACAGCCCTGCTCGATCAAACAATTATTGCCGGACTGGGCAATATCTATGCCGATGAGGTGCTTTTTCAAACGGGAATACACCCGCTTTCTTTGGCCGGCTCTGTCACTCAAAAGGAAGCAGAAAAGCTTGTTGCGGCCATATCGAAAACCCTTAAGGAAGCGATTCGGCACGGTGGCACAACCCTGCGAGATTATGCCAATAGCGAAGGCGTGAATGGCAATTATCAAAACGAGTCATGGGTGTATGGCAGAGAAGATGAGCCTTGTCGCGTGTGCGGAACAGAAATTGAGCGAATAAAACTCGCCGGTCGCTCTGCGCATTTTTGCGGCAATTGTCAGAAGAAGCTGCGTCGCAAACGCTGAAGCCTCGCAAGTAGCCTTGCACTATATGCAGTGCCGGCTTAACCGGTTGAGTTCACCTTTTGCTCTTGTGCATGGATTGAACCGCCATGCAGATGGCCGCCGGAATGCATGCCACTAGAATGAAGCAAATGAAGTGCTGCAGAGTGGCAACCGCCAGAGCCAGGTCTGCGTTGATGCCCGATGTTTTCATCAGCCCCGTCTTCAACAAATAGTGATAACCGCCTACGGAGCCGGGTGTCGGGACGAGCACTCCAATCGAACCGATCGTGAATGTGATGAGAGTATTGAGCGGTGTTACTTTATCCTGAATATTGAATGCCAGGATTGTCAGCCACAAGTTGAGCCAGTAGCAGAACCAGATTGCAAAACTGAGCACCGCGATCGGAAAGTAAGCAACCGGGTTGGTCAGCGATTTTGTGCCGACTCCAAACTGATCGGAGAGACCTTCCAGTTTTGATCTCCACTTGTCTTGCAATTTCGCTTTGACGAAGTCGACATTCAAGAACCAGCGCATGATTTTGGAAACATGGGGCAGAACTGCCAGACCGACGAAGGTGGCGACTGTCAGCCCGATGCCACCGGGAACCAGCCAGGGGGGCAGCTCGCCGAACATCTCTTTCGGCACGACCATGAGCGTGATCCCCAGCAGAAGCGCCAGCATGGCGATATCCAGCAGTCGGTCGATGAACATAGTTGGTAAAACCCCTGCCACCGATAGTTTTTCGGACCTCGAAATCGACAGCAGTCGTGCCACTTCCCCGCCCCGGGGGATGGCTATATTGACGGCATATCCCATCATGACGGCAGTAAAGGAATTAAATAAGCTGATTTTGTGGTCGCTCACCGGCTTGAGCATCAAATTCCAGCGCAACGCCCGAAGGACATGGCTGATAATCGCATTAATTACGAGAAGCGCCAGAAAAATCGGATTAGATTTGACCGAATACTCCCAAATGGCGGCCAGATTGCAATCTCTGAACGAAAAGTAGAGCAGCGCTCCCGCTGCGCCGATCATGACTACCTGTTTTATCAGGCCCTTGGCTTTGCTGTCTTTCTTGGTCTGGGACGATTCTTGCTGCGCTTGGGTTTCGGTTTGCATCATTGGTGCCTGGTTTTGCGGGTTTGAGATGACATCGTACCCTACTTGGGCGAGTGGCTGATATTTCGGACAGCAAGAGTTAAACAGATTGTTCTTCTTGGGGATTTAGTAATGTTTATTAGGGGTATGTGGGAAATTGAGGAGTATGGGCGACCCTTTCTCCCCCAGTCCTGTGTGTGTCTTTGACGGCGCGAGCAAATTACTCGTGCAAGGTCAGCCAAATAGCTGATTTAATAGGTGATTCAAAACGGTATCCGCTCGGTGACTTAAATGGTCGACAAAAAGAAAAATGTTCTGCTAATTGAAGACGACCCTAAGGTTGCTAAAGAGCTGCAGAAAGTCCTCAATTCTGATGCAGACTTCGCCATGGAGTGTGTTGACCAGAAATCTGGTTTGACACGCATTGGCAAGGGCGGGCTGGACCTGATTCTCATGGATTTGCCGGTTAAAGACGGTCTGGATGCTTTTCTCAAAGTAAAAGCGGAAGCCCGAGTGCCGGTCCTGGTATTGAGCGGCGCCGATCAAGAGAAAACAGCTGTTGAAGCTGTCAAGCATGGCGCCAGCGACTACATATTAAAGAGCGGCATCGACGATCGAGCGCTTTATCAGTCGATCCGAAATGCTATCGAGCTTAAAAAGACTCAGGAAAATCTGCAGGAAGTCCAGACTCAATTGGATGCCGCAAATGCCAAGCTGGATGCCCTGGCCAATGTCGATAATCTGACCGAGTTATTGAATCGCAAGGGACTGGAAGCCGCCTTGCAGAACGAATTCAGCCGCGCGCAACGTGGTGGTTGGCAGCTGGTGGCTATGCTGGTTGATTGCGATGACTTTGATCGCGTCAATCAGACTCTCGGGCATGCAGTTGGCGACGTCGTTCTCAAAGAAATTACCACGCGCTTGCGCGAGACTTTACGCCCTACAGACCACATCGCCCGGCTGGGCGGCGACGAATTCCTCGTCCTCCTGCCCGATACTCGTTTTGCCGAGGGAATGCTGGTCGCTGAAAAAGTGCGTTTGGCGGTGGCGGAAAATCCGTTGCGCCTTGCGTCCGAAACTATACGAGTCACAGCCAGCCTTGGCGTAATGGCCCTGCCATACGAATTTTGCTCCATCGAGGAGATGATTTCTCTGGCTCGACTGGCCGTTCGCGAAAGTAAAATGCTCGGCAAAAACCGCGTGTCATCAGGCGAAAAACACAAATCGCTCGGTGCCGATCGCGAAGTATTGACCGAGCTTACGGAACGTTTGCGCCGGGGCGATTGCTTCAGAGCAGTGTCCATGCCGATTTTCCGTCTTGCTGACGAAACAATTGTTGGTCACGAAATTCTCAGCCGCGGTCCTGCCGGTGCATTTGAAATGCCCGATGACCTTTTCAGGGTCAGTGTAGAGTACAACTTACTAACCATTGTCGACTTGCGTTGTTTGAAAACTTGCTTGATTCATACAGTCGATCCGAAATTCGATCGCCAGGCACGTTTTCACGTCAACCTTTTCCCTTCCACGATCATAGATACGCCGATTGAGCGTCTGATGACGCTTTTCCCGGACAACGGTAAGACTGCGAATTATTGCGTCGAGATTTCCGAACAACAATTTATAGGGGATCCCGTCTATTTGCGCGGCCACGTTCAAGCGCTGAAAGACCAGGGCGTCAAAGTGGCCATCGACGACGTCGGTTTTGGTCGAAGCTCTCTGGAAAGCTTGATAATTCTGGAGCCGGATATTGTCAAAATTGACCGCAAGTACGTTTCCGGTATCTCTGAAGATCAGGTCAAAGCACGCAATTTGGAACGCCTTGTTCGCGTCGTCAATGCGCTCGGTTCAGAATTGGTCGCCGAAGGCATCGAGAACAAAGAAGAGCTGGCGATACTGGTTGATATGGGCGTTGTCTACGGACAGGGCTGGTATTGGGGCAAACCCGCCTAGATTTTCTTTGCTCCCTGTCGCTTCGCATTGACCCAGTTGCTCACCTGCGTTTTTAGAACGTCCAACGGCACTGCGCCGTTTTGCAGCACAACGTCGTGGAATTCTCTGACATTGAAACGCTCGCCCAGCTCTCTTTTGGCTTGTGCTTTCAAATCTTTGATGAACATCTGGCCGATTTTGTAGGCAGTCGCCTGACCAGGCCAGACTATATAGCGATCCACCTCGACTGTAATGTCATGCTCTGATTTGCTGGAATTATCCTTGAAGAAGTCGATAGCTTGCTGCCTTGTCCAGCCCATCGAATGAATGCCGGTATCGAGAACGAGCCTTATCGCGCGCCACATCTCATATGTCAGCTGTCCATACTTCGAGTAAGGATCTTTATACATCTCCATTTCGGGGCCGAGACTTTCTGCATACAGTCCCCAACCTTCTACGAAGGCTGTGTATCCTTCGTGTTTCCGGAAGTCGGGGACTTTTTCCAGCTCCTGGGCTATCGCTATCTGAAGATGGTGACCCGGCACTGCTTCGTGCAAAGTAAGCGCTTCCATCTCCCACTTCGGTCGCGTGCCTACATTGTATGTGTTGGCAAGAAAGGTTCCCGCTCGTCCAAACTGCAGTGAGCCCGGGCGATAATAGGCTGTCGGCTGAGACTTTTCATTGAATGCAGGAATGGGCTCGACTCCGTACTGCAAACGGGGCAGCTTGCCGAATTGCTTCATCAACTGCGGATCTACGCGCTTTGCTATGTCCCTGTATCCCGCCAGAAGTTCTTCTGCGGTTGTGTAGAAGAACTTAGGATCAGTGCGCAGATATTTTGAGAAGTCTGCGAAATTGCCCTTGAAACCTGTATCCGCGATTAGTTTTTCCATCTCGCCACGGATGCGTTTCACTTCTTGCTGCCCGCGCTCGTGGATCTGTGCCGGTGTCAGATTCGTTGTCGTGGTCTGATGTACGTTGAATGCATACCACTCTTTTCCATTCGGCAGGTCACTGCAGGAGAGGCTAGTTCTTGTCTTCGGTAGATACTCTTCGCTGAAATACTTGTGCAGCTTCTGATAGGCAGGCTTGACGCTGGTGTTATACGCGGCAACTGCTGCATCCTTAAGGCGTGTCTTTTGCGTCTCGGAAAAGTCTGCCGGGAACTTCTTGAATGCTTCCAGTAGAGGGCTTTTCATTGGATCTTCGACGATCTGATTTTCAATTTGTTGGGCGACGTCTCTCAGAGTAATTTGAGGAGGGGTGATGCCTTTGCTGACTCCAAGCTTCATCAGCTCAATTGATTGATCAACGGAGGTTGAGATGCCGCGCAGTCTGGAAAGGATGTCTTCGTAGTCTTTCACGGTGCTTTGCGGGTTTTGCACGAGCGTGTTCGCAGGTGCTTCCTGTACACCCTGAAGCTGATTAATCGGCATCAGCTCGTTTGGAAACTGGCTTTCCTTTATGCTCATATTCAAGCCGTAATCAAAGAGGTCGTAGTTAAGCTGA
>CAZBOX010000063.1:0-25422 GCA_964493595.1 uncultured Candidatus Obscuribacterales bacterium | reverse complement strand
GCGCTGTTATACGCGTCCGACTTCGCCCTGTGGTGCGGTCCTTGCATCTCGAGACCGAAAAGGCGCAGTGCCTTTTTCAGACCGAGTTGTTTGTTGCGCCCTGTCAGAAGCGAGGTCAGAAAGGCGATATTCATGTGCTCCGCACCGAACGGATACGGCACACCGGTCAGCCTTGTTTGCTTCTCGAAGAAATACCGGTCGGTGTTTCCCTGGGAAATCCAGGGACGATTCTTCGAGTCGAAGCGACCGGTGAGGATCGCCTGAGCCTCTGCATACGTCATTCCGATGCGGTCGAGTTCTTCCTGCGTCCAGCCGGTCAGCTCGGTGCAGAAAGGCGAGACCTTGGAAAACATCGGTTTGATGGGAAGACTGTGGTTGTCCACAATCTTCCGCGCTCTTAGATCGACGACTGCTATACCGACTTCGATGATCTCCTGGGTTTCGCCGGGAGGGAAGATACGGTCGGGGTAGCAAGTCGCCTCAACGTCGATTACGTTGACGAGGTTGAAACGAATCATGTGACCCCCTGGCTGGCACTGCCTGTGGTGGCTCAGTTCTTCTGGTCGGCGGCGCCTTTCTCGTTGCGCTTGCGAACCGGGATGAGCTGCATGCCTGCGGTTGCTTCCTCGGGCAGCACATAGAGCGTGGCGCCCTCGCGCTGCCAGTCGTGGCCGATGGTGCCGGGCGGGTAGAAGATGAGCTGCCGGCTGTCGTCGCGGTCGGGACTTTCGGTCAGACACATGTTGAAGCAGAGGTTCTGCCCCTTCAGGTCGAAGACCTTGGCGCCCCACGGCAACGTGCGAATCGGCACACCGTGCTTCTCGACATAACCGCGCAGGTCAGCGAGATTCTCGTCCGAGAGCAGTGACGCCATAGCGGCGTCGAAGACTTTCGGGTTGCGCTCTCGGTCTTGCGGCTTGTTGACCGGCAGGATGGTCACCTGATCGGCCTTCACTTCTTTGGCCCACGCCATGAACTTGACCAGCTCCGCCGACGAATCGATGTCGCCCTTCTGCATGATGCAAGTCAGCCGCACGTTGATGCGCAGCTTGTGCAGCTTGGAGATGAGGGCGGCCATGTCGAAGTACTCGGTGTAGGCCTTGTTGTGCGCGAAGTAGTGCTGGAAATTGCGCTCCGGCTTGTAGCTGACCACCGAGATGCAGACGTGGGTGAGACCGAGATCCGCCCACTTCTGCATGTCATCGAGGCTGACGAAATCTTCGTCGGCGAGATGGCGACCGTGGGTTTGCATCTCCACGAAGGTGAAACCGTACGGCTTCAGCTCCGTGAGGATCTGCGTTATCTGGTCCGGAAAGAGCGTCGGTTCGCCCTTGCCGGTGATGCGTGCGGTATCCAGACCGCTTTGCTGAGCCATCTGGCACGCCATCTTGAAGGTGCGCTCGTCGATGGGTTTGGCTTTACCTCGGTGAATGCTGCGCGCTGTCGTCATTGCGGCAACGCACCACTTGCATCCTCCCGTGCAGGCTTCGGAGCCCGCCACTATGCAGAACGTATTGAACTTCATCTTTCGGAGTTTCCTATCTGATAGCGGAATTAGTCAGAGCGCGCCAGTATAAGCACGCGCCCTTTACTCATGAAGAAAGCTCCGAATGCAATCTCCACCGACCGGCGGAGATTGCATTGCCATAAGGCAACTGATTTCCGCAGAGCGCCTAAAAGGTAGCTCAAGGGAATTTGTCAGTCTGAAGCTTTGGAAAGGCGTACTCGTATGGAGTTTTGACGCTGTTGCAAATGCCCGCGACTTTACAGTCGGCGCTTACAACAAAATCAACAGCCTGCAGGAAAGCCAGGACGCAATGCTTTTCCCATCGCGCCTGGCTTGCCAGGGACGATCGGATCAGGCGACTGCTGCCAGCTCCTTTTCGAACAGGTCGAGGTACTCGGCGAACATGTCGAACGCCGCCTGGACAGGCGCGGTCGAAGTCATGTCGACGCCGGCGTCCTTGAGCAGGTCGATGGAGTCCTTGCTCTTGCCCGCGGACAGGAACGCCAGATAGCGGTCCACCGCCGGCTTGCCTTCCTTGAGCATGCCGTTCACCAGCGCGCACGCAGCCGAGAGACCGGTGGCGTACTGGTAGACGTAGAACGCGTTGTAGAAGTGGCCGATGCGCATCCACTCGTTCTCGACGGATTCGTCGATCACGCAGGAAGCGCCGTAGTACTTCGTGACGATGCCCTTGTAGAGCGCGGCCAGAGCATCCGGCGTGAGCGGCTTGTCCGCCTCGGCCAGCTTGTAGGCTTCGTGCTCGAACTCGGCGAACAGCGCCTGCCGGATGATCGTCGTGCGGATCGCTTCCAGCTGGCGGTTGATGATGTGCAGCCGCAGCTGCGGGTCGGTCACGGTCTTGAGCAGGTGATGAGCCATGAGCTGCTCGTTCACCGTCGACGCCACTTCCGCCACGAAGATGGTGTAACCGGCATACGGATACGGCTGCCGGCTCTTCGAGTAGTAGGAGTGCATGGCGTGCCCGGACTCGTGTCCGAGGGTGAAGGCGTTCTCGATCGAATCGACCCAGTTGAGCAGCATGAACGGGTTGGTGCCGTACATGCTGTACTGGTACGCGCCCGAAGCCTTGCCTTCGTTCTCGAGCACGTCGATCCAGCGCGACTCGTAGCCGCCGCCCAGCACCTTGACGTAGTCATCGCCCAGCACTGCCACCGCTGACAGTACCAGGGCCTTGGCTTCGTCGTAGGTCATGGTGCGGTCGGCACCCTTGACCAGCGGAGCGTAGAGGTCATACATGTGCAGCTCCTGCACACCCATGAGCTTCTTGCGAAGGCTCAGATAGCGGTGCAGCACAGGCAGGTTGGTCTCGATGGTGCTGAGCAGGTTGTCGTAGACCGACTCCGGCACGTTGATGGACGAGAGCGCCATGTTGCGAACGCCCGAGTACTTGCGCGCGCGGGCCGTGAAGATGTCGCTGGCGACCGAGCCGGCGTAGCAGGCGGTGTACGTGTGACGCAGGTCGCGGTAGGCGCCCATCATCGCTTCGAAGCCGCGGCGGCGCACTTCGGGATCCTGGGAGCGCAGGAAGACGTCGCCGAAGTTGCCGTGCGTGAGTTCGGCTTCCGTGCCATCCGGCATGGTCACCTTGGGCAGCTTCATGTCGGCGTCGTCGAGCTGGTCGTGGATGGTGCCGGCCGAGCCGAGCGCGACGGAAGCCGACGCGAGCAGCTCTTCCATCTGCGGCGAGAGCACGTGCGCGGCTTCACGCTGCAGGACGCGGAACATCTGGCGATAGACGGCCAGACCGGCGTTCTTCTCGATGAACTTCTCCAGGCGCTCCGGCTTGATGCGCAGAAGCTCCGGCTGCATCCAGGACGTCGCCGTGCCGAGCTGGGAGTAGAGCTTGAGGGCGCGCTGCTTGAGCCCGGCGAAGTGGCTGACGGTCGTGTCCACGTCCGAGGACAGGTGCGCGTAGAGATAGATGCGCCCCATGATGGCGCTGACCTCGTTGCTGAGCGTCAGGGCCTCGAGCAGGATGCGGCCCGAACGGCCGAGGCGTCCTTTGTAGGCGGCGAATTTGCCGAGCGAATCCTGCACCTGCTTGAACGCAGATTCCCAGGCTTCCTCGGTCGCGAAGATGGAAGTCAGATCCCAGGTCATCTCGACCGGGACTTCAGACCTCTTGAGCTTTTTGGTGGGTGAAGCACTCATATCGGCTTTCCTTTCCTTATGGGTTATTGCACTTTAGACCCGCTTCTATGAAATTCCCCGTCCGGGAGATTTATGAAACGGCGGTCGTGCGTGCGGTTATGGATGGATTGAATCAGACGATGCCGGGCGGCGGGTGTCTCCGGGCATGCCCGGATATCCCGCCGCCGGCTTTGCTCTCTTAGTGCATCGAGGACGGCCAGGGCATCGGCTGCATCTCGAGCATGACACCGTCGGAATTGACGATTTCGATGCCGGCAGCTTTCAGCTCTTCGCACTTGGCCGCAATTTCCTCGGGCTTGTTGGCGATGGCCTTGGTGGCATCGAGGATGATGCGCACGCGGACCTTCTTGCCCCGGTAGACGATGGTGCGAGCATCCTTGGCGGTGTAGGCGACGCAGTAGTCGAAGGCCAGACCGACGACGTCGATCATGATCTCGTCTGCGTTGATACGCTCCGCCTCGGCGACGATGTACTCGGCAAGACCGGTGGACTTGCCGAGGAAGGGGTACTGGGCCTTGAGAGCTTCGGACGCGTCGCGCCCGTTGTCATAGAAGCCCGAGTAGCTGTCGACGCGCTTGTCCTCACCCTTGGGCACGGTCTTGTCCACCATGGACCGGTCCAGGTCCTTGTGAAATTCCCAACCGAAGGTGTTGACCACGCAGTGCACGGTCCACAGCATCTGCTGCAGCCCGTTCAGAACGTGCAGTGTGAATGCACGCATGCCCGGGTGCTGGTCGAAGAACGAGCCGTGGTCGCGCGGGTGGCTGTCCTGGGTGTCGATGACCAGGTTGTAGAAGCCCCACTGCTTCCCGAAGTACGACAGCTTGTTGATGATCCGGATGATCAGGTTGCCGTCGGTGACAGGCAGGTTTCCGCCCGGACAGAAGTCGTTCTGTACGTCGACGCGGATGAGGACCCGCAGGATTCGAGTCACCGACTGCATGAGCAGTCCGGCGATCGAGCCAATGATGAAGATGCCCGCGATGATGGCCAACGCGGTCCAGAATCCATTGCTCATATTGTTTTCTCCTGTAAGGGCTGTGCCCTCGTGGTTTTGGAGAGAGGCGGCGGGAGAATTCCCGGCCGCGCTTTAATTGGTGATACCAGGAGCGGTGGCGGCGTCGTGAGTCGCCTCTCCACCATCTCCTGGTTTCGACCCTTACTCGACTTCTGCGCTCAGTCCTGAGCGGTCGCCCAGGTGAGCCACATCTCGGCCGAAGCATCCGACGGCATGTGCCAGTCGTAGCGAGGCGAGAGGCTGATGCTGCCGACCTTCGGTCCGTCGGGCAGGCAGGAGTGCTTGAAGCGCTGTTCGAAGAAGCGCGTCACGTAGACCTTGAGCCAGTGGCGAATCTCCTTCTCCGTGTAGGGAGTATGGAACTTCGCGCGCGTGCCCAGGTAAACGATCTTCTCCGGATCCGAAGCCCAGCGCCGCTGGTGGTAGAGGAAGAAGTCCCGCAGGTCGGCAGGACCGATCGACGAGTTGGTCTTCTGGGCGATCTTGCCGTCCTTGCCGGGCGGCAGGAGCTCGGGCGACACCTCCGTCTCGGCGACGTCGATGAGCACCTTGCTCAGCTGAGCGTGGTCCTTGAACCAGTACTCGGCAGCCCAGCGAACCAGGAAGTGAACGAGCGTCTTGGGCACGCCGCCGTTGACGCCGTACATCGCCATGTGATCACCGTTGTAGGTGCACCAGCCCACCGCCAGCTCCGACAGGTCGCCGGTGCCGATGACGAAGCCGGCATTCATGAGGATGTCGGTGCGGGCACGCGCCTGCTTGTTCTCGAAGCCCAGGTCTTTCGACCCGGCCGGCAGCTCCATCAAGAGCTTGCCGAATTCCTCGAGCATCACTGCCACCAGGTCGGCGTCCTCGCCCCCGTCCAGCTTCGTCTTGACGAGACCCTGGCAGCGAGTGCGCAGAGCGGTCAGGTCGATGCCGAAGGGCTTGTAGCCTTCCTCCAGCCAGGCCACCAGGCAGCGAGCCCGGATGTCCACCTCGATTTTCGTCACCCCGTTCAAGTCCATGAGCAGGATGGCGTTGTCGTAGGTGCGCTTCGTTGTACCGAAGCCCGGCATCGTGTAGCAGTGCAGCAGCTTGCGCGGCACGTCCAGCTCATCGAGCACACGCAGAACGATGTTGAGCGCGTGCGTGGAGTCGAGACCGCCGGAGACGCCGAGCACGCAGAGAGGCTTTCCATTCGCCTCCAGGTACTCGACCATCTTCTTCACGCCGCCGTAGCGCTTGGCCAGCGACTTGAAGCGCTTCTTGAGCCCACGCACCTGAATTTCGGTGATGAGCTTGCAGCGCTTGTCGCGGCTGGCGGCGTCCTGGGGCACGAAGGGATAGGCGTCGACGTAACGCGCCAGGTCTGCGGGTGCCTTGACGGCACCGGAAACAAACCCGATGCGCTCATAGTCGAGCATCGCCTTGAAGTGCTCCTGCTGCTCGCGGAAGGTGCTGTTGCGGATGCGCTCGAAGAGCAGGTGAGCCACATCCACGTCCGCGAAGCAGAACGGTTCTTCCTGAGCGAACGGCTCCACTTCGGTGAGCAGTCCGCCGTTCTCGCCGATCAGGCAGTGCCCGCCCGGCACCATGTCGGTGGTGGATTCACCCTCGCCGGACGATGCGTAGGCGTAGCAGCACATGGCCTGGCTGGAATGCGGCTTGACCAGGTGCTCGCGCCGGTAGTCGTCCTTGCCCGCCAACTCGTTGGAGGTGGACAGGTTGCCGATCACAACGGCGCCGGCCAGAGCCTGCAGGCGGTGAGGCGGAATCAGCCCCCAGCCGTCTTCGCAGATTTCCAGACCGACCACGAGGCCCGGGAAGTCGATCGCCTGGAAGAGCAGGTCGACGCCCATGCGCACTTCGCGACCGTTGAGATTGATGGATGTGCGCTTGAAAGTCCGCGCCACCTTGAACCAGCGATATTCGTCGAATTCGCCGTAGGTGGGCAGGTAGCTCTTCGGCACGACGCCCAGGTACTGGCCGCCCTGCATGACGACGGCACAGTTGTAGATGTTGCCGTCCAGCTCGACCGGGCAGCCGACCGCGATCAGCCCCTTGAACACGTTCTTGGTGGCTTCACGGATCACTTCCAGAGAGGCCAGCGCCGAGCGGCGCAGCGGTTCCTGGAAGAAGAGGTCGGCGCAGGTATAGCCGGTGACGATGAGCTCGGGCAAGAGCAGGAAGTTGACCTTCTTGCTCTGCGCCTTTTTCATCATCTTGACGATGCCGCGTGTGTTGAACGCGCAGTTGCCCACCTCGATCTCGGGGCTGCCTGCGGCGACGCGGAAGAAACCGTGACTGGCGTGCGGCTGGGGAGCCACGGCCTGGTCGATGATGCCCATGAGGCGGTCGAAACCCGGACGGCTGTTGCCTTCCAGAAGAATCGAGAGCACGTCTTCACCGGTCGAGCCGGCAAAAGGCAACACCGAATTCATCGCGGTCAGATTCGAGGAGTTACCGGCGGTTCGCCGGCGTCCGTTCACAGATTTTTGAGTCATTCTTTGATCTCCTTGTGCGCTCAGAGCGCGTTTCAATGGAGGCGTTTTCACTGCGAAAACGCCCTGCATCTCGGCGCGCTCGAGGCGCTGTGAGAATTTAGTTGCCGATTGCCAGGGACTGGATGACGTGCGCCACCAGCATGTGAGCGATCGGTTTCACCTTGAGGAAATTACCGGCCAGCTTCACCGCATTGGGATGGCTGTCGGTGACGATCACTTCCGAGAACAGCAGCTCACCGTTGGTGTCCACCGCTTTCTGAAGCCGTTCCAGAGCATTGCCCGGAAGAACGCCGTGGCTGGCCACGAAGCGGATCTTCTTGCAGGCGGAGTTGGGCTTGCCGCCCGTGCCGTTGCGGTAGCCCTTACCGGCATCGATAGCCGTCGAGCCGCGCCGGATCATGTCGTCGAAGAGGTCGATGTCCAGACCGGCCACGTCGCCCAGCACCCCGAGAAGCTCGGTCTCCGAGCCGCTCTTGCGGTCCTTGAGAGCGAAGGCTGCCTGCCAGAGCTGTTCCGGCTGGATGCCCTTGGCCATGAGCACCTTGTTGATGTCCTTCACGAGCGATTCGGCCCACTTGCCGCGACCGGCGTCGGTGGTGCAGATACGCCCGCCCAGAACACCCTCCACCATCTCCATGATGATGTTCTTGATGCAGTACAGGTGCGTGGTGCGCACGTCGGCGCCGAAGTAGTAAGGCACGCCTTCCGAGTGCAAGTCGCACATCACCACCCGGTTGCCCATGGGGCAGCGCGGGATGGACGAGATGAGACGAGCCCGGTAAGCGGCTTTCACCGCCTCGCGCGCGCCCGGCTTGCCGCGCTCCATCGTCGAGTACCCGAAGTACGGGATGACCAGAGTGAGGCTGAGTGCACCGGCTTCGTACGCGGCGTTGGCCATGACGTAGAGGTCGAACGTCTCGGCATGGTCGATCGTGCCGCCGATGATGACGACGTCGCGACCTTCCACTGTTCCGCTCGACGTCTGCAGCCCTCGGACGATGCCTTCGTCGTCACGCAGCGCAGTGCCGCGTTCGAACTCGGCCAGCGCATGGAACTGGTCTTGCATGTACCCGTAGCTGCGGGTGGAGAAGACCACCGCGCTGCCGCGAGCGCCGAACAGGTCGATGGCAGCGGAGCCGCCGGCCGGTGTCTTGTCCACCCGTCGCTTGGCCGCTGCCGGCTTGTAGAACGGCATGGACGGACAGGTCGGGTCGACTTCGACGACGCGATTGCCCAGCGGCGTCACCGGAATGGACGAGAGCATGCGGCTCTGGACGCGCTTCAAGAAGCGCGCCTGTTTGCCCTTGCGGTTGTCCTCGGGGATGACGAGCGTCAGCCCGAGCGCGCCTTCGTCCGACATCAGGTTGGCCACGTCGTACAGTTCCATCAGCGCGTCCGGGTTCTCGAAACCGGCGGTGCCCACCACGACTGCCTCGCTGTTGCCCACGGGCGTGACGAGACGGTGGTAGATTTCGCCGTCCGGGAAGGGCTCCGTGTAGACCTCGCCCTGCGCGATACCAGATTTTGCCAGAAGGCGGGCCGCCACTTCGCTGGCGCCACCCGTCGTCACTAGAAGGATTTTGCTCATAACTTGTTTGTCCTTTGGTTTGGAAGGGAGGCAGCGAGCCGCCGCCCTTCGTTCGCGAACAGATGAGCCCCTGCCTCGAACGCATTGCTGCGCTGAAGCAGGGGCGGGACAGAGGTTACAGGTGCAGTTACGCCGCGACGGGCGCGTCCAGCGGAATGCCGAAGTGGGTCCATTTGGCGACACGGACGGCGTCCTTGTCACCGCTGGCCTTCTCCGGCGTGTCGGAGAGCTTCACTACCTTGACCACTTTGCCCGAGGGCGTGGTCACTTCGTAGAGCTTGATGACGATCGAAACGGCCGGGCTTTCCGGACCGAAGTCGTTCGACATCGAGGTGCCGATGCCGAACCAGCACTTGCCGCCCTGGGCCCGCACCCACCGGTTGATGGTGATGGCCGAGTCGACGTCGTTGCCGTCGGTGAAGCCGAGCGGCTTGCTGGTCCAGTCGATGCCCAGGCTCTTGTAGTGGGCGATCATCTTCTCGGCCCACTGCTGCCACGGACCGGAGTCGTGGCGAACCGAGTCGAAGAGGCGGGCCAGCGTGCTGCCGAAGTCGCGCAGGAAGGCGTCGGTGCCGTAGGTGTCCGGCAGAGCCGTTCCGAGCGCGCCCTGGTAGACGTTCTGCCAGGCTTCCAGAGCGAACTTGTTGGCGTGCTCCAGCGAGAAGAGCGCGGCGTGACCCATGATCCACTCGTGAGCCATGGTGCCGAGCGCCTTCACGCCGTGCTTCATGGCCAGGTACACGTTGCTCGTGCCGGTGAAGTTGGGGTTGCCCTTGCAGATGCGCACCACGCGCTCCTGCGCCGCGAAGTTGCGACGGCGGCGGGTGCCGAAGTCGCCCCAGAGGACGTTCTCGTCCATCAGGCGGATGGACTTTTCGAGCATCTGCTCGTCCTGACCGTCATCCGACCAGTTGGTGTCGATGTACTCGTAGTAGGTCTCGCTGATCAGAGCCAGCAGCTTGACCTCCCAGAGGATGGTCCGGCACCAGAGCCCGTCGATCTCGAGATTGAGCTTGCCGTTCTCCAGCCACACATCCACTTCGCGCGGGTCGAAGCGGTAGTTGGCCAGGTAGTCCCAGTAGCCCCGGTTGAACCACTTGAGGTTGGCCTCGCACCAGACGCGCTCCTCGGCGGTCAGCTTGAGCTTGCGCAGATTCTTGATCTTGCGCTTGAGCGCCTTGAGGGCCTCCGGCGTCCAGTTGCCCTTGGCGCGGCGGTCGGTGAAGCGGTATTTGACGCGGACGTCGGGGTACAGCCGCAGAACGGCGTTCTGCATGCTGAACTTGTAGAGATCGTCATCGAGAATCGAGACGATCGCAGCCGAAATCAAGCCATTCGTTTTCATGCTTTTTCTCCTTCGCTAAAGCGAATTGCCGGCTGTCGATTGAGCACAGCCGGCGGTTACAGAGAGGATTTCAAAAGGGTGCCGGCTGAATTGCCGCCGCCCCTCAACGATTGATGCAGTCACCGGCGCCCGGTCCTACTTCAAGTAGAGACCGTAGCGCGTGATGATCTTGCGCACCGCGTTCGGTACCACATAGTCCGCCGAACGTGCTCGACCAGTTTTGATCCAGTTGCGGACCGTGGTCGAGGAGATGTCGGAGTTGGGGCAGTCGATGATGTCGAACTGCGCCTCCTCCGGTAGTTCCGCGGCAATCTGCTCGCGGGTGATGGTCTCGGCGTTCCTGGGCGCCACGAGGATGCGGGCGAGTTTGAAGATCTCGTCCGCTTCACGCCAGCGCTTGATGCCTTCCAGGTTATCCAGACCAATGATCAGGTTCAGCTCGACCGCCGCTCCGTAACGCTTCTTCAGCCCACGCATGGTGTCGACCGTGAAGGACTTGCCTTCTCGATCGAGTTCCATGCGACTGGCCTTGAAGCGCGGATTGCCGCGGATGCCGGCGAGAACCATCTGATAGCGCAACTCCTTGTCCACCACGCCATCCTTGTGCGGCGGGTCGCCGTCGGGGATGAAGAGAGTGAAGTCGAGGTCGAACTGGTCCCAGGCGCACTGGCCCACCTGCAAGTGCCAGAGATGAATGGGATTGAAAGTGCCCATCGATAGGGCGATTCTGAGTGGCCGATTGCGAACTGCCGGAGGCAGTCGACGCCGTGCAGCCCACATCGTGAGACTGAGCGCCAACTGGCTTTGTGTTCGCCGCCACCATTTTTGCAGGGCGTCCTTCATGTTTGCTCCTTCGAGTTATTGCGAGATTTGAGTCACGCCGAAGCGCTCGCCGTTTGAGCGGCAAGCGGCAGGGCAACTCTCGGGATTTCCCTTTGGAAGATGGACTTTCCGAAGACGTCTCCCCTCGCCGGGCGCTAAGCCGCCGGAATACTGCGAGTTGAAACTTGTGTTGACTGATTAGGTGCTGGTTACGAGTCTTCGGAAAAGGTGAGAGATAGAGACTTGCTCAAGGTATCTGTTTCCAAGTGGAGAACTCAACGCGTCATAAAGGGACGTAAAGACCGAGAGGCCCTGGAATCGGAGAACCTGAATTAGATTAAAAAGAGATATTTTCTAGCGCTATACTCACGAACTTGGCGCGGCTCGCGCTACTTGCCAAGAGGTGTGAGAAAACTCATCCTGGTGATGTTTTCGCCGGTTAAGGTGGCGTGCCCCCGCCACCGTAGCGCGAGCTAAAACTGTTACCAGAAATTTTGTCCTTACTGGAACCAGAAGAGACCCCAATCAATCGTTCCTTAGGCTCTAATGTTGATACCGTCCATGGTGGCGATTTGCAGTTTGAATTGGAATCAGTGAAACACGTACCGCTTGGATGATCAAAGGCCTGACCACTTTGATCGATGCTAAGCCCATTGCTGCTTTTAGAAGATTAAGTCTGGCGGTTTGCATTGTTGCGTCCGGCAGCCATTCATAGGATGAAGATCTACTCGTTCTTTCCCATTCAATACGCAGGACCCGTCCTAACAAGACCCGAAGCCTTTGCCCACAGCGCGTTTATCCGTCAGCATCAGCTGCCGCGATCAACCACGGAAATGATAGGAGCGATGGAAAAGAACATTTTCGGATGGGTGAAACACCTTTCCGCGGCTCAAACCAAAATCAATTCTCGAGGAAATATGAAACGCTTTCCCGTTTTGGCATTCACCGTGCCGAACTACATTGTGGCAAGCCTTGTGCTTTTCTGTGTATTGGCATTTACCGGCTGTTCTGCAACACGCGCAGTTGGTGAAAGTGCATCGACTGCTTCTACTCCCACTGCCGTGCCGGCGAAACTCCCTGCCGTCTACAAGTGTGAGGTTGAAAGGATCGGCGGCTATGAGCGGGGTAGTTATCACATTGTTTCGGTTAAGTGCAAAGGTGACGATGTGATCCGCAGTTACTACACGGATTCCATGTGGATTCTTGTGAAACCAGGCGATGTTGTGGTCATGACGCCATCGCACTATTACCAGCAGGTTATCTGGAGTATGTCCGTTTATTTTGCGGAGTTTCCCAAGACTCGCGTAACCACTGAACGATAGTCATGCGGGGGCCAGAAGCTGTGCGAGCTATGCAAACTCGTAAGGACAACGACCCCTGCTCGTCTAAAACAGTCGAATCGAATCTGGAGAGACAAATGAACTGGACATTGATTATGCTCTTGTTCTGGAGCGCGTCAGCAGCCTTAGGCGCGTTCCTTTTCGTGGTCGTCAAACCGAAGCTGCGCGCTTTCGAGCAACGGGGCAGAAGCGCGAACGAGCACATCTGGGAATTGATGGATAGTGTCGCACAGCGGCACGCCCGCCTGAAACTGCTCGGGCCGATGATCGTGCAGGAACAGAGGGCTTTCGACTTGCTCAGAGGATCCGCCAGTCTCCTGGCACTCGAGCGCAGCAGCAATGAATTCAGGCAAGCAGGTTTCTTGCTTGTCGCTCTCGAGGTGGATGCTGGTTTGCTCGAGGGTGAATTGCAGGTGGCAAGAACCCGTTATGGCTGGTTCTTCTATCACTGCTTTTTGCGCTCATCGGTGCAGTCTTCGTACCGCATCATCGCAGTCTCCAGGGCATACAAGGAGAGCTTGTTGAAGAGCGCTAATTCTGCCCAAGCGCAAGCGACAGGTTTGCCATCAGGGAAGGTCGGCAATGTCTGAAGTGAATGCCCCGGCAATCGTCAGTTTCGTTGAGGAAAAACGTGCTTCTCTGAGCAAGTTCGGCCTCGGTAGTTACGAAGCGCAAGTTCTGCAAATCGACCCGGCTAAAGAGGCTTGCACCCATGTGCGTGCCGGTGTTCAGCTCTTTAACGAAAGGAATTTCATAGAGGCCTGCCAGCAGTTCGAACAGGCAAGGTCGAAATTGGAGTGTGGTTTGCAGACCATGTGCGACTATGCTGCGCTGTGCGCCTGCCAGGCTCTGTCTGCCTGGTTCAGAGCGGATCTCGACAGTGAACAGCGGATGGACATCTGTCGTGAACTGATGAGCGAGTGCAGCTGCATATGGGCCGAACACGGGGACGTTGAAGGTCTGGCTAGGCAATACCACTTGCTGGCCATCATCTTCTTGCTATCAGGGTGTCGCAAGCGCGCCAGCGTATATTTCTGGGCGGCGTGTTCGGCTTTTCGGCAGATCGACACGCCCGCAAACAACCCTGTCATCTCACAGTTTCAGAATGACTGGGAATTTTGCTGCCGCATCTGCAATCTCTCCAATTCGTCTGCATAGGCAGGTAAATCAAACAATGCAACTGAATTCTTTTCTCGCCAGGTTAACCGGGCGCATTGCTCCTCAGCGAGATGGGCGCAACCTCATGATTTCTGAGCTGCGCAGCCCGGAAGTTGTCGATTCATTGGAAGCGGAATTTCGCCAGCAATTGGAGCGATTTTTCGACTACCGGGCCATCGACATGATGGATCACCTGTCCGTCAACGAGTACTGGTTTCTCCTGATGACCGGCGCCGCTCTGGTGCGCTGCCGATCATTGCCCGCCAGCACGCTCGATGTCCAGGAGGGTATCTTCGTTTTGCGTTGCCGGATTTTGCGGAATGTTCAGGGTGAAGCCGTCTTTGAACTTCTGCGTAAAAAGCAGGCTGACAAACTGAACGCCGCGCAAGTGGAATTCGCCAAAGCCGAGGGGTTGCTCGTCTGGGGCAGGACGTTTGCCGGTCAAATGCAAGTCAAAACTAACCCGGTCTTCTTCGGAAACACCGGCGAATGGTAGCAAACTTCTATATCAAACAGAAAAGGGAGATGATAATCATGTCGAACAACAAGAATCAATTCGAGGTCGTCTACAAGCCGCTCACGAGCCCGGAAAATGCGGTGGCGGCCTCCGTCTATATTGCTCGCGCGCGGGCGGCAATGGCCGAGAGAAGCGATGTCCGCAAGGCGGCTGCGCCGGTGTTCTTTTCCCGCACCGCCGATGGTGCAGGTTTCGCCGTGCGTTCGCAGAGCCGCGAAGTGCTGGAATCCCTTCCGTTTTCGTTCGGCTCGGTGGTCGGTCACTTCGGCATCTTCCAGCGAGAACGGGTAGAGACCGCTCAAATCCTCTAGCTAGATACTTCTTTCTTTTGCTTGGACAACAGGAGCAGGCTGAGTGAGCTGCTCCTGAAACCGGAAATCAGCCGCCTGCAAGAGGCAATGAAAGGACTAAAATAGTATGAGAGATGAGAACACGCTCGAGCGAATGATCGAGGCAGGTGAGTTCTCGATCGATTTGAACGGGCATTCGCCATCCGGATCCATCCGTGACGGGGGGCGTCAGCTCAGCGATGGGGAAGAAGAGAAGATTCTCAAGTCGCTTCAGACCTTCGCTTACAGAGATGGTGTCCTGCTCGGCATGGCCATCGCCGGCCAGGCGACCGCGACTTTCGAGACCACTCTCAGCTGCTTGGAATGCGGAGACTATTTGAATTTCGGCGTCATGGGCAAGGTCGTCAAAGTCGCCTCAGCATGCGAGTTCCCTGAAGGAGTCCAGTTTCCCCTGCGGTCCACTTTCGACGTGCCTTCAGGGCGACTGGCCTTCGCGGATAAGTTCACCTTCCTCACTGACCCTGTCAGCGACAAAGATGCCAGATCAATGTCCATGGCTGCCAGCAAGCGAGGCTTCGAAGCCTGGTGCGCCAGCGGTTTTCCGAACGCCGGATGTGGGAATTCCTGTCCTGCTATTTACCGGTTGGGCGACACCCTCATCATCAGCAGCGAGTTTAGCGACGAGGGCGAGTTGCCTGCGGGTCTTCAGGAAGTCGGCACTATCTGCACGGATTATTGGTCATGGCACTGCGGCGACTTCGAGAAGCTTCATCAAGCAGCAGCGGCCGCCGGACAAAAACTGCACGCCATGGCGGTTGTCGAGATGGAGCCGGGACGCTATGAAGTCTCCCTGCATTCCCTTCACAGAGATCACCTGGGCCGCAAGTTCGCCACCATCAAACCCTGCGCCTGAGCCTTGACGCTTAGCGCGGAAACTCTAATCACCATCAGACAGGGGCTGCTTGCGCTGTGCGCCGGCAGCCAATTCCAAGGAGACAAGCATATGTTGGTACTTTCGCCGTTCGTCTATATCCCGGCGCTCGTAATCTTGCTCGGGATTTTCTTCAACACTCGCTCGCTCTATCGTCGTACTGCCAAGACGAAGTATGCCGACAAAGCCAGCGCCGTCGCCACTGTGTTCGCGATCGTTTCTCTCACTGTTCCGATGCTGCTTTTCGTCGGCATGCCTGTAAGTTTGAAACTCGTCGTCTGGGCTTTGTGCGGCGCCAATTTCGCTCGTGCCGTAGTGCAGATCGTGCGCGTCGTCCAGCATTTCACCTCATCGCGCTAAGCGGAAAAAGCCCGTTGGGTTGGTGAGCTGCGTGCGGGATTCTCTTTTGCGAAGCTATTCGCTGTCTACGCGCTTTCTATCTCTAATTTCAAGAGGCCGCTTTCGCGGTGGTCTCAGACAGGTGCCTCTAGAGGACAAGGAGATTTTGTGGCTTACATCGTTAATACGAAGACTGATATGACAGGACTTATCCGTCAGTCCGTGGCGGAATTGCACGAGTCATTCGCCGAGATGGCGATTGTGCCGGTCATGCTGTGCGAAACGTCCGAAGAAGTATTCGGACTGCTCTGCGAGGTAGCGCAGTTCAACCCGCGTCTGCACTCCGACATCTTGCATCCTGACGCGGTAGGTACAATTACTTTCGGCGCTGTGCGAACCGCTCATGATGCTCTCGATGCGATGGAAAGTATTTCCATCGTCGACGTCGCAGAAATGATCAAGGCCGCAAAATGCGCAGTCAAGGAATACGTTCCGGGAAAGACGCGCCGACTGAATTTGCCGATTGGCGAAATCTGCGTCGATATCGAGAGCTTTTCTCGCATCACTGGTCTGCCCTTGGAGAGCGAGCGGCAAGTCGAATACACGGTTTTCGTCAAGACCGGCAAAACGGGCGACAACACCGAGCGAATTACGTTGGTGTGCGTGAAAGGAAAAGATTCAGGACGAGCACCGCAAACGAAGAATGGGCTGGCATCTGTGCGGGGGCGGCTGGAGCAGCGTGAGAGGGGTTTCGACACGGGGGCGCGATACTTCACGCGTGACTACCAGACGGGCTGGGATGTCTTCGCCGACCCCCAGTTGGACGGGATCCTGGGTTTGTATCCCCTGGGCTATTCGTTCCAGGTCCGGGGTGATGAAAATCGCGGTGGTGTGGAGTTTTTCTACTAATCGCCGGCCCATCGGCTGTGCACCTTTGCCGGGCGGGTCCGTCCGCCCGGCTCTCTTTCGCGCTGCTACCGTAGGCGGTATCGCACTTCTGCATATCCTTCTGGTCCTTTTTGCAGTGCTTTATACTACAGGATATAAAAGCTGTGCGAAAAAAACACAAAGCGATGCTGCGAAGCGGTGAAACCGAGGATTCTCAGAAATTTGGTCCAGAAATCGCCGCGAATGAGAAATGCATGCCAGTCGCCCTGCCGGCTAATCAAGCCGGCGGGGCGACTGTTTTAGGGACTTATAACGAGCCCTAAATGAACGATCTTAGACGGCACTGTGTTCATTCATGCGCGTCCAATCTTTCTTGCTGTGCGCTCGGCTTTTCAGCTTTGACTGCGGCGCCAGCTCTTAGCCTTGCGATAGATTTCGCCGATCACCAGATCGCGAGTCTCTTGACCGTACCCAGCTTCGCTGAGAGCGGAATTGACTCGGCGACGTTCGTCGCGATTGATGCAGGGACTGTTCGAGATGCGGATGGTGTTTCTCTTGTACTTCCCGTCCATCGCTTCGTCGATACTGCCCGCCAGATCAGACGCATAGTCTTCCCAGCTGACCGAGTGTTCTTGCGCCTGGCTCTCCAGATATTCGATCAAGCTGATCTTTGCTCGCGCCGGTTTTTGCACAATTGCCTTCGATGACGCAGAGGATTGTGGAGTGGTCTTCAGACTGTCGGTGCAGCGCTGACAACGCTCTTTCTCTTGAGCACACAGCGAGCAGTACGCCAGTGCGCGGTCGAGGCCGCGGTTGCAACCTTTGCATGTACCGAGCATGCAGGCACCGCCGACAATCTTGCCTTCGCTGCAGCGCGCGCACAGCCTCAGGCGCGATTTGTCGAGATTTGTTGCGGTCAGGGATCTAAGGGACATTCAGAGCTTCCTTTCTCTTCTTTGGCTATCAGTTGTCTCTGGTTTGCTGAGTCTTACTAAAATCAGCATTGATGGAGGCGGGCCATCGCCAGCCGAGTATCTGTGTTTAAGCGTGTTGCTGCGTTCTTTTGACCGAGTGAATCTTCCTTCGAAATTCGTGTGCGCAGGTGTAATGCCTTGTATTTTTAGGAAGTGGTGAAACGAATTGCCAGCCTTTGTAAGTTCTTTAGATAGTAAAAGTGCTGGCTGCGAGAAAACTTCAAGAGAGAGCTATAACCGGATCGTTGAAAATCAGTGCAGGTGGTTGCGGCAAGAGATGTTCTGCAGAGCTGACGCGTTATGTCTTTCGACCGCTTTCGCCTGTTTGCGCCTTACCGCTTTCAGTATCACCAGCGCAGTCTCAGTGAAATTCCTGATTAGGAGGCATTCATCTGTTGCGGTGTATGTTTTGCCGGGATTAACCTGAAACTGTTTCAGTGCATAAGCTTGTCGGATCGAGTTTTAGAAAACCCAGCTTTAAACAGCCATTCAGACCATTCAGCAAAAAAAGTATCGACTGATCAGTCGAACCTGCTGTCACGCGCAGGCTGTTTCTCCCAACTCTATTCGGGTCAAGTTTTGACGCGCACTCTTTTCCGCAACGCAGACAATAGCGGTGCGGTGGACTGAACAATAGCCGAAGACTGGTTCATTTCCGTCTTCGCGTCCGTTTGAGGAAACCAATGTTTCTCTTTTTCTCGATCAATACCTTGATGTTCCTGCTGCTCCTCTGGCTGCGCGGGTCTCTGCCGGTGTCCACGCAGATCGGGGCAGCGGTCGCCTTTGGTGCCTTGATGTGCGGTTTTGCGGCGGTGAGCGTGTCGTCGGAGTTTCGCGAAATACTTCGTTTCCGCAGCTCCGATCCTGTCGGCAACGCCTTCAAGTATGCTCTCGCCTTCGTCTTCGTTGCGTCGTCCGTCGGCTGGATTGTGCTTTACCTTACCGGTCTGACGGTTGCTCTGGGCTGGTTGTTGCTCTTCTCTTTCGTGCTTTCCATCGTCAATTCTCTGGCCGGCCGCTAGAACCGGGCTGCTACAAATATTCAGAACAAAAGGAGTCATAGACATGACGAATTCCACTACTCTGAAGAGCGCTGCTCTTCGTTTTCCTGTGCCTGCTAAAGTGACGCGCAGCGTGGCGCGTGTGCGCCGCTCTCGCCCGGCGTTTTTCAACCGCTCGCTGGCCGCTGTCGCCAATGGCTTCGGCGGGGAGGTTCTGCAGGCTGGCGACCGCTTGTTGTCCAACCGGCAGGGATGGTCCAAGCCACCGGCTGTCTCAGGCTTTGTCGCCAGCTACCTGGCAAACTAGCGTCCGTATCGTGGGCGACTTCAGCACCACACGCGGTGCAGGCTTGCTCAAGCAGAAGCGGGCATAACCTGCCCGCTCTGTTTTTTTTCTTGCAATACTAGCTGTGGTAGTACGAAAGGGGCGAAAAGAAAATCGGTTGGTTTGGCATGCAACGCGATCGAAGAGGAGCATCCACACGCTCCTCTTCGATCGTTGCCACGCTTAGTGACTGAGCCTCACCTGCCGTCCGCGCAGACGTCCGGCGAGGGCGGCAAGGCTGCAAAGGACGCGGGAGGGCAGGCTCGGTGAATGGGCACGCATGCAGCGCTTGATGATGCGCAGAAATTCCTCTGCGTAAACACCATACATCTGCTTGCGCACCGATTCGCCCTGGCTCTGGCAATCGTCCGCCTCCCTTGCCCAGTCGCTGAATGCCATGAGAGCGACGCCGACATTGACCATGCCGCGCTCGTCGGCGGGCACGTCACGTTGACGCACGCCTTTCATCAGCTCGCCATAACGGCGATAGCGGAAAGCCCACGCTGCCCAGGACACGGCTTCGGCTGCATAGCGAGGATTTTCCTCTGTATAGGCGAAGTGAGCGGCTGCATAGCAGGCCTTGGCGCCAGCGGCGACCAGTGCCGGCCCTGACTCCAGCGTGCGATTGGTGTCGGGACCACTGTGTGAGACCCGTCGCGCGTTGCTGCCGGCTTCTTTCCACTGGGCGGCATCTCGATTGCCGCTCTCGAAAAGCTCGACCACGCGCAGGATGGCGTCCCTCTGCTCGGGAGTGCGAGCACAGGTGATAAGGCCGTGCTTGTCGTCATTGAGGACAAAGAGGGCGAATTCGCGCCAGGCATTGTGCAGCGTTTCGCCGTCGACGCCGGTCGAAAGTGCGTTCAAGAAGCGGGTGGACCAATTCGCGGCCTGCTTGTTCGAGAGTTCGTTGAAGAGCGAATGTTCTGCGTAGGCGACGCTGAGAGGCACGCCGATTTCACTGGCGTAGAACGAATGGTCGCAGCCCGGGGTTTTGCACACATACGGTGCTTGGCACCAGCTGCGGCGCGACCAGTAGATGTCCCGGCGATCTTCGCCGCGAGCGGCGCGAATGCCGGCTTCCTTCGCAGCCACGAGTATGCGGCGCTTGGTCTCATTGTTTCCGTTGAACAGAAGCATGAAGGTTCTCCGTTGCAAATCTCTTCGTCAAACGCGAGCCCGGTAGCCATCCAGCGTCGTAAACGCTGAGCTTGGCGATTGATTGACGTGCGCTATACGCTTTTCGTCTTTTGGGTCCTGTTTGAAGAAGGAGAAGTTGATGTATCCCGAGCTTAGGAAATCGAGGAGAAAGAAAATAAATAAGGGTTGTAAAGCGCTTCAATCCAAAGCTATTACAAGCGTTTACAGATTGAGCGAAAAAACGTTTTTTAGATTCAGCTTTGCCGGGCTGATGATGGTCCTGCAGATTTCCAAACCTTTTCTTCCTGCGCCACCCTGGATTTCGAGCAGAACTGATTAGCGAGTCTTAAGCCCTGTCCGGCATAGCGAGGCTTGCGCCTGTCTATCGGAAATAGAAAACGTGGCTATTCAGGAATGGAAGGTACGCCTGGCTCCGGAGCCGGCTTCTGTCCGTCCGGTGCTGGTGGTGTGTCCGGAGGCGGCTTGTCGTCAGGGTCAGTCGGTGGCATGTCCGGGTTGTTGCCTTTGGGGTCATCCGACGGCTTATCTTCCTTCTCTTCCGGCCCCTGGGGAGGAGGTGAATTCTGCTGCAATGGGGTGTGCGCATACACATGCCTGTCCAGCGGCGTTCTAGTGTGCGCCAGAAAAAGCGAAAGAGCCACTGCCAGTACGGCAATCAGAGGCAGGGCTTGGAATTTGCGTATGTGTCGTCGCTTGGGCATAGCAACATACTAAATTATCCGGTGCTGAAGCGCGCAGCATCCGCTGCAAGAGAGCCGATTAAATGTTGTCCAAGTCCGAAAACGCTATACTTGTGCGCGTTCTACGTTAGGTGCAGCAAATCATGACTGATTCACAGACCATTACAACTATCGATCGCGCTCGCTTAAAACAGCTGATAATCTCTGAAACTGAGCTTTTTGCAAAAGAACATCCCCAGTCGAAAGGGTTATTCGAACGGGCCAAAAAGCACTTTGTTTCCGGTGTGCCGATGAACTGGATGGTAAAGTGGGCCGGGGCTTTTCCTGTATTCGTCAAGGAAGCTAAGGGCGCACACTTCACTGATGTCGACGGCAAGCAATATCTCGATCTCTGCCTGGGCGATACTGGTGCAATGACCGGACATTCTCCGGATGCCTCGATGGAGGCGGTAATCGCGCAGGCCAAACGTGGTTTGACTTATATGCTTCCCACAGAAGATCACGTCTGGGTCGCTGAAGAATTGTCGCGACGATTTGGTCTTCCCTACTGGCAAATGGCGATGACGGCGACTGATGCCAATCGCTTTTCTATCCGCCTTGCCCGGAAGCTGACCGGGCGCTCTAAGATTTTGGTCTTCAACTGGTGCTACCACGGAACGGTGGATGAGACGTTCTGCACTCTCAATGATGGCGTAGAAGGTCCGCGCAGGGGAAATCTCGGACCACCGGTCGATCCGGCGATGACCACGCGTGTTGTGGAATTCAACGATCTGCCCGCCCTGGAGCGAGCCCTTGCGCATGGTGATGTTGCTTGCGTTCTTGCTGAGCCGGCCATGACCAATATCGGTATCATTCTTCCAGATCCCGGCTATCATCAGGCTTTGCGTGAGCTTACCAAAAAGTATGGCGCGCTATTGATCATTGACGAAACTCATACCATTTGCACCGGCCCCGGTGGCTATACCCGAGCGCATGGCTTGCAGCCGGACATTCTCACGATTGGAAAACCAATTGCCAGCGGAGTTCCAGCTGCGGTGTATGGCTTCAGTGAAGAAGTGGCCGACAAAGTTCGCATTCTGACAAATACTGAAGAAGCAGATACGGGCGGCATCGGGGGTACTCTCGCCGGAAATGCGCTGTCTGTCGCAGCTATGCGCGCAACACTGGAAAAGGTTCTCACCGAGAAGTCGTTCGAGCACACAATTCCTCTTGCGGAGCGCTTTGCCGAAGGAGTTGAAGCGGTAATCAAAGAACATAAGTTGCCATGGATCGTTAAACAACTTGGTTGCCGCGCTGAATACTGGTTTCATCCGACACCACCGAAGAATGGTGGAGAAGCTGCTTTTGCTGCCGATGGCGAATTAGATCGCTACATGCATCTGTTTGCCTTGAACCGGGGAATTCTATTAACGCCATTTCACAATATGGCGCTGTTTTCCCCAGCGCACACGGCTGAGGATGTCGACCTTCACACGAAAGTCTTCGCCGAAAGTGTCGAAGCGCTGTTGAAACTTTGAGGCCTTAAGCTGAAACGAATGAAGGCTGGGTGAAAGAAAAGCCGCTTGAACGCTTGCTTTTCTCCAGCCAGGCAATTATTAGCCAGAGTTAGAGTTAGAGCTTGCATTACTTCGCGCGAGGCTGAAAAAAGCCTACTAATGCCCATATAGGCTTTGTTTCCAGGTGTTAAGCAGTAAACTTCACATAGCTTTTTGATGCTCAAAGACAGTCTACGGCCATAGTTTAGAAGCCTATATTTCCCCATCTCCATCTCGGTTTCCCAAGAACCCATCCATACCTGCAAATCTTTGTTTCCGGCTCTTTGACAGCAGCTATTTCGCTGCAGGTCACGACGCGGCTGCGCCCGTGCACTGTCGTGACTTTACTGCGACGAAACCTCGAATTCCATCGAGCCTATGACCAACCGGAGAAGTGAATGACCTCAGCCGAACCACACAACCCCCTCGTCCGCGTGCTCGAGCTCCTCAAGAGCGCCAACGAGCACAAGCGTTGGAAGCAATTCGATGAAGCCGAACGGCTCTGCCGCGAAGCCATCGAAGTCGCTCGCACCGAACTCGGTGAAGACCATCAGGCTCACGGCACTGCGCTCTGCGACCTGGGTTATGTCCTCGCTGAAACCGATCGCAATTTCGAAGCCCGTGAAGCCTATTCCAAGGCTCTGGACATCCTTGCGAGGACTCTCGGCAACAACAACCCGGAAGTGCTGTGGGTTTTCGCCCACCTGCACGACCTCTATCGCTGAGGCCGGCAACGGTCGAAGTTAGAAACGTCCGCGCGGGGAGGCAGCCGCCTCTCCCATCGTATGAAGCAGAGAAATCGTTCTCTGTGTGACCGACTTGGTCAAAATGTAGAAGGGAATAAGCTATGACTCGATTCGCGAATCCTGCTGCGGAAACCAGCATACTCGATGAATTCGTCCGTCAGGGCGCTCGCTCCAAGCTGCTCACGCGCGAGGAGGAGGGCCTGCTGTGCCAGCGCATGAAGTCCGGTGGACGTGACGGTGAGAAGGCTCGCGACGAGCTGATCAATCGCCACCTGCGCCTGGCGATGAATTGCGCTCGCAAGTTCTCCTACACCGGCCTGCCGTACGAAGATCTCGTGCAGGAGGGCAATATCGGACTGATCAGGGCAGCCGGAAAGTTCGAAGTGGAGCGCGGCTTCCGCTTCGTCACTTACGCCTCCTGGTGGGTGCGTCAGACCATCGCCGAGTACGTCCGGGACTCGGGCCGCACCATCCGGTTGCCGGCCCAGAAAGTCCAGCGGCTCGCTCTCATGCGCCGCGTCGTCGCGGAGCTCTCCAAGGGGGGCAAGGCACCTTCCGATTCGGCTGTTGCTCAGAAAATGGGCATCACCGTCGAGGATGTGCACGACCTCATGGAATGGGCCCATGAGCCGGTTTCGATCAACGTGAAAATCGGTGAGGAGGGCAGTGCTGAACTCGGCGACTTGATCGCTGACAGCAATGCCGTCAATCCGGTGGAAAAGGTGATCGAGGACGACATGCGCGCCCGCATCGAGTCTGCGTTGTCCGGGCTGAAGGAGCGCGAGCGGGATGTGATTCTCGCCCGCTTCGGACTCCTGGATGGTGTCACGGTCACGCTCGAGGAGCTCGGCGAGCGCTTCGGCGTCACCCGCGAGCGCATCCGGCAAATCGAGGCGAAAGCCATCGAGAAGCTGGGTACGGGACCGAACGCTCGGATCTTGAAGTCCTTCCTGTAAGGGCTTCTTCGGTTCGGAGCAGCCTCAGGCTGCTCCGAACCTCCCCCTCAGGCATGAATGCCAACTCCGGAGAAAGCACATGACACTCACAGTCGATCTCGCCTCTTTGGGCACGACCTTCCTCTTCCTCATCATCAGCTTCGTCGCTGGTCTGGCCATCGCCGTAGCTGGCGCAGTTCTCGGTGGCGCCGGTGAGCTCATGCTGGGCTTCGCCAAGGCGATCGCCGGCGACCGCTCTTCGGTCTCGCAGCCTACGCCGAGCGCTCTGCCCGTCTTCATCCGCGCTCTCATCTACATCGCCCTCGGTTTTGTCGCGCTCTATCTGGCGGCGACCGGCGTGGCGCTGTGGGGCAATCTGCTCGGCGTCTTCTCGGCGTTCTGCCTCGGCGTCGCTGTCGTGCGTTTCTTCTCCCGTATCTGACGGGAGCTATTGCAGTGAGCGGATTCCGCAATGGTGCATTGGCCTGTTGCGGAATCCGTTCGCTTGTGCGCGTTTTGTGGTGAGAGCGGAGATATTCCGTTATCTCCACAGACCGTGCATTCGATTTATGCAAATAACCCGTCATCAGGGAGTAAATCAAATGACGGAGAATAAGGCGGTAAATCCGCATGGATGGGGTGTCATCACGAATCCCGTCGACCCGGTCGAGGAAGCGGCCAAGACCCTTGTCGAAAAGCTCATCGGTGATTTCACGCAGATGCGCCAGACGACACCCAGCGCTTTTCGGCTTTGCGTCGAAGTTCCCTATTGGCCGGAGAACGACAAGGTCGTCGACCGTGCCGTCGAAATCCTGTCGGCCAAGAAATGGTCCGCCGACCCGATCGAGCACAGATGTGCAGGTGGTCGCGCCGGCGCCTTCTGGCTCACGCCGCCGAACAACTGGTTGCCCGCCGCTGACAAGGCGTAAGCGCCTCTCGTTCCGAAACTGAACGCGACGGGATTCCGCCGCGTTCCCTTTGTGGAGAGCAAAATGCTCATGACCTCTGGACAGGGCGTTGTGGTCAACGCCTTGCTTGCGCTCGGTTTCGAGTGCACATACGACGATTTCGACCTCTGCCGCATGCGCAAGGTCGAAGCTCCGTATCTTCTCGAGTTGGACGTCACGTTCCAGCTCGTTCAAGAGCCGGCCGCACCGCCTCAGGCGCGCCCGCCGGTCGGTCTGGTACCTGCGCTGGCCTGGCTGTCGCATCAGCTCAGCCTGGTCAATTGTCACTTCGACCCGGAAGCCTTTGCCAGGGACTCGAACGAGGCCGTCTTTGCGCGCCAGGACACCTTCAGGTTTCCTCGCACCGGCAAGAGTATGACTGCAAAGGTGATCGTCCGCGCCCGCAGCTCGCCGGCTGCCTGAGAGCATCCACAAGCAAGAAAGGGGTCATCGAGTGCAATGCATTTGATGACCCCCTCTTCTGCCGATTTATATTCTTCATGAGAGATACGAAAACATATAGTAAAAGTAATTTACTGTGTTTGTGCCAACCCCGCTAGTCCATGCTCTTTGGTTTCATCCAAATAAAACGGCTAAATCAAATCGGTTGACTTATTTCTGACTCTGACCGACTCATTTCTCTTGGAGCCTGTTTTCTATACTAGAGACGTTTCTGTTTCAATCTCCGTCGCGGACAAAATCAAGCCAATAATCGCAGCA
>CAZBOX010000062.1:0-25531 GCA_964493595.1 uncultured Candidatus Obscuribacterales bacterium | reverse complement strand
AGCCGTCTCGCAAATAGAAGGTCTTGCCCTCTATCCATTTCATACCGGAATTCTTGTTCTCGCGATCGGAAACATCGTCTTTCGACTTGAGTTTCTGCAATTCCTTCTCTCTGGCAACCGCCGCAGCACCGTTATATGGAGCCATTGCAATCTGACGCGCAAGCGAATAGGATGCCTCGCTTTTCTTGGCAAGAAGATTGCTGCGGGCAGCGACTATCCTGTCACCGGCCGCGTCGGAAAATGATTCTTCGGCTGGCGCGGCGGAAAGATGCGCACGTGACTGGTAGAAGCCCATCGGTGAAGAAGAGGGCGCTTTCAAGGCTCTGCCACCACCGGCACCACCAGACGAAGCCCCGACGACTGGACGCGAATCGAGAATGCGCATTGCTGCTCGCGAAGACGGCTCCGCCCAGTCACGGCGGGAAGGTCTCGGCACAGCACGCATACGATTGGCCGCTCCTTCATTGGGATCTGTTGAGAGGAATGAAGTATAAGCCGAGATGATTCCATGCTTTTTCGAGAGAGCAACTATCTCATCGACGACTTCGCGATTGTCGCCATTGGCTTTTGCCACCTCCGTCAAATAGCCGATGCGGCGCATTGCCCAGAGACGAGGCAAATATGTATGACCGGCGTCTTCACCGGCAAATGCAAGAGGAAAGCTGTACGACCTGGCCACTCCATTGACTTTGCCTGAGACATTCAAATGGGCTTTGCCTCCGGCTTTGTATCGTCCAAGTATGAGGACTTGCGTGCCCTGAAATATATCTTTGACGGCTCGTGGATAAGTGTCTTTTACCTGTACGCCGTCGTATGAGATGGAAACATCGCTCAATACCGGGCTCTTAATCTTCTGATAGAAGCTGGAAAGTGCGGTTTCGACATTTTCTTCAGCCGATACGTACTGAGCCGTTCCATGGTTTTCTTCCGCCAGGCGATTGAGTAGACGAGTATCGATATCGTTGCCCAGACCAAAGTCAAAGACGCGAATATCACGCTTCGATTTCACTTTCTTGAGCAGGCTGGCAATATCGGTATCACCGACCGTCGGCTCGCCATCAGTCATCATGACGAGAAATCCCGGGCGATCGGATGCTTGACTGAGCATAGTCGTGCCCATCGCCAGCGCATCGCCTATATTAGTCCCACCGCGAGCATCCAGGTCATCGATAAAGAGAGCTGCAGCTTTCTTATTCTCGGCAGTGGCCGGCATCAGCTGGGTTTTGAACGCCTCGGCGTCGGTATTGAATTGAACAATCGAGAATCGATCGGCCGGATTGAGCGCGTTTACCACATACTTGAGGGCTTTTCGCAACTGGACGATTTTCTCTGCCTGCATGGAGCCTGAGGTATCGGCGACAAGAACGATGTCTTTGGCAACGACCTGCTCGGATTTCATCGGTGGAGATACTGTGAGCAGGAAATAGCCGTCCTCGCTGCCCGCCTTATGGGTAAGAACATTAGCCGCCATTGCTTTGTCGGAAACGCTGTAATAAAGAAGGAAGTCTCTGTCCGGCACCATGCTCTTGCCGAGAAAGGCGACTTTCGCCGCATTGTCAGTCGACCTCGAAGATGTAATCGAATGAGTAGGAGACCAGATAGTGCGCAGCCCTTGCTTAGACTGCAGCTTCATATCTATTTTGACCTCGTCCACAGGATCGTCGCCGCCTTTGGATTTGAGAGGAAAGCTGTATTTGAGCAGCCCATTTTCCGCCCTCAAGAGCTGCGTGTATTCGAGTTCGACCTTCTTTGTCCCGTGAGCGGGGATGGGAAAAATTCTCGCTCTTACTGTTTTATGATCTGCGTACTCTAGCAAGCCCGGATCGACCATCTGGCGAACGATCGCCTCGTATTGCTGCCTGGCTTCGGAGGCTTCGAGAATTTTGCCTTCCACAGGCTTGCCGTCTATATGCAGGCAGAAAGAACTAAATGTGGTGTCATCAGGCAGAGGAAATAGGTATGTGCCAGCAAGATTGCGATCGGTGTCGTTTCTAAAAGTCTGCACGATATATGTTTTTGCCACCTGATCGCTGATGTCCACACGAATAGACTCGGCTTCCATGTGAAGACCGAAAGCGACGCCACCCTTCAAGACAGGGCGCGTCGGCGAAGGAGTGGGAACAGGGATGGGTCTGCCCATTCGAGGAGTGAGCGGACGCAGAGTCACTCCCGGCATGGGCGCTACAACAGCTGCACCTCCGCCAAGGGACGGGTCCACCACTATAAAGCCGGAAGCACGGGACGCCTGCGGGCTGGGCAGAAGTCCCAGACCGACCGCCAGCAATGATGCCAGAGCCAAACGCTTCATATCTATCACCTCGTCAAAATGCCGCAAAAAATGCCTTGCGCTCCTGATTCCAGACTACGCAGAAGCCGGAAGGAAATCTTGGGGAAGAAGGGGCGTCGGGCTCTGGGGTTTTCCCGAAGAAGAACCCAGACGGCATCAATTTATATGCTTGCGATATCGTATTGATGCAGAATCCTGGAATTTTCGCAGATGCAAGGTGGAAGGGCTGGGCATATCCGGGGTTTACCCCAGCCAATTGCCGAAACGACCGCGCTAGACTACAGTTGGAGCAGGTGAAACTGCTTTTTTGGGGACCAGGATGAGGGTGGCACTCGCATCTATAAAACGACTGTTCTTGCCGTCCATGTGGATTCATGGACGAGACAGTCTTCTTTTCCAGAGATTGTTCTGGGGAGCGCTGGCCGGATGCGTCGCCACTTTACTGCTCGCTGAATCGACAGTTTTGGAAAGCATGGAATTGAGCATGTTGGAGTGGCGCTATCGAGTTTCGCAAAAATTGTACTCGGCCGTCCAGCGTCCGGCAGAATCACGCGACGTCAGCATCGTAGACTTCGACGACCTCTCTCAATTCGACATAGGCATAGCCAGATTCAATGATGACCACGCTCAGAGCGTTCTGGCCAGGGCGATTGAAAATCTCGAAAAGAAAGGCCCGGCGATCATCGTCATAGACCTCGACTTGCGCGGCGCCGCCAATGCAGACCTGATCAGTGTCATACGCAAATACAATAATGTCGTCATCGGGCTTTTCGGCAGCCTGGAAGGCAGCACCGACCTGCCCAGCCGGACAATCATGAATAATGTCCGAGCCTATGGCTATGACGAATTGATTCAGGAGAATAACGGACTTATCTGCAGGCTTCCCGTCAATTACAGGGACTCGCAAGGAGACATCGACACGTCTTCAATAAGCGCGGCGCCGGTTCCCTCGCTGACCGAAGCAGTAATCAATTTGCACAGGCAAATCAAAGGTGTCGGACCTTCCACTCAAATTCTCAATTTCCAGTCGGATCAACCCGCCTACATCAATTTCCGCCGCATTCAATATCCTTCGGTTTCATTCAGAGACGTTCTGGAAAGCGACTTCGACGGCAGCAAATTCAAAGACCGGATAGTCATGATCGGCTGCTCTTTTACAAAACGCCGGGAGGAGCCCTACAAAAGACGCACTCCTCTGGAAGACAATGTCCCAGATGTGGTCATGCACGCCGACGCGATTCAGACTCTGCTCGACAATCAGGTCATCTACAGCTTTCCTAAAAATATCGCCCACCACTTGCTTCTGCTTTTAGGAGCTGCATTCGGTGCTGTCGCGTCAATATTGCCACTGAGCACCAGAACCGCCACTTACCTGACCTCCGGCATGGTGCTTGTAGGTACGGCGCAGATTCTTTTCGAAGGATTTCACCTGGCCTTGCCGGTCGTGCCACCACTGGCAGTGCTAACCCTGGGCTTCTCTCTGGGAACATTCATTTATCTGGATACGGATTTGCGGCAGAGAAACAAAGAATTGGCTCAAGCACGCGAATCCATGCAGGTTCGCGCCGAAGAAGAGAGGCAGCGCATCGCCGAGGACCTTCACGACGAAACCCTGCCGGCGCTCTCGGCAGTCGCGCGCATGGCCGACAAGCTGGCCACGGACCTCGACGACAATCCTGTGCCCAGGCAGATGAGGGAAAAACTCGACCAGGCAGTGATCGAAATGCGCCGCGTCATCAACGATTTGCACCCCTCTGTCCTGGAGACCATGGGTTTCAAATCGGCACTGGAGAATCTACTTTCCATACTTACGCGCGACCATCAAATCGAAGGCAATTTCATGGACGGCGATGGACATGACGATTATCAGATCACCAATTTCACCAAGCTGCAGCTCTACAGGATCGTTCAAGAAGCGCTGAATAATGTAGGGAAACATTCGAAAGCGTCAATCGTCGAGCTAAAAATAGAGAAAGTCGATCAACAACTGACCATCGCCGTCACAGACAACGGCAGGGGCATCGACCCGAAACTGATCCGCAAGGATTCGCACGGTCTACTGAATATTCGCCAGCGCGCTCAATTAATAGGCGCTCAGGTTGAGTGGAAAAAGCCTGTCAAGTTTTCCTCTGGCACTGAATTGAGCCTTAAGATAAACATGGACGAAAACCCAGTTAAAAAGGTGGATGCAACATGATACTCATCGCTGATGATGAAGAAAGGGACCGCAACTGGCTAAAGAGCCTTTTGACCGAGAATTTCCCCGACAATATGCCGGTGGAAGAAGCTCACGACGGGCAGCAAGCCGTTGACATGGCAGCCAAATTGAAGCCGCCGCTGGTCTTCCTCGATATTAAGATGCCCCACCTGTCAGGCATTAAGGCAGCCGAGCAGATTCTCAATGCTTTGCCCAATACGGGAATCATTATGCTTTCCAATTTTTCTGACGAAGTCTATGTGCGTCAGCTGTGGAAAGTCGTTCCTCCCAACGGTGTTTTCGGTTATGTCCTGAAAAACGCCTCCAACGAGCAGGTGATAGAGGCGACCAAAGCAGTGCTTTCCGGAGACTGCTGGATCCATCCCGGTATCGCAAGAGTCATCCAGCGTACTCAAAATAGAGCCACCAACTTAACAACAGCAGAATACGAAGCGCTTGTTTGCATCGCGCTCGGCATGACCGATCATGCGATTGCCAAACGTTTGTACTTAACAGAAAAGGCTGTGCAAAGCCGACTCAAGTCTCTGTATGCCAAACTGGGGATACCGGGACGGGGCGAATCGCACGACACCGAATTCAACCAGAGATGCCGCGCCGTCTTCTTATCGACCAAGCGCGGTCTCATCAATCAGTCGGAACTGGACGACTGGGAAACCAAGCTGGCGCAGGAAACGAAAGCCGGCACCTAAAGTCGAGGACAGAGAAATGAGCAGACAGAGAAGATCCACCATATACAGAATCAGCGCGAGCGCAACTCTCATGTTTGCTCTTTCTCTTTCGTTGGCACATCTGGCCGGCGCCGCTCCGCAGAAAACAGCTCCAGTAGCCAAAGTAGCAATTCAACATTCGCACATCTCACCGCCTCATGCAGGAGTGAAATTGCTGGAAGATATTCTCAGCCGCATGCGCAACGAGCCGCAAATTGCCATGTCGCGCAATAAGCAGACTTTCCAGTACCAGCAAAATCCACTGGCTACACCGTCTCCAGCCCAGGGTACCACCGACCAGCTCCTGGCCATAAGACCGCCCGAGAGTTCGCTCAATACCAAAGAGAAAAACCGCGCAAGAGCGGACAGGAAATCGACTCTGGCCATGGCCGAGCCCAGAGCTTCTTACGGGCGCAGCAATCGAGAAACTCCGGCGGATGACGGTGTTGCCGAATATTCAGCAGAAAGCGCAGCTCCCAGACGAGCGATTGCTTACAAGCGCGACTCGGCAAGTAACAGCCCCGTGGGCGGGCAGTTACTGGCAAAACAGTCGAATCGCGGTGCCACGCAAGGTCTGGCCGGCTCCGGCGCTTACCAGGCAGCCAGTAAAGGAATCCAGACATTCGATACAAGCGAAATCACCAATCGACTCTCTCCTGAAGCACGTCAGAGGCTGACGGCATCGAGCAGCAAGCTTTACGATGTAGCAAAGAAATTCGAAGAAGCTCAACAACTGGCACAAAACCTGGGACGCAGCCAAGCCGGAGCCGGGGGTGGTTATGCCAACGCTGCACGCGGACCACTGCTGGCAGACGAACGGCATGCACCGGCAGGCGCGTTTAGAAACGAACAGAAGTCATCAAAGGTCATATCCACCAATCCGCTGATTACTGAATATGAGAAAGGCAGCAATGCCGCTGCGGGCGACGAAGAATCAATGCTTGCATACAAAAGCGCAGACAAGCAAACGGCCCTCAGCCTGCCGAAGCCACCGCCAGCCGCTCCTATGTCCACCCCTTTTGCAGCAGTAGCCGAAGGCAATGTAGTTGCTCAAAAACCACCGGCCGAGCCCAGCTTGTTCAAACACGTAAGAGAATTTCTCAATAGCGGAAAAGACAGTAGCAATGGCATTCTTTCCATGTCTTCAGGCAAACAGCAAATGGATGCGGTCGAAAAAGGCAAGCCTATAGAGATCGCCCTGCTGCCACCAAGTGTGGTGACTGGCATCCCGCTTGTCCGCCTCGGCACGTCAGAATCGCAAACGAATAAAGCTCTGGCAGGCAAAGGACAGCTCAACAAAACCAAGATCAATAATTGGTCCGTATGGTCTTTGCAAAAACCTGGCAATGACGAGGTTTCGCTGCAAATCTACTCGCGCAACGGACAGGTAGAAGCAATCAGAATTTTTGACTCATCACTGATATCACAGGATTTTGGAGTCAAACTTGGAGACGACCTGGGCACGGTCAAGCAGAAATTCGGCGAGCCTGCCTTTATCCTTTCAGAGCCGCAATCAAGAGGCGGACAGAACTATGTCTATCCAATCAGCCAGGTCAGCTTCCAGCTTGCTTACACCAGCAAAACGACCGCGCCGAAGGTAGTCAGCCTGCTGATTTTCAACGCGAAATAGTCAGTCCGCGCACCGGTCACGAGAAGCAGAGCAGCCAATAACAGCCGACAAATCAGGTATGATTTGTGGGAATTCTGCGGAGGGGAAAATGAGTCAGAGACATTCGTGCCTTATATCTTCGGTAGCCCTGGTTGCAATAACACTCACGATAGGCTGCCAGGTATCGGCGAAGGCCGCAGCCAATACGCAAACGGCAAAAGACACAGTTGCCGATGCCAACGCCGCTAATATGCCGGCAACGGCAGCAGCTCAGGCAAAGCTGGCACCGGAAAAACGCGAAGCCATCAAACGCCTCATGAATGTGACCCGCTTGCCGCAGGTAGCGGACAAGATGTATGACATGCTTCTGGCTCAAGGGCAAAAGAGTTTCGAGCTCAATCTTTCTCGCTCCATTCAAGAAGATCCACGTTATAACGAACAGCAGAAAAACGATCTTATGCAGCAAGTAGTCGCCTCGTCAGGGCGCATGTTCAGTCGCTATAGAGAATTACTGCCCAAAGAAATCAATCTGCCCGATGTTCTGGAATCGATTTCAACACAGGTCTATGACAAATATTTCAGCGCCAAAGAGCTGAACGACATTTCCGATTTCTATCAAACAGAAGCCGGAAAGAAAGCGCTGGATGTGCTGCCGCAAGTCATGCACGAAGCGGCGCAGATGACAGGCGAAGTTGTGACGCCGAAAGTCAAGTCGATCGTCTCTCAAATAGTCATGGAAGAAAGAGCGCGCATGGAGTCGGGTCTGGGTAACGGCGCCGGACAAAAACCGGCTGATGATAAACCTGAGCCCAAAAAGTAAATCCCACTTTTTTTAGCTAAGCTCTCATATATCTGTTTAAATCACTGCCCGTGATCGGTTAGGATCCATGGGTAAAGCGTCATTTTCAAACGGCGCTCACCTGGCTGGTCGCGTACGGTCCTATTTCCGTGGTAAGCACATACGAACCTCTATACCTTAAATATAGACCGCAGTCTCTTGGCGATCTGGTCGGGCAGCAGTCTGTCGTCAGGACTCTCACCAATGCCATCGAACACAACCGTGTAGCCCACGCCTATCTTTTCACCGGTCCACGTGGTTGCGGCAAGACTTCGTCGGCCCGCATCATGGCCAAGTCTCTCAACTGCCACAATGGTCCGACGCCCACGCCCTGCTTGGAATGTACCTCATGCCTGGAAGTGAAGCAGGTCAATTCACCGGCTGTAATTGAAATCGACGCAGCGTCCCACAACAGTGTCGATGACGCCCGGCTTCTCATTGAACGCGCACCGATCACAGTGGGCGGCAATTACAAAATCTATATCATCGACGAATGCCACATGCTCACAAAAGAGGCATTCAACGCTCTTCTTAAAACCATTGAAGAGCCGCCGCCCAATGTCATTTTCATTCTTGCCACCACCGAAGAGCACAAGGTGCCGCCCACCATCATCAGCCGCTGCCAGAGACTGATGTTCAAGCTGATCAATCATGACGAACTGGCAGTGCATTTGCGCAACGTCGCGACAAAAGAAGATATCAACATCGACGACGCCGCCATTGATCTGGTGGCACGCCGCTCCGGTGGCGGATTGAGAGACGCACTGGGTTTGCTCGATCAAGCCTCGCTTCTGGCCACTAAAGAGAAGCAAGTTCAGCTGGACGATTTGCTCCTGATGCTGGGCTCGGTCAAAGAGGATGTGCTGCTGGACTTCAGCAAAGCAATCAAAGAAGGGGCTGCCGAGCCGGTCTTGCAAGCAGCGCTCAGCTTGCTTGGAGAAGGAAGAGAGCCGGCTCTTATCGCGCTTGAACTTTCGAAACACTTCCTCAATCTGGCCAAAGCACAGTTGAAGATACCGGTGCTTGGCTCTCCGTCTTATTTAGAAGCATTGAGCGAGCAATCGCAATTGTTCGACAGAATAGAACTTGCCCAGATGATCGAGCAATTGTCGGGACTTGAACAAAGCTGCCGCCGCTCTACTCAATCCGCTCTCACTCTCGAAATCGGCTTGCTTTCGCTCTGCCACCGCCTGGAAATCACGCAGCTCAAAGATTTGAAAGACAAAGTGATGGACCTGGAAGCCAGACTGGCTTCAGGAGTGCCACCACAGGCGATGCAGGCGGCAAGACCGGCACCGAGACCGCCTGCGGCTCCGCCTGTTTCTCATGCGCCTGCGCCGCAACCTCATGCCGCACCGCAACCGGCACCTGCCGTTTCTCAACATGCACCGGTTGCGCAAACAGCTGCCGAGCCTCCGGCACAGCAGGAGCATACCGCTGTCGCCACCGCCGAATCGGCGCCTGAAATAGTCCCTGAATCAATCGTCACTTACGAAGAATCAGAAGAAGAATACGCAGAGCCGGCGGCAGCAACATCATTCACAGAGATAGATGAAGTCTGGTCGGCGATTCTCGATCAATTGCAAGAACGCCATAAGCCTACTTATTCGCTTCTCCAATCAATGTGCGCACCGCTCACCCTCACCCGCGACGAGCTGGTAATCGGCGTGAAAGAGATGCTGCTCAAGACTCTGGAGACGAAGATCGACCACATAAGAGCTGCAGCACAGGCGACAGGCCGAGATCTTCAGGTGAAGATCAAGCCGATGACAATCGCGCCTGAAACACGACCGAAGCCAAAAGCTCCGGCAGCCGGTACTTCGCCGGGAAAGCCTGAACATCAAGCCACAGCGGCGGAGCGCCCCCATGCCTCCGCCCCGTCCGGAGCGCCTGCGAGCCCGGCTCCCGGCCACTCGGGCGGCAATGCGCCTGCCAAACCAAGAGAACATGCACCCTTGAGTTCGGCGCCGCCTAAAGCTCCACCGCCCGAGCCCGGTGAAAAGAACACGCTTGTAAAAGAAGCCTATCGACTCTTTGAAGGTCCAGGTTCTAGAGAATTCGCTGACAACAGCTAAAACAGCGCGTCACTTATTCAAGCAATCTCGAAAGGACCGGATGCTACCGTCTCCTCATGCCCTTCCTCGACTTTCGAGACACTGGCTTCCACCTTGTCGACACGTGCATAAGCAGGACCTTTATGGCACCAGGCAATTAATTCGTTGACGAGACTCTCCGGTCCGGCAGCCAGGGCCTCCACCGTGCCGTCCGGCATATTTTTCACCCAACCGGAAAGCCCCAGCTCACGAGCCTTTTCACGAGTCGACTGGCGAAAAAAAACTCCCTGAACCCGCCCGTGGATTTTTAGTTTTGCCAAAACCTGCATAATCTTGCTCTCCCGACCCTTTTATACTGAAACTCGCACGGACCTTCTCAAGCGGATTGAAGAGGAAATCTCACGACCGCACAAGAATAATAATTTTCACCAGTCTGTAAAAGCAGTTAAGATATGAGAAAGGCCTCTATAAATCTTGAAATGGGGTATCTAAGCTTTAGGGCTTATATCAGTTTGTATTAGCCCGAGATGGCGGACGGGAAAACCGGCAACAAATGGTGAACGAAACGAGCAATAGACCTGAAGTCGATAAAGAGACCGTGCTGGCTGCACTCAAGGCAGTCAAAGAAAAGGGCTTGGATGTCAATCCTTTCACAGTCGCTGATGAAGCGAAGGTAAGTGCTCGGGCGGTTTACAGCGTCAGCGAGTACATGGACTTGATTGTCAAAGAGCGCGGCAGCCCTCTGGTCGTCAATACCGACGTCATTTCCGAATATCAAGCCAAGGTCAGAGAGCTGGAAAGCCGCATCCGGCAGTTGCAAATCCAGAATGAAGTCTTAACCATGCAACAACAGACCCAGTACGACCTGGGTCACAAGCTGGGCATCATCGAAGGCAAAAAGCAGAAAGCCCAGGAAATTGCAGCTCAGGAGGCAGCCAGAGCGCTTGCCGGCGATGGCGACATCGACCTGGAAATGGAGCGCCAGGCAAAGAGCAAGCCCACTTCGACCGCGACCGGCGAGTCCAATGTCATCCAGCTTTCCAATACAGGCTATGTTCCGGAGCTCGTGGGCGGAGCGCCCGAGCCGCCGGTTGCCGCGCGGGAGATGAGAGAGGACGAAGGCTGGGATACTCCCGATGTTATTGGCGAGGCAGAACTTCTGGCAGGCGATAAGCCTGAAATGCAAGAAGCTCCCAGATATGAGCCGGCCGAAGTCATGGAGAACTTGAGCGAAGCGGAAGCGGAAGCCAATCCTCCCGTTCAGGAGCTGGAGTCAGGAATTCCGACCGCTGTCTTTTTAAGCGCAGTCGAAGACCAGAGCGCTTCTTTCGGCGACAGCTACTCGCAAAAGGTTTTCAATGCCGCTCGCTCCGGACCTTTCGTGGCTAGCGAATTCAACCCGATGCTGGAGCTATCCTGGAAAGACCTCGAGACCGTCTACCACTTCAGAGCCAAGTCGTTGAAAGATTTTTCCAAGCAAATTCAGCAAAGCCAGCCTCCGCCGCCTCCACCGCCTCCGGCACCGAAGAAAGAGCGGGTTCGCGTCCCCATTGATACTAATGGAGACACAGAAGAGCGCCACATTGACGAAATTCAGACTTTGCCATCCGAGACACTGACCGGCGACAATTGGGAGAAATATGAGGAACCTGGCAGGGAATTTCAGCCCAGCGGCGAACAATATATACAGACGCACGACGAGTCGACCCAGGAGCCGGACGCACTGGCAACCGCTCATAGCGGCGAAAGCGAATATAACGTGGGCCAGGAGCATGGATACGCAGAAACCAGCGAGAACAGTGGTTTCGACCTGGACTCGATGGACATTTTCGAAGGACTTGACGACTACAGCAATCTCGAAGACATAGAAATCATCCAGGACGTACAGCTCACTCCCGAAGGCAATGCGCCGTCGGATGACGAATTGCGCGATCTGATAAAGAACAGAATTCGCCAAGCCAAAGAAATGACGTCCGAGCCCAGAGAAGCCCACCAGATGGGCGGAGGCAGCGGCGGCGGCGCCAGCCCCGACAAAGCGGAGCCCAAAGGGCTGGGCAGCAAGTTTATTGGCGGCAAAGCCCGTCCAAAACCAGGCGAAACCGGTCAGGCGCACGCAGAAGCACCAGCCAGCCCGGGCGCAAGCGCTCCTCTGGGAAGCAGCGCACCGCCTCCGCCGAGAGAAGCCGCCCAGTCGGCCTCCACGCCTGGTTTCGTCCGTCAAGTTCCGCCTGAAATCCGTAAAGCCTGTATGTTGCTTGGCGTCCGCCCCGAAGAGATGACCATAGAATCTGTTACGGATGCCTGGAAGAAGCAAATAACCAGTCCAGGAGTGCACCCGGATCAAGGTGGAGATACCGAATCGGCGATTTACCTAAATACTGCCAAGGACACTATCCTTAGATGGCTGTATGATCAAGCGCCAAAGCTCGGCAAAAAATGGGGTCCCGGTGGTCCCAAGAGCGGACCCGGCGGCAAGCCCCAACCCGGCAAGGGTCCGACTCCAGAGAAATAGAACGAGAATTTCTACTCTCGAATACAGCCAAATTTGTCGAGCACATGACGCTAAGAGGCATCAATGACAAAGCATGTGGTCGCCATCGTGGGGCGGCCAAACGTCGGTAAATCTACTTTCTTCAACCGCTGCGTCGGCGCCAAGCACGCTATCGTCGATGACCAGCCGGGCGTGACGCGCGATCGCATCTATCGGGAAACCGAATGGAGCGGGCAGGAATTTGTCCTTGTCGATACGGGCGGCATCCTCACTGAATCAACCGATGAGATTACGACGCAGGTATATGACCAGGCGCGCCTGGCTGTAAGCGAAGCGGACCTGATTATTTTCATGGTGGATGGCAAAGCCGGGCTCAACGGCGCCGACGAAGATGTCGCCAATCTTTTGCGACGCTCGAAAAAACCGATTATTGTAGCTGTCAATAAAATAGACGATCCCAAAGACGAGCCCAACGTGCTCGAGTTCTATCAGCTCGGACTGGGCGATCCGATGCCTGTTTCGGCGATGCGTGGCTCCGGAGACGTCGGTGATGTTCTCGATAAAGTAATCACCCTCATCAATCCGCAAAGAGAAACGCAAAAGAAAGAAGGCAAAGTAAAGAAGTCAAAAACCGCGCGTCTTGCCGATGCTGAAACGGCCGAACTGCAAGCAAAAGCAGAAGCGGAAAAGCTTTCCGAAATTCAAAGCAAGATTGCCATTGCCATCGTCGGCAAACCCAATGTCGGTAAATCCTCTATAGTCAACGCCATGATCGGCGAAAAAAGATCGATCGTCACCAATGTACCGGGCACCACCCGTGATGCCATAGACACGACGATCATCTACAAAGGACGCGAGCTGACACTGGTCGACACTGCCGGCATAAGACGCAAATCGAAAGTGGATTACGGCATCGAAGCATTCTCCGTAGTTCGTTCGCTGCGAGCGATATCACGCTCGGAGGTGGTTGTTTTCGTCCTCGATGCAACACAAGATATTTCCGACCAGGACCAGAAGATTGGCGCCAAAATCGATGAAGCGGGGCGCGCCTGCGTTGTTGTCGTCAACAAATGGGACTTGATTGAAAATAAAACATCCAAGCTCATGAACGAATTCACCGAAACAGTTAAATCGGATTTGCGAATGCTTGCTTTTGCTCCTGTTGTTTTCACCAGCGCCGAAACCAAACAGCGCCTGACGAAAATTCTAGACACGGCTGAAGCGGCCTATGCAGAAACGCAGCGCCGCATATCGACAGGACTGCTCAACCAGGTAATTGCCGAAGCAGTTGCACTGGTGCCGCCGCCTGCAGGCAAAAGAGGCAAGCGATTGAAAGTCTATTACGGCACGCAAGTTTCAGTCGGACCGCCGACTTTCATTCTTTTCGTCAATGACAGCAAACTTCTCACCAACAGTTATAAAGTGTACTTGGAGAGAAAATTGCGTGAGTCGTTTGGATTCGTCGGTACGCCGATTCGTATAACCACAAGGGATAAGAAGGAGAAATAGACGCTTTGGCGACCTTCATTCTGATGATTGCGATTGCCTTTGTGGCCGGCTCGATTCCAACCGGCTACTGGGTAGCCAAAGCGGTCAAAGGTATCGACATTCGCGAGCATGGCAGCAAATCGACCGGGGCCACCAATGTGCTGCGCTGCGTAGGCAAAGGACCGGCGCTCTTTGTTTTTCTCTTCGACATTTTCAAAGGTTGGGCACCGGTTGCAGCGGCTGTCTATCTAGACGGCGGCAGGGCCGACTGGACTTTGCTCGGTCTGTCGCACACATGCGCACCACTGTGCGCTGTGGCGGCCCTCGTCGGACACAGCAAGTCGATTTTTCTCGGCTTTCAAGGCGGCAAGAGCGCCGCGACAGGTTTGGGCACTGTAATTGCCCTCAATCCTTTTGTAGGCGGAGTGCTTTTTGCTACATGGTTGCTCATTCTGGGACTGACCAAAATAGTCTCGGTGGCATCAATCGGCGCAGTCTGGATGCTGCCCGTCTACTTCTGGCTCTTTCATGATCCTGCCGCACACATCGCTTACGGTTTCACCGCGCTTGCTTATGTGACCTGGCGACATAAAGCCAACATCAAGAGATTGATGGAGGGCACAGAGCCTAAGATCGGACAAAAACCCAAAGAGCCTGGCGCCACACAGAGCGAACCACCGGAAAGCGGCAAGGGAACTGAAACCGGCTCACCTGCATAATGCAGTTTTGTGGCCGATCATCAAAAAAAGCTAACCAGAAAAGCGGATCAAATAATTCAGGCCGGAGTCTCTTAGATATGTAGAGAGTTTTCAGAAGCATAACTCAAGGATAAATTACAGATGATCGAAGTGTCGAAAAAATTGATGGCATCCTTTGCGGCTTGCCTTCTCGCGCTGGGTGCGACTCAGGCAGCTTTAGCAGCCGGCAGCGCCGAAGTGAAAAGAACGGCTCCCACCCATCTGAACTTGACTCCCGACGAGCAAGTCAATATTCGAGTTTATAAGAGCTGCAACAAGGGCGTCGTCAACATCGCGTCCTCGGCATCTTCCGAAGACATCTATTACAATTTCGCCCCTAAAGAAGGCGCAGGCTCAGGCATCATCATCAGCGAAGACGGTTATATCGTCACCAACAATCACGTTGTTGAAGGCTTCAAGAATATTCGGGCCACTCTCTGGGACAGCACGGTCTTGCCTGCGGCAGTTGTCGGCGTCGATCCGGACAGCGACCTGGCGGTCTTGAAAGTGACGGTGCCGGCAGGAAAGGCATTGACGCCGATTCCATTTGGAGATTCGTCGACACTGGAAGTGGGGCGCCGCGTATTTGCGATCGGCAATCCGTTCGGACTTGAAAGAACTCTCACCCAGGGAATTGTATCGAGCCTTGGCCGCACCATGCGCACTGAGAACGGACGCCTGATCAAAGGCATCATTCAGACCGATGCAGCCATCAACCCGGGCAATTCCGGCGGACCGCTTCTGGACACTAGCGGCAAACTGATTGGCATCAATACAGCCATTCTGTCGCGCACTGGACAGTCGGCCGGCATCGGGCTGGCTATCCCAGTGAATGTGGCGAAACGTATCGTGCCCGAATTAATCGCCAATCACCGGATTATTCGCCCGGACCTGGGCATTCTCGTAGTCGCCCCCGTCGACACTGGCTTGCGCATCATCAAATTGGACCCCAGAGGCCCGGCCGCCCAGGCTGGTCTTTCCGGTCCCAAAGTAGTTGTTTATCAACAAGGTCCATTTACTTTCCGAGCTCTTGACGTCAATCTTGCCGATGTCATCCAAGCCATAGATAACCGCGTAGTGCGCTCTGTTGACGAACTCTGGACGGCTATCGAAACGAAAAAGCCGGGCCAGGAAGTGACATTACAGATTTTGCGGGGCGGGCGGCCGATGAAAATTCCAGTAAAATTGTCGGTCGTAGGTCAAGCTTGAATCTACAAAGACCTCTTGAGGAGAACAAGTTGTCAAGAATACTCGTTATTGACGACGATGCTGCAATTGCCGAACTCGTCAAAATCAACCTAGAACTTCTGGGACACCAAGTAACAACAGCAAGCGACGGTCACAAAGGACTGGCGCTGGCCCAGCAAAATCGTCCCGATCTTGTTGTTCTTGACGTCATGATGCCCGACCTGGACGGCTTCACAGTCTGCCAGCGCCTCAGGCAAAACCCCCAGACCCACCCGATTCCTATTCTCATGCTGACCGCCCTGGGCATGACGAAGGACAAAGTCTCGGGCTTCGATTCCGGAGCCGATGACTATCTGGTCAAACCTTTCGAAATCCCCGAGCTGCAAGTTCGCATCCGCGCCCTGCTCAGACGCTCGGGCGGCGTGCCGCAATCGGCAACTTTGCCGGAAATTTTGCACGCAGGTGAAATCACTCTCATCCCCGAGAATCTTCAAGCGAAGGTAAAAGAGCGGATGGTGAAATTGACCCCGACCGAATTCGAAATTCTTCACTGCCTGATGCAGCATCACGGTCAGACCGTCTCCACAGGCAAGCTCCTGGAAGAAGTCTGGGGATATGCTCCGGATGATGACGTCGATACGATCCGGGTGCACATCCGCCACCTTAGAACGCGTTTAGAAACACCGGACCGCAAGTACATCAAAACTGTTTACGGCGGCGGCTATCAATTGATACCGGATGGATTTGCAAAAGGCCAGGGCGACTAGAAAAACGCTCCCCGGTCAAAAAAATAAGAGCGTTTGAAAGTCACGAGTTGATGTAATTCGGCGCAGGCGCGATAAGACTGCAACATTCAAATTGCTTAAGGCAATGGTGTGCCAGTAATGGTATCACCGGTGATGGTACGTAAGATGCATGCTAAATGCATTATGAGACGGTGATACCACATTGCAACCAATCTCATTACAACCGGATTGCCTGACAACTGCAAACCAGTCAAGATGTCAGGCGCTCGTTTTTCCCGCCAGCGGCGGCTTTAGAAGATCAGGATTTACCCTTTCACAGAGGTTCCTATAACCTTTTTAGGTTAAGACAATACGTGTCGGGTAGACATTCTTGAAATCCAGCTTTTACAATGGCGAGGGCCATTGATAACTTTGCAAAACACTCTGCGATATTGGGATTTGCAATTACGACAAAAAAGTTCAGTGAACACAAAACTGAATTTCCAATTGGCAGTTAACACTGATACAACAAAGTTATTAGGACGGTTCCTGGGAAGTAAGGAGAAGTAGCTTGCTATTCAACAGTCTGCAATACCTGGTGTTTTTGCCTACAGTATTTCTACTGTTCTGGTTGACGCCCCACAGATTCCGCGTGCCACTACTGCTGGTGGCTAGCTACGTCTTTTATATGTCGTGGCGTCCAATTTACGGCATACTGATTTTCGGTTTGACGTTAGCCAACTTCCTTCTCGTTCCTTTCATAGAGAAAGCGGTAGAGCAGAAGAACAAGAAGATTGTTCTTGGTTTCACCGTTGCACTCAACTTGATTGTGCTGGGCATCTTCAAATACGCTTATTTCACAATGGATGCTGTCAAAGCAACATTGGGAGTTGTCGGCATCGACTGGAAAGAGCCTCACCTGCACATCATTCTGCCCCTCGGCATTTCATTCTTCGTCTTCGAATTCATTCACTATGCGATCGAGGTTTACCGTGGCAAGCCGGTTGTGAAAAACTTCCTCGACTTCGCTCTTTTCCCTTCCTTTTTCCCCACCCAGATAGCCGGTCCGATCAAACGCTATCAAGACTTCGTGCCGCAATTGCACATTCCCGTCAAATTCAAATGGGAATATGTAGACGAAGGCATGCAACTCATATTGATGGGTCTGGCCAAAAAAGTTCTGATCGCCGACAATCTGGCGCTCGTCGTCCAGGCTGGTTTTGCTCATCCCGAGCAATTCTCATCCTTAGATATGTGGATGATCACCTACGCATTCGCCTTCCAGATCTTCTTCGATTTTGCAGGCTATACAGATATCGCCAGAGGTTCGTCACTGCTCTTCGGCTATAAAGTACCGATCAACTTCAATCTGCCGTACATCGCATCCAACGTTTCCGACTTCTGGCGCCGTTGGCACATCAGCCTCTCATCCTGGCTGCGCGACTACCTCTTTATTCCTTTGGGCGGATCGAGAGGCGGCAAATGGCTTACATACCGCAACCTTTTCATCACCATGGCCCTGGGCGGTCTGTGGCACGGCGCCGCATTCCACTTCCTGGCCTGGGGTGCCTATCAGGGCATCGTGCTGATTCTTCACCGCGAATACGAAGGCGTAATGCAGAAGATCGGCGTTCACGAAAAACTGCTCAAGTCCAAGCTTTATCACTGGGCCTCGGTGGTCTTCACCTTCCACGTCGTCTGCATCGGCTGGGTATTTTTCCGGGCCGACGACATGAAGATTGCCGGTTCTGTGCTCGGTAAATTGTTCGAAGCCCCTGCCGCACTGCTTCACTTCAGCGCGTCGCAACTGGCAATTCTGCAAATAAGAGATCCGATCATCTTCCCGGCTCTCGTGCTAATTCTGCCCGTGCTCCTGGCTTCGACATTCGTCATCAACTGGCTGAACGACAAGAAGTTCTACCAGAGCCCGCCCTGGGCAGTGCAAGTCACTGTCATGGTGGCATTGATGTGCTTGCTCACAATCTTCACGCCGGACAGCTCGCCCAGATTCATCTATTTCCAATTCTAAGAACGACCTGAGTTCTACAACCGAGAAGTAGAACACAGCCGGACAAAGGCAAACGGAATGGTTTAATGGGTATCTTGAGAAGCAAATTCTTCATATCGGTAGCGCTGTTTGCAGCGGTCTCTTCGCTCCTGGCGATGACTAAGCTCGGCAACATCGCTCCCAGCGACTTTCCAATTAAAACCTGGACTGGTTGGGCTGTGGAGGATTTCCTCTCGGACAGGCAGGGACGCCCTCAATTCGTATTCATGGGCTCGTCTCTGGTACTGGTTCCAGTCGCCGGAGTCGATGCGGACTATTTGAAACGACCGATCGATGGCTCTCACCACCACAACTCTCAGTATTTCGAAGATCAGTTCAAGCGCCTCTCCGGCATGAAGGTGAAAACTTTCAATTTTGGATTGCCCGGCGAAATGCCCTCCGACGCGTATCTGATTACGAAATTCCTTCTCAAAGGAGAGAAGCGTCCTGATGTGATCGTCTACGGGGTCGGTCCTCGTGATTTCATGGACAGCCTCCTGCCGAGCCCTGCAGCTACCGATCCGTATCAATATCTGAGTCGTTTCGGCGATGTGACATCGCATCGCCATCTGATCGCGCCGGAATGGGACCAACGCCTCAATTTCGAGCTGGCTCAGCTGGTTTATCCCTACGGTCACAAGTACGATATGAGCGTCTCGACCGAGCGCGCCATTACTGCAGCTATCAACGAGTGGCTGCCCAAACCGAAAACGGATAAGCCCTTCACCATTCAGGACAGAAGAACGCTTTTCCCCTATTACAAACAGATGGAGATTACCTCCAACGAAGCGTTCTTCCGCCCTACCACTCCTGAGACAAGAACCTTCGACAATGCCAATCTGAACGAGTACAAAAAACGCTACGCTCGTCTCAACTGGCGCACGTACTGCCACCAGATGAAATTTCTGGCCGATCTGATGAACTCGGCTAGAGAAAGAGGTACACAGGTCATTCTCATCTCGATGCCTATCACCGACATCAACCGCGATCTGCTCGAGAAAGGCACGTGGGACGCTTACAAGAAGAGCCTGAGAGTGCTCGCGCAGTCTAAGGACGCGACATTCATCGACCTGGGTGATTCAAAACAATTTGCCACAAATGATTTTATGGACACTGTGCACCTGCACTCGGGCGGCGGTATGAAACTCCTGGACATCGTTGCCGAAAGAGCGGCGAAAGACAGAAGAGTGATGTCGGCGCTCGACCCGACCAATAGCCATATTGCCGGTTTGAAAGGAGGACAGCTATGACCGCTGCGCCTCAAGAGACCACTCTTGTCAAAGACGAGAGATTGGGCGGCGAAAACCAGACTAAATTCCGTCGGCGCGCCACAGATAAACTGCCGCCTGAAAAACCTCGCACCAGCGGTATGAGAGCGGCAACCAACTGGGCAATTCTGCTCTTCTGCCTGGGCAATTTCGCGCTGTCTTTCTACAACCCTATCGAGTTCGACCCCTACAATTACCTCTATAGAGGCTGGACATGGTGGGGCTTCAACGACATGAAGAAGTCGCCTCACGTGCACAACGTGGCATTATTGGGCTCATCGCTCATGGTCAGTGCAGTAGCGGGCGTTGACGCCAATTATTTGAACAAGACCCTGGACCTTTCGCAATACCATAAAGCCAAATACCTTTCCGACAATCTTGTCACCAGATTCGGTGGCACATTCAGTTGCTTGAATCTGTCCATTCCCGGTCAAATGCCCTCTGATGCCTACATGACCTTGAAGGCCATGGTAGCCACGTCCAACCGCCCCGATATTGTCGTTTATGGTGTCGCTCCCCGAGACTTTATCGACAGCACCATGTCCAGCGCCGCCGATACGGAAGCATTCCGCTTCCTGCGCCGCATTGTCCACATAGACGATGTGGCCAGCCATGTTTTCAGAACGCCTTACACCCGTCTTGAATGGTTCATCAATCGCACGTTCTATATAAGCGAGCACGCCGCCGACTTCCAGCTGAAATTCAAAGAAGAGTCGGAAAGAATAGTCAATAAACTGGTCGCTTGCCCGAAATCAGACACACCATTTACCTGGTGGAATCGCATCAAGCTTTTGCCCAATTATCTGCCCGGCGAAATTCGTCCGCTTGCCGTCATGACCGGACCGATAAGCGAAGCGGAAGCACGCAAACGCTGGATCAACAACGCTCCTGAGTATGTTGAGCGTTACAAGCACCCAGACAAATATGTCTATCACACGCAATTCTATTTCTTGCAAGAAATCGCCAAATTCTGCAAGAAAGAGCGCATCGAGCTCGTTCTCGTCAATATGCCGATTACAACCTACAACATCAACTTGCTCGGGCCCGCCCGATATATGGCTTATGTTGGCGACCTGCACGTCTTCTCTATGAAAAACAACGTAGCCTTCTACGATATGTGCACACCGTCCAACTATTCGCAGCAAGATTTCCACGATTCAGTACACCTTAACGCATACGGCGGTAAGAAATTCTTCGATCAGCTGGTCAATATCGTTTCTCTCTCCGGGCGCACCCGTCAGGCATTCGCACTCTCAGGGCAGGACATGGAAAGGCATCAAGCCGTAGCCAATTCCAAACCTCAGATCATCCAGTGATGGGAGAAAAATGCCCATGACTGAATCGACCAAGGCGCCATCTAAAGAGGAAACCAATGCCAGAAGGAAATTTCTTGCTTGCGGTTTTTTAGCAGCTCTGGGCGTCTTCTTTGCCATCAATCTAGTGTCCATCGGCTCTCTTTCAGAGCGCGCCAGCGGGCTCAATAGAGAGACTTTGAGCAAGAGCTCGGAAGAATCCAGCCAGGAAGGTTCCTGGTCATTCTGGGTGGCTCGCAATTATTTGATGCGAGAGAAAGCTCCGCCGGTCGTCATGTTCGGAAGCTCCCTGATTGGCTCGGCAACTTTTTCTGCCGATACTCTTACAGTAAAGAACTTTCGTGACTGCGTGATCGACCGCCGCGCCGCCACCCTGGAAAAGGATTTGAAACAACGGCTCGGCGCCGGCACTGAAGTCTACAACGCATCGATTCCCGGCTCGATGGCATCTGATGCATATTTGATTTCCAGCGCCCTCTTTAAGCCGGACAACAAACCGCAGCTCGTCATTATCGGAGTCAACCCGCGCGACTTCATCGACAATACGATGACCGCCCCTGCCGATACCGAGCCATTTCACTATTTCTCGCGCTTCGTAAGCCTCGACCAGCTCGCCAAAGCATCATTCTCGGATCCTTTCGCTTATCTAGATTGGACTGTTCACCAGTATGTTCCACTCAAGCGTTTCAATGCCAAAGTGGCAGAAATAGCCGGGCACCTTTCCAGACTGGGCCAAAAGCCTGGCGAACATCCGCGCACGCTTGTCTCTCACTTGAATGTTAAACGCTCGGTGATGCAAGTCTTCCTGGGCGGCGGCACTGATATCCGCAAGGGCGAATGGCTGATCCCTTACCCCATGCCTTATGGTTTTCAGGACAATACTCCTGAATATATCAATCGCTACAAAAATCCAAAGACTGCACTTTACCCGAGGGAAAAGCGCTATTTCAACGCCTTTCTCTCCAAGCTAAAGGACGAAAACATCAAGGTGCTCGTCGTCAACATGCCAGCCACATTACCGAATCGCTCTCTGCTTCCGGATGCATTCTGGCATGAGTTCAAAACATATCTCAGTTCCACCTGCACCAAATATGGTGCAGACTACATCGACTTATCCGATGACTTCAGATTTATCGTCACCGACTATCTGGACACTGTTCACCTGAATGCTTCGGGCGGCACCAGACTGTTCAATATCATCGCCTCGAAAATCGGCTCCTCACCAGCCTTGTCGGCAGCTGCACTGCCGCAAGAAATGCCGGCGGAATTGCGCACCAACGTGCAAACCAGCGCGGTCGAAAACAACTGGAGGTAGCAGTGTCGCAGCGTCATCAATCGAAGAACCAGCCTTAAGGTCTCAGGTCACTTCAATCGCTTCGGCGGTCGATTTGCCTGGTTTGGAAGGAAGCCCCGCAATTATTTGCGGGGCTTTCCTTTGTAACAACTAAAGTTTGCAGAGGAAGGAAAAGTATTGACAGAAGTTTTTCTGTCGTCAAAACTGAACATATGCATATACACGTCACATTCGGACCACCCCCTACCTCGCGACCTCGCATCACGGGTTAGTCTTTGCGTTCCGATTGCGGCAAGGTACGACCTCGTGAATGGCGGGGTCGCTTTTGCAAAGACATTTTTTTCAATACATATAATTCGCTATGAGGTTCCACATTATGCGATGGTCACAGCTTTTCATTCCGACGCTCAAAGAAGATCCGGCTGCAGCTGAAACAGCAAGCCACAAGTTGCTCATGCGAGCCGGTTATATTCGCCCGCTGGGCTCGGGAATCTACAGCTTGCTTCCCCTGGCGCAAAAGGTCCGGCTCAAAATCATCAACATAATCAGAGAAGAAATGAATTCAATAGGCGGGCAGGAATTCGTTTTGCCGGCATTGCATCCGACCGAGCTCTGGCAAGAGTCGGGACGGCTCAGCACCATGGGCGATATCATGTTTCGCCTTAAGGACAGAAAAGGTTCCGACCATGTCCTTGGTGTCACGCACGAGGAGGTTTTTACCTCCATCGCCAGAAACGCACTCAACTCGTATCGTCAATTACCGCAAATCTGGTACCAGTTTCAAACCAAGTTCCGCGATGAGTTGCGCCCGAAATCAGGACTGCTCAGAGTAAGAGAATTCACGATGAAAGATTCATACTCATTCGACGTGGATGCTGCTGGTCTGGATAAAAGTTTCGACTTGCATAAAGCCGCTTATGAACGGATCTTCACCAGGGCAGGACTGAAATTCGTCGCCGTCGAAGCAAGCTCCGGCGCCATGGGCGGCAGCGCTTCGACTGAATTCATGGTTCTTACCGACGCGGGCGAAGACATGGTTGTTCTCTGTAATGGATGTACTTACGCTGCCAATGTCGAGAAAGCCGTGGCTGCGACAGACAAATATGAATACGCCGGCGGTGAGAGCATCCTTGAAAAATTTCCGACACCGGGGATAAGGACGGTCGAGCAACTGGCCAATTTCGCCGACTATGGAGCGGCGAAAAACCAGATAAAGACACTGGTCTATTCGGCTGACGCAGAAATGATATTAGTCTTGCTGAGAGGCGACCACGAGCTGAATACAACCAAGCTTTCGGATTTCCTGGGAGCCGAGAATGTTCGCCCGGCAGAAGAGGACGAAATCTTCTCAGCAATGGGAGCGCACGCCGGTTCGCTGGGCGGCGTCGGGGTCAAAACATCAGCCGGCAAAATCCGAAAGATCTTTCTCGACAATGCTCTTAAAGGACGCTCCAATATGGTTACGGGAGCCAACCAAGATGATTTCCATTACCGGGGCGTAGACATCGAGCGGGATATAGAAGCCACCGCCTGGAGCGACTTTCGCGCAGTAAAGAGCGCAGACGGCTGCACCGCATGCAGTGGCACTCTCTCGGTCGAAAAGGCGCTTGAGATCGGGCACATTTTCAAACTGGGCACGCGTTATTCGACGACGATGGACGCCAGCGTCCTCATCTCCAGCGGAGAGAAAGTGCCGATTGTGATGGGCAGTTACGGCATAGGAGTCGAGCGTATGCTGGCAGCCGCTGTGGAGTTGAGTCACGACAAAAAAGGCATCATCTGGCCGCAAGCTCTGGCGCCGTATGATCTCATCGTCAATATCATCAACGGCGCCGAAGAGGCAGCTCTCGCCGCTGGAGAGAAGCTATACGCCGAATTGACGGCAGCCGGTATCGAAGTGTTGCTGGACGATCGCGCAGAAAGACCAGGCTTCAAATTTGCGGACAATGATCTGATCGGTGTTCCACTCCGGGTCAATATTGGCAAGAAGCTGAAGGATGGGGTGGTAGAGCTTGTCGAACGTTCAACCGGAGCCGTTGAGGACATAGAGATCCAGAATTTGGTTACGGTTGTGAAACGGAAGATTTCCGGCACCGCCTAGAAGAAGCAAAGAGATTATATATGTGCGATATAATGGCGCGTCGGGGGAGTTCCTTCAGCGCTCTGACCTCTCATACCGGTCGCGCCTGTCGCCGTTTGGCTACATTGCGCGGTGAGCCGAATCGTCCGACTGGAACGAACGCCCGATGAAAAGACCGAGTCCCAACGCTAACACCACGAGCGAGAAAGCCATGCAAAGAATCACAAAATCCACCGTTCTGGCAATCAGTCTTGCAGCATCGATTTGCCTGACTTTCAACCATGCAGCCTTGGCGCAGCAGGATGCGCAACCAGTAGGGCAGACCAGCATGACCCTCTACAGAGTCGAAACGGACAATTCCGGTCAGCAGTATGTCGTCACCAAAGCCGGTCCGAAGATCCCGCTGCCGGGTGCAGGACTTCCTCCCGGCACTCAGCAAGTAGCAATCTATCGCGACCAGGCCAACAATTTCTGGTACACCGACCGGAATAACAGCCCGGTCGAAGTTACAGCAGCGCAATTGCAAGGCTATCTCAATAAGCTCTATGCATCCCAGCAAGCGCCTCAGCAACAGCAACAGCAACAACAGCAACCACAACAGGTTAACAACTACTATTCCGGCGGTGGAAATTCCAGCGGCGGAGGCAGCAGTGCAATGGGCATGGTCGGCACCGGTCTTGCGGCAGCCGGAGGAGCCATGGCAGGCGCAGCTATCTCCAACTCCATGTACAACAATGACTACTACCACGGAGTTCCATACGGCGTTCCGCTCTACCGCAACGCCGCAGACAACAAGCCCTACTACATGGGCGCCGGCGGCAATCAAGTCTATGTCAACAACAGCGAGAAGAACGCCGCTGTAATGAACCAGTGGAATCAGCAAGGCAGCTGGGATAATCGCAATCAGTGGTCCAATCAAGCTAATGCCCAAGCCAACGCCCAGCGCACGAATAACGCTCAGCAAGCCGCTAGCGGAATGAGCAATCGTGCTGGAGAAGCCCAGGGCGCAGCAGGACAGTTCGGTCGCGGAGAAAATGCTCAGGGCGGCGGCGAAGGCAGCGGTCGCTTCGGTGGCGGCTCCGGCAGCGAAGGTGGCGGTCGCTTTGGCGGCGGATCCGGCAGCGAAGGCGGTGGTCGCTTTGGCGGCGGATCCGGCAGCGAAGGCGGTGGTCGCTTTGGCGGCGGAT
>CAZBOX010000061.1:16743-25546 GCA_964493595.1 uncultured Candidatus Obscuribacterales bacterium | reverse complement strand
AGCTTCCTTAATCAAGTAAGTGATGTTGTGCAGAGACAGAAGAGAGGCGCCGGACATTTCATTGGCGCGAACCAAATGATGCAGATATGCGCGCGTGTAGTTTCTGCATGTATAGCAAACACAATCAGGATCTAGAGGAATGAATTCCTCAGTAAATCTGGCATTCTTCAAAGCCAGCCGTCCTTCAAATGAGAATGCCGACCCATGCCTCGCTAGGCGCGTAGGCGAAACGCAATCGAACATATCGATACCACATCTGATGGCATATGCGATATCCCATGGAGTACCTATCCCCATCAAATAACGAGGCTTGCCCTCGGGCAGAAGCGGCGCCGTAAAGAGGACAATGCGTTCTATGACGTCCCGACTCTCTCCGACCGCCACCCCTCCTATTGCAAAACCTGGCAGAGGATACGAAGTGACCACGTCGACAGACTGTTTGCGCAAATCCTCGAACATGCTGCCCTGAACGATCCCGAATAGAGCTTGATCGTGCGGCCGGCTGTGTTTCTCCGCACATACCGCCAACCATCTATGGGTGCGCTCCATGGAGGCCAACGCTTCTTCGTGCGTGCATGGATTTTTCACGCAGTCATCAAAAGCCATAATGATGTCGGCGCCCAGCGCATTCTGGATCTCCATCGAACGCTCCGGTCCGATGAAGTGTTGTTTACCATCCTTATGATCTTTGAAAAAGACGCCTTCCTCGACGATGCGCCTGAAAGAATCAAGGCTGAACACTTGAAAGCCGCCGGAATCGGTCAATATCGGTTTATTCCAGGCGGTAAAGGCGTGCAGCCCGCCGGCTCGCTTGACCAATTCATGACCTGGGCGCAAAAACAAATGGTAGGAATTGGCGAGAACAATTTGAGCGCCGGTCGCGTCTACCTGTTCATATGTAAGGGACTTAACCGTTGCATTAGTGCCGACAGGCATGAATACAGGTGTTTCAACCGCCCCATGCGGCGTCGTAAAAACACCGGCGCGCGCACCAGACCACGGGCAGACTGCCTGCAATTCGAACTTAAGAGCTGTTTCAACGGCCATCGCGAAACCATAGCAGGCGGGAAGGCGAACGATCAATAATATATGCGCAAATATGTGGCGGACCCGAAACACATAGTCGTCAGCGTCAATTAGTAGAAAGAACGAAATGCTCGAGCAAATCAAAGTTTTGAATTCTCTGGGAAACGTCTGGCGCTGCATGACGCCCGCAAGCCAGACACGATTGAAGGGGTGGAGGCGTTTCGAGCAGGTTTTCTCCTCCGGCATACTGGGCTGCTTTGCAATGCTTGCTCTCTTTCAGTCGCCTGCTTTCAGCAGCGAGGAATCATTGACGGACACGGTAATGAAGTCCGATTCGATCAAGTTTCGCAATGCAAAAACACACGCGATCAACGCCGGACTGCAAAAACCAAGCGGCGATGGCGAGCCAACAGTGCACGTCTACATGTACCTGAAGAACCATACATATCCATATGTAATATCTCTGGGTAATTTCGTTGTTCTCAAAACCAAAGAGGGAGAGACAAAAGTTCTCGACGAATTCGGTGAGTCGATCCCGCTGCCACACCGGGTTCCTGAGCGGCAGGGCTTTCATAAAGGCGACCTTCTGGCTATAAAGTCGTTCGATCAAACAATAGAAGGCCAATATAAGGAAGCACTCAAGTCAATTGACCAGGCTCTCAAAGAAGCGCCAAACAGCTACCGTTTGCACAATAACCGAGGCGTGCTTTTGATTTTGATGGGCAAGCCGCACGCAGACGCACAGAATGAATTTACCACCGCGATTAAACTCAATCCTTCATGCGCAGCCGCCTATACGAATCGAGGCTGGCTATCCATCGCCGTCGACAAGCCCTCTCTGGCAGTTGATGATGCCAATGCCGCATTGAAGATCGAGCCGAATTTGAACTCGGCAAAGCTCTGCCTGGTCAGATCGAATTTGGAAGAAGGCAAGAAAGAAGACGCTGTCGCACTCATCGAAGAATCAGGGCTGTCGAACAAGAACGATGCTCACTCGTTGAAATTGCAGGCCGAAACTTTTATTGCCAACAAAGACTATAAGAGTGCTCGTTTAGCCCTTCGTAAACTGATGCTGATCAACAGCAACGATGCAGACGCCATCCTGCAGCTTGCATATGTATGCGATATGGAAGGCAATCTGGATGAGGCAATTGGTCGCGCCAGGCAAGCGGCTCAGCTCTGCCCTGAGAATCCAACGGTGCACGAAATTCTCGGCCGTTACCTCGAGAAAGCCAGAGACGACAGAGCGGCTGCTCTGCAGTACGAGGCAGCCCTCGACCTGCTCAATCAGTGGGTTCCCAAAGACCGTCAGAAAAAGGCTCTCTCAGTCGAAGGAGCATTGCTGCGTACGTTGATGCGCTGCGATGAGTTCAAGCTGGCAGAGCGCTGGTCGGGCACTATCGCGCGCGAATTCCCCAAGTCAGCCAACGCCCACTACAATCGCGCCTGGCTGCTCTCACAGGGTCCGGAAGACTACCATATAAAGGAAGCGTTGCAGGAGTACGATCTCGCACTCAAATTGGATCCGGGACTGAAGCAGACCCACTACAACCTCGCGCTTCTATCGATGAAAACGGGCGATAAGCAGAGAGCCGAATCAGAGCTGAAGCTCTTTATAGAACTGGCTCCGGACGACCCTGACAACGAGAGTGCCAAGTCTCTGCTTGCGAAATTACAGGCAGAACAGAAGCAATAATATTCAGACGCAACGCCAGGTCAAGCTTCATGGCGTCAGGTCAAGCTTCATGGCGTCAGGTCAAGGTTCATGGGGTCAGGTCCAGGTGCATGACCTCAGGTCATTTCAGGCAAGTCTTTGAACTTGACGATATTGACGTTGCTTCTGACAGATTCTTCTTTTGCAGCTTCCGCACCGGCAAGCAAGAAAGGTGGATCTAGGAAATCATCGGGCATTCCGGCTATCCCCATTGAAAGCGCAAGCTCGCTTCCGTTAGCCGTTTCAAGCGGTTCTTTCTTGAAATTATCGAGGATACGCTGCGCGAAAATCGAGGCTCCTTGCGCTTTTGTATTAGGCAAGAGGAAGGCGAAATCACCGTTTTCGTAGTGGCAACACAGGTCAGTCGGTCGCTTCATCAGGTCCAAACGTTTGCACGCTGCGCTCAAATTCTCCATGCTGAGCGGCTCCCTGACAGTCACTGAGCCCTGCCTTATGGTTTTCATCTCGAAAACGATTACAGAAAGATCGCTCTCGGTTCGGAAGCGGCGTACATATTCTTGCTCAAGGAAATATAGAAATGCCTCATAAGTGTACATACCGGAATCCCGGTTGCGAAGACTATTTGCAATGCTGGCTATGGCGTCCGAATCGATCATTTTGGGCATCAAGGTGCGGCTGGCCATTTTCGGCTCGCACTTTTTGATGAGGTCCAGTTTCAAAAGTTGAGCCACCAGACCTGCCCATTTGCTGCGCGGCAAACCTAAGCCCCTGGCGGCTTCCGCCAGAGTGGTCGTGGAGTTGAATCGGTCGTATAGCTTTTTGAGTAAGGTTGTATCTAGTTTGGATGAATTGACGATCTCGTCGAACTGCTCCTTGGTCAGGCTGGTCTGTTTCTTATCGAGCAAAGAGTCGGCGTCGATCCCAGCATTGGCTAAGAACGTGGCGCAGTCGATGATTTTGACACCCTTGAGCATGAGGGTATCGAGAGGTTGGTCGACTGTTTTTTTGGGGGCGACTTCCTTGGGCTGGAATTTGAAGTGACCCTCTTTCCAGGTCAAAACTTCCAGCAAAGCGTCCTGCCCTTCTTCCTCTTCAGAGTAAGCGTGAACGGGGGCTCCGTCCTCAAAATACACGTGGGTGCGGCAATGTGCGTTTTCGAATGTCAATCTTCCGGTCATGCGAGCCATCTGCATGGACGGCAATAAATTAGTCACCTGAACCAGAGACAGATCGCCCGAAAGCCCTGCCTTCTTAGGCGTCTCCTTGGCACCGGACGACTCGCCGGAGCCGTTCAAACCTTCCGTCGGAAGGTTGTCGCGGGTGCTTCTTCCGCCATTATCGAGAGATCTGGCGCCCCCCTCGGACTGACCGCCGTCCGATTTGCGCTCCTGTTTTTCCTCTTCCGGAAGCGAAGTCGTGACCAGGTTATAGACAAGAACAGGGTCGGAACTGACGTACATCCAGAGGATTTTGGCGACTGCTTCATTGAAGATATGCATGCGCCATTCAGGATCGTCACCGATATTATTAGCCTCTACGCTCAGCGTATATTCGGCGCCAGTATTGGCATCGCCCCAGGACACCACGACTTTGTTGCCCGGCTTGGACTCGGCCTGAGCCAAATTCTTCTGAATGTCGCTCAAAAGCGGGCGACTTTGCAGTCGCTGTATGGTTGGACCCTTAGGAGATGGCTTTTGCATAGTCATAAGGCAATCAGTCGAGGACTAACGGCTACCCCCAATTGCGAGCCGAGTACACTTTTTATGTTCCACACCAAACAAAAGAAAAGAACATAACTTCAAGAAAAGACTCCTTTTCTATATGTTCCCACCAACCAAAAGGTCTAGCGACATATAATCAACAGTGTTGTCATGAGATCTTTTCGATATACCTAAGATTACCGATAGTAGTCTGCGAGGATCACCGGTGGTGGCACGAAAGTGAAACCAATAGTGGTGACAAGTCGACTTACCAACAGCTAAAATACGGCTGCCCGACTGGTCAAACGTGTCAGATTCTTGTGAAAAAACTGCCGCGAAAGAGAATATTTCTTGACACCAGATGCAGTGTATAGTCTAATGCGGCTGAAGAAAGCGTGAAAATTTGCGTTAGTGGGGGACTCTTTTGAGAATCAAGGAAATCGAACTTGACAACTTCAAGTCGTTCGGTAAGGTAACTCGAGTTCCGCTGCTAGACGGGTTTACGACCATTTCCGGTCCCAACGGATCGGGCAAATCGAATATCATCGACAGCCTACTATTTGCCCTAGGTCTTTCCTCCACCCGAACCATGCGCGCGGAAAGACTGCCGGATCTTTTGAACAATCTCTCCGGAAAAAACGAAGCGAAAGTCACAGTCCGCTTCACTGACGATAAGGAAAAGGAGATTGAAGTATGTCGCCGTATCCGCGTAAAGGATAACGGCTATACCAGCACTTATATGCTGAACGGGCGCAATGCCACGCTTTCAGAGATTCACGACGAGCTGACCAAATACAATGTCAGCCCCACCGGTTACAACGTCATCATGCAGGGCGACGTCACAGGCATCGTCACCATGAGTGGTTCGGAGCGTCGAAAAATCATCGACGAGCTTGCCGGCGTTGCCGAATTCGATCGCCGCATCGATCAAGCGAAGAGTGAATTGGCTGCCGTTGCCGAGAAAATCGACCACCAGCGTATCGTTTTAGCTGAAATCGCAGTCCGCCTCGAGCAACTCAGATCGGATAGAGACCACGCTCTCAAATATCTCGATTTGAAGACTCAGAAAGAAACTCTCGAGAAAGACCTGGTCTTCGTAAGGCATTCGGAGACCGAAGCCAAGCTCGTCACCGAAGCTAAAGAGCTTGAAAAACTCGACAAGAAAGAAGAAGAACTTCAGGCAAAACTGGAAGAGGTTGAAATCAATCTCGTCAAGTTGCGTGCCGAACTGGGCGCCCTCGAACAAGAAATCCGCGAAAAAGGCGGCAACGAGCAGCTTCTGCTACGTCAGGAGCTGGAAAATCAAAGAGGGGAATTGACCCGTGAAGAGAACAAAGCCAGCAACCTGGCTGGTGTAATCGGCGAAAAAGCTAAGCTCATCAAGTCGGTGCAGCAACAGATCAAGACGATCGATAAGCACCTGAATGACATCAGCAAGCAGAAAAAACAGCACGGCGAAGATATGCAAGCCGTGCAGCTCGGCCTTATGGAAAAGCAAGGCGCCTACAGCGCGGTCATGGCCGAGATAGAAGTAATGCGCCAGGAAAAGGACTCCTCTTCCGAAAAGGTGGCCAGCCTGCACACCGAGCTGCAAGGTCTCAGAGACGAACGGCACAAGCTGGAAGTAAGAAAGACTGAGCTGACAACCACTAAGACCAATCTTGAAAAAGAACTGGTCGTTTTGCGCGATAAGGCAACCAATGCCATCGGACTCTTGTCGGCATCGAAGACAACGGTCGCACAATTCGAGCGCAAATATCAGGATCACGAAGCACTCGTGACCGGCGTGGACAGAACGATTCACCAGCTCGAAGCAGAGATGCAATCGACAAGAGAAGAAATCGAAGGCAAGCGTTCGGCATTGGAATCAATGCAAAAACGCTTGATCGAGCTGGAAACTACCAAAGAAGTAGTGGGCGAAAGCGGCTACGGACGCGCTGTCGAGGCAATTCTCAACGCCAACATACCGGGCGTACACGGCACCATCGGTCAGCTCGGCAACGTATCCGATGAATATACGACAGCCCTGGAAATTGCAATCGGACCGCGCCTCGGTCACGTCGTAGTCGACGACGACCAGATTGCCCAGGAGTGCATCAATTACCTGAAGAAGCATCAGGCTGGTCGTGCGACTTTCGTTCCTCTTAATAAGATTCAAACCCAGCCGCCGGGTCTTCTACCGAACCGTCCGGGCGTCATTGATTTCGCTTATAACCTTATAGATTTCAACCCGCGCTTTGCTCGGGCTTTTCAGTATGCTTGCGGACAGACGATCATCGTCCAGGACATGGAAGTCGGTCGCAAGTTGATCAACCAAGCTCGGATGGTCACGCTGGAAGGCGAATTGTTCGACAAGTCCGGCAGTATTTCCGGTGGTGTCGACAATAAGGCAAAACTGCACTTCTCTTCTCGCGGCGAGACAGATCTTGCCGTCTTGAAGCAAACGACAAAAAATCTTCGCGATCAGATCAAATGGGCTCAAGAGTCTCTTAAAGAGACGGAATCAGCCCTGGCAGACGAGCGCTCCAAAGCCAATTCATTGCGTGCCGAACTTACGCAAAAATTGGTGGAAGTAGAAGCGAAGCGCAAAGCCCAGGTCGATCTGGAAAACGACATCGAGGGCGTCAAGCCAAAATTAAGAGAGCACGGCGACGAGATCGACAAAATCGATCAAGAGATGTCCGGCTTGGATGGCTCGCTCAAAGAGCTTGGCAAACATATAACCAAACTGGAAGACTCGCTCAATGAAGTGCGCGATGTCGGCAAGAAGACGAGAATCGAAGAGCTCATTACCGAGTCCGAAGACTTGCGTGAAGGTCTGGAAGCCGTCGAGAAAGAACTGAAAGATATTCAGCGCCTGACCGACACTCTGGAAACAGAAGAAAGACTCGAGCAGAACAACCGTATTCAATTGACTCAACAGCTCGAAACCTCGAGCGCAGAGATGGCGGAGCTGGAAGCACAAAAGCCGCAATTCGAACAAATCATCAATGCGTTGCGTGAGTCTATTCAGCAGAAAGAGCAGCAAATTACAGTTCTTTCAGAAGAGTTGGAAGGACTGCGAGCAGCCAAAGACAATATCCACGAGAAGCTCACTGGACTCGAAGTCGACAGGACCAAAGTCGAGCAGGAGCAAATTCACCTGGCTGAGCAACGCAAGGAAAGAAAGCTTGCGCACTTCGACCTGCAGAATCAGCTCGTTCAGTTGAAAGCCGAGATCGAGCGCGTCATGGAAGAAAATCCGGGATACGAGCCGCCCAATCAAGGTACTGTCGATCAGCTCAAGAACCAGGTCGATCGCCTCGAAAAACGCATGCGCGCGCTCGAGCCGGTCAATATGAAGGCGCTCGAGGACTACAATCAAACCGACCAGCGCAAGAAAGAACTGGACGACCACCTCAATGTCCTGACTGTCGAGCACGACGAAATTCTCCAGCGTATCGCCGGCTATGACGAATTGAAGAAGCGGACATTCATGGAAGCGTTCGACGCTATCAACGCCAACTTCCAGAGCATCTTCGCCGAACTCTCACACGGCTCCGGACGCCTGGAGCTGGAAAATCCGGAAGATCCATTCAGCGGCGGTCTGATTATTCGCGCTCAACCAAGAGAGAAGAAGATGCAACGCATCGAGGCTCTCTCGGGTGGAGAAAAGTCTCTCACGGCGCTCTCATTCGTGTTCGCCTTCCAGAGATATGCACCAGCTCCGTTCTACGCCTTCGACGAAGTCGACATGATGCTGGACGGTTCCAACGCCGAGCGTTTGGCTCGCATGGTCAAGGCTCAATCGCAGCAAGCGCAATTCGTTGTCGTCAGCCTGCGTCGCCCGATGATCGAAAATTCCGATCATGCTATTGGAGTTTCACTCCGTGCAGATGGTTTCTCGAGAACTGTTGGAATCAAGGAAATTCACATTCCTGATGAAGAACAGCATGCCGCCGCTATAAGCGCTTGAGGTCTGATTGATGGATGGTCACGACCCTACAACTGTAAATCCAAGTCCGGCGCCGGCTTTTGCTCCGCCTGCAGAACCTGCGGCAATGGATTTGAACAATGGCGTCATTCTTGAAGATTTCGATGTCTCTGTCGCGTCCAGGGAAAGCGCTGATGACACTGGCGCTGATGACACTGGCGCAGATGACACTGGCGCAGATGACACTGGCGCAGATGAAATAGTCACAGATGAAATAGTCGCTGGCAAAACTGTCTCCGCAAAACCTGGAGCGAAGCAAGTTTCAGCCAAAGCGGCTGCATCAAAATCAGCCAAGCGAGCTCCCGGCAAAGTAGAATTCGACATTCCAATTTTCGGCGAGAGTGTCGAGCCTATCACGATCGATAGCGCGATTGAAAACGCCTTGCAAGGGCAGACAAACCCTTCTGATGCCGCTGCGGGTGCAACTCC
>CAZBOX010000061.1:0-16643 GCA_964493595.1 uncultured Candidatus Obscuribacterales bacterium | reverse complement strand
CCGGTATCGAAGCCAGTGTCACAGAAAAGCCTGTCGACGGTATCGAAATCTTGATCAAGCTCGCCGAGTCAGGCGATATTGATCCAAAGAATATCGACATCATCGACGTAACCGACAAATTCTTGAAGGCAATTGCCGCAGCCCCGAAGGAAAACTTGCGTCAAAGCGGAAGAATCATCTTCCACGCTTCCGTGCTTCTGAGAATGAAAGCCGAAGCCCTTTTGGCTGCAGCGTCGGCAGAGCTGGACGTTGGCGGCGACGACTTCATCGACTTCGACGAAGATTTGCTGGCGATGGACACCGACCAACCCAGACAGATCACGCTCAAGGATCTTGAGAAAGCTCTGGTTCGCCGCACGAATAACAAACAAAACCGTCAACGTAAAGTTACACTCCAACAACTCATCGACGCCCTGAAAGACGCTGAAAAGCTCGAGAAGGAGCGGCTTGAGAAGAAGCCTCGCCAGCGTATTCAGACCGAAGGCTATATCGACGTAAGAGATGTCGAAGACATACTCGAGCTGGCTCACGATGAAGATATAGAAGTGACTATCGCGCGTGTCGATCGCTTATTGGAAGAATCAATAAAGATCGGAGACGCGCTTACGCTGTTGAAGTTGATAAAGATGCTCGGACCTAAATCAGATTGGGTCGACGCGTTTTTGGCGATCCTATTTTTGTCAAATGCAGGTAAAATAGTTCTTGAACAAGAAGAGTTTTACGGCCCTGTACATATCGTACGCGCCGAACCTCCCGCTCTGGGACAGGCTTTTAAGGTGACCGCAACACCAATTGAGATGCAGCAATGAGTTTAAAAGCAAAAATCGAATCCGTTCTGTTTTTGACCGAAAAACCGGTCAGAGCTCAGGCCATTGCACGTATTGTCAATGAAGATGTGCAATTGGTACGCAAGGCAATTCTAGATTTGATCCAGGACTATGAAGCCCGAGATGGCGCCCTGGAGATTGCCGATGACGATGGATATATCATTCAAGTCAAAGATCAATATTCATCGATTATCGATGAGTTCTTGCCTATGGAATTGCCTCTGGCTCTTCTGCGCACGCTATCAGCGATTGCGATCAAGCAGCCGGTCGCGCAGGCCGACATCATCAAGATTCGTGGTGCCGGTGCGTATGACCATATTAAGGAATTGCTCCAGCGCGAGCTGATCAATAAGAAGGAAGATGGTCGCTCACCTCTTCTGACAACTACGAAGCAGTTCCAGGACTACTTCAGACTGACTCAGGACGCCAAGTCGCTGCGCACTGAGCTGCGCAAGAGCGACCGTAAGAAAGCTCAATCCGAAGCCGATTCGGACGACGGCACTACATTTGATGCCACACCCGGTCAAGACGGTGAAGGCGAAAGATTGGTCGTACAACTCACCCTGGATGATGAAGCCAGCGGCGCGAGTTCTAACGAAATAGCCGAAACCCGCGAATTATTGCTTGAATCAGCCAATAGCTCATCAAGCTCAAGCTCAGAGACCGGCACTAACGCTCCCGCGGTAACCATTGCCCCAGCCGCAGTCGAAGCCGCAATGGAAAGCATGTCGGACGGCTCCGGTGACCTCGGTTAATTCAATTGCTGCGGTTTTAGTCTGCGCCGGCAGTGGCAAACGCTTTGGAGACGAATCTCAGTCCCCGAAGCAATACCAGCTTTTGAACGGCACCCCTGTATATACATGGGGGCTTAAATGCCTGCTTGAACACCCTCGAATCGATCGTGTTGTGATAGTCGTCGCAGCGGATATGGAGGAGGAGATTAAAGCCGACGTCAATAAATGGATTAGCAAAGCACTGGAAAAGTTATCGGTCACCACCGGAGGTGCAACCCGTCAGGCTTCGGTCTTCAACGGGCTGAAATTACTCTCCCAGCAAGCATCTCCGCCTGATGCCGTCCTGGTGCATGACGCCGCCAGACCTTTTATCACTGCCACCATCATTGATGACGTCATAAAGTGTGTTGAAAATGAACCAGCGTGCACCGTCGGGACTCCGGTATCGGATACGGTGAAGCGCGTAGATGACAATATAATCGGCGAGACGGTTGACAGGACCAATCTTGTAGCGGTGCAAACCCCGCAGGCAGCGCGTTTTACAGAGCTTTTCAACGCGCACAAACGCGCTGAAGCCGATGGCTGGGTCACCACGGACGATGCAGCCATAATGGAGATGGCAGGATATAAAGTGAGCGTGGTCTTGAGTACAAGATGGAATATCAAGATCACTACAAAAGAAGACCTGCGCATATGCGAAGCACTAGCGCTCGCAATTAATCGTTGACGAAAACCCAGAGATGATGCGGGTTTTCGCAGTGTCATCGTCTGTGATGGCACCTTTTTCTACTTGCTAAAAACCTGGAATGAACTAGAATTGTAGCTATGATAAGAGCCATGATAAGACACCATCACAGGTGGCATATTCAATAGATGCTCGAACCGATATTTGTGCAAGACGGTAGTAAGTCGATCTCTTATCAACAAAATATACCTACAACGATAAACATCGAAGAAGGACTACTATGGCTGACGACACCCAAGATACGATGAATGAAATCCCGCTGCCTTCTGCAAGCGGCCGTGGTGCCAGAAAGGAAGTCGACTTATTTCCGGCAATCGCCGAAAAGCGACTCGTGCCTATGACCTCAATGCGCTCAACTGCGCCGGAGCGTATTGGTACGCAAATATCAATGTTCGAGCCTGTTTCGTTTGACGAAGCTGTTGAAATTGTTGAATGCTTGCGCTCGCGGGCGGCAACAACCATCTCGTTGGGCAACATGAAGAAGATTGATGCCAACAGATTGGTAGATTTCGTAGCCGGTGCCTCTGCAGCGCTTGATGGAGATTTCCACAAGCTCAGCGAACAGGTCTACATCTTCTGCCCGAGCAACATCAAGATCACAGTGCCAGGCAAAGCAGCCGCAAATTCGGCTACTCCAGGTTTCGATACCGGCACCGCGCTTGACTTCCTGTATTCACCATCCGGCTCCAATCCGTTTTCAACCAGTACCTCTCCCTGGCCGAACGCCTAGCCCGGATTAATGAATTTTCATCAAGCGCTTGCTGGGTGTTTGATTCGCAGCTCTTCAAGTTTTTTAACAGCTGCCCTCTAAGACCGCTGCTATCATTGATGGACAATGCAATTGATGGAAAGCCCATCAGGTGCAGTGTTTCCTCCTTACCTAATCCACCACAAACAAGTTCTTCCCTCCCAGATTTCCTCGGGGAGGGAAGTCTTCTTTGTATACATCAGATATCCCGTCCATATCTGCCAGCCTGGGTCAAATGGCTGAATATTCTTGCCTGAACAGTTTTTTGGCGGTCAAACAGCCTCGAGCCTGCGAGTTTAGGGGGCGCAGGTGGTATATCGCCATTGGAAAGGGCAGATATAAGGCCTTAATAGACATCTGGACCTAATATCAGACGTTTTTACTAGGGCGCAGATTTCCGGGAGCTCTTTTTGTACGATGAGAATTAGCGACGTGACCCGCTGCTACAGGCTGATATGACATTTACGCCAACAACAAACGACCCTTTAATCGGCAAAATACTTGCCGAGCGCTACCGCATCACAGAACTGGTGGGCGCCGGCAGGTTCAGCATCGTCTATAAGGGTCAGCACCTATTTATGGACCGCGCGGTCGCGATGAAGACATTGCAGACCAACCTGGTCGAAGACCCGACCATCATTAAGCGGTTCGAGAAAGAAGCCGTCGCCCTAAGCAAACTGCGGCATCCCAATATAGTTTCGGTCTATGACTGCTTCGTTCATACAAACGGGCAGCCATTCCTTGTCATGGACTTCCTGGATGGTCATACTCTGGAAGAGCTTTTGAACGAGCGGGGCGCTATTCCGCCAAAACTGATGCGCGCAATTATCTTCCAGGCTTCGGCTGGACTGGCTCACGCCCACCAGAGCGGCGTTTTGCACCGTGACATCAAGCCAGACAATATCATTCTTCTGCCGCGTGAAAAGACCGATGAACGGGTGCGTTTGCTCGATTTTGGCTTTGCTCTGCTGCAGGGCGATCTGGAAAGATTGACTCTCTCGGGCACACTGTGCGGCAGCCCTGCGTATATAAGTCCTGAGCGCTGGAAAGGCAAAGAGCTTGACGCTCGGTCTGATATTTATTCGCTTGCCGTCGTGATGTTTCAGGGTCTGACAGGACAGCTACCTTTCAAAGCATCGTCCCTGGAAGAACTGCGAAATATGCATGTTTCTCAGGAACCGCCTAAGATTGGCGACATCGTTCCATCGCTTAAAGACGATCTCGTTGCGCATCAGGTTTTGGAGAAGGCGCTTGCGAAAGATCCCGAACAGCGTTATCAGACGATGAAGGAATTTCATAACGCCATCAAGCAGTGGTCGCCAAACAGTGACGACGCGGAAATCGCACAGTGGGCTAAGAACGTCGCGCCCAAACCAGCACCAAAGCAAGGACAGCCTGTAGCAGGGCAGCCTACAAATGGCCAACCGGCAGCTGCACTACCTACAACCGCACAGCCCATCTCACTCCAGCCTATGCCATCGCAGACGGTGCAGCCGCAGGCTCCCGCAGGTTCGCCGCAAAGTAATCAGCAAGCAAGTTTTAGCCCTCCACCCGGTAACAGTCAGGCTGCAGCATCGTCTCCGGCAACATCACCCCCACCAGCATCTCCAGGGGCAAAACCTTTTGACGAAGCAGCCACGCTGCCCAACAACCAGACAAAGCCAGGGGTCGACGACTCGGCCACACTACCGAAAAGTGATTCAGCAGCGCAGGCACCAATTCCGATGGGCGCTGATCAGCAACCACCGGCAAAGGGTTATGTCGCGGTAGACATCAATTCACATCCTCTCTCTCCTGAAGCACTGGCGAAGATTCCCAAGCCCAATCCGCGCGCATCTCTTACAAAGATGGATGTCGCTTACATTCAGGCGATTGCAAAAACGCTCGGTGACAGTCTCGGCGATGAGGCCAAATCAATCGAAATCACACCGGCTCTAGAAGAAGAGCTGGCGAAGGCACCACGAGAAGAGACGACGAAACTCGACTTCAATTCTATGCCGCCGCCGGTGGTGAAATCAACAATTCCTGAGCCGGGGCCGAAAGTCACTCCAGCCGTCGATCGCCGTCAAAATAGACAAGGCGAGATGTCGCAAGAAGATATCGACACACTTCCGGCATCGACTTGGCCTGCGCCTGATATGTCTCAAAGTCTTATGCCGGCAGCAAAACCTTTTGGCATGAACAGACCCGGTGGACAGCCCAACGCGCCCGCGCAGCCACCAAAACCGGTGCCGGCGCCAGGTCAGGCACCACAAGCAACACCGGCAACACCGCCAACACCCGCAGCGCCTGCCGCAAAAGCGCCCGAACAGCCAGTTGCTTCAGAGTGGAGCGCCAAGCAGGCAGTTCCGGAAAAACCGGAGCAGCCGGTTCCCTCCGATTGGACTGTAAAACAAGAGGTTGCACCCTGGGTTCAAAACCCCGACGACTTCAAGCCGAAGTCCGGCGATTTTTCTACTCCGCAGTCGTCTAGAGAGACCGACACAGGTTCCGCATCATTTGGCGCACCCGGAAGTCCGCCGCCGTTCCCCATGGGAGCGTCTCAAAATGCTGCAGGTCCTGCGCCTGGATTCCCGACCGGACCAGCAGAACAGTCTCCCGCAGCCGCTTCATTCGGCGCTTCATCCTGGGCACCACAGACAGGTCCAGTTTTCGGTCAGGCGCCTCCCGGAATTACACCGGTGGGAGCCCCTGACTCGCAGCAGCCTCCACAGTTTCCACAGTCTCCACCGTCCTCAGAGTCCCCGCTACCACCACAGTCGCCGCCACCCAACGCGTCGATAATCTCCAGCTCTCGCATATCACCGATTTTGCCGGGCAGTCCATCGCCTGATGTGGATGCACCAGGAGCGGTGCCTTGGACAAATGCCGCTTCATCTTCGCCGGTCGACTTCGGCAAGATTTTTGCTGATGTTTCTCCTATCAACGATCCCGGCATCTCAGCGACAATGCCGGCGGGCATCCCGCCGAGCATGCAAGCCGACGCGAATATGGGTTCCGGTGCAGATCCGTCCGGCATTACTGTGAATAGCGACCGCTCCACGCCACCGAAAGGCGGCAAAAAACGCGGGCGCCTTCCTACATTCGTCGACAAAGAAGTCGACGAAAATGCCGATTCTGCAATTGGTTCCGCGCCTGCCAAGAAAGGCGGCTCGGGTATGCTTATTGCCGGCGTCGCTGTAACAGTATTCATTTTTGCCGGCATCGGCATAGCGACCTGGCTGTTGACAAACGTCAATCCATCGAATTCTTCAGCTACAGGAAATTCTCCATCCACCTCTGCGACAGCACCGAATGCCAATCCGAGCACGTCGAATCCGCAGCCTGCAACATCGACAACAACGCCGGAACCAACGGCTAACAACGCTCCTGGAGACGCTACCACAGCAACACCTGACTCTCCGCAGGATAATGCAACAGCGGACGCACCGGCACCTTCCTCGAATACCGGTGATACCGCCAACGGTGGAACAGTAAATGATGAAACAGCGAAGAATGATGCTGCAAATGAAAATTCTACGAAGAGTGAAACAGCCGCTGACACGTCAACAGCAGAGCCGGTAAAGGCTGCAGCGCCGCCAAAACCAGCCGAAGCTCCTCCAAAGCCGGAACCGGCAAAGCCTCCTGTAACAGCAGCAAAGGCACCACCAGCGCCCAAGAAAGAAGAACATTCAACTGGCGGTTGGTTCGGATTTCCCAGCTTCAACAAGATCAAAGAAGAGGAAAAGAAACCGGCTCCCGCTCCTGTTACAGCCAACGTGGAAACAGCAAAGCCTGCGGCCCCGCCGAAGAAAAAGAAGAAGAAGCCGAGAAAGATTCCCGTCGCTCATAAGGCACCGGCAGCAAGCTCCGTCGGCAGTGGCTACGTAGAAGTCGAAGTAAGCCCGAGCCGCCGCGCTTATCGGTCGTACTGAGCTTAGATAGCGCCGTCGACTCGCGAACTGGTTGACTGTCTCGATCGTGATTTTGTGCTGGAGACTTCGTTCAATATGATCTGAACGAGCGGGCTCGCTTTAACGTTCTCTTCGAAGTAGTCGGCAAGGCCCATTGCCAGCTGTTGCTTCATCGCTTCCTTAGGAACTTGCTGGTTGGCGACAAGTTCTGCAAGAAGGCGCTTTGCTTCCTCTTGTACCTTGAGCACGAACTCTTCTGCGGGCACACCTTTGGGAAGGATCAAACCGCGCAGAGAAACATCGGGACCAGCGGCAAGTTTGTAGTTCGTGTCGACAGACATTGCCACTATCACCAATCCATCTTCTGCGATGTGGCGGCGCTGATCGACAATGCTCTCATCGATCTCAAATGCGCGAGAGGAGTCGATCAAAATCACACCGGAATCAACTCTGCCGGTAACCGTCGCCTTGTCTTTGGAGACTTCGAGCACTTCGCCGTTTTCCAAAACAAATGTATTCTCCGGGTCTACGTTGCACTCCACTGCGAGTTCTGCGTGACGAACCAGCATTCTGAATTCACCATGCAACGGCATGAAGAATTTAGGCTTGCACAAATTGATCATCAATTTCTGCTCTTCACGACAAGCATGGCCGCTTACGTGAATGCCGGCATCGCGTCCATAGACGACGTTGGCACCACGCAAGAAGAGTGCGTTGATGGTGTTTGCAACAGAACGCTCGTTGCCTGGGATAGGCGTCGCTGAAACAACAACAGTGTCGCCAGGAATGATTTTGATCTGTTTGTGCTCGTTATTCGCAATACGGCTGAGAGCAGAGAGTGGCTCACCCTGACTTCCTGTAGTGAGAATCACAACTTGATCAAGCGGCAACTGTTTCAATTGATCGACAGGAACCAGCAATCCATCAGGAAAAGTCATATAGCCGAGTTCGCGAGCAATTCCCGCCAGATTGAGCATCGAGCGTCCAAGGATAGCGACTTTACGCTCATACTTGATCGCCGCCTGCAACACCTGGCGAATGCGGTGCACATTACTTGCAAAAGTGGTGACGATAATGCGGTGCGGTGCCGTCGAGAACACCTCATTGATCTTCGCCCACACAGTACGCTCAGAGGGGCTGTAGCCGTCGCGCTCGGTGTTGGTGCTATCGGACATCAGAAGCAAAACACCCTCGTCGCCTGCGCGCGAGAGGCTGGCTATATCGAATTGTTCGCCGTCTACAGGGGTGAAGTCGAATTTGAAGTCGCCGGTATGGACAATAGTTCCGACCGGAGTTCTGATGATCAAGCTGAACGAATCAGCAATAGAGTGCGTGCAGCGAATAAATTCGACCTGAAAGCATCCGATTTTCACTTGCTGGCGCGGTTTGACTTTACGCAAAACGGTCGTTTCTTCCAGACCAGTTTCTTTCAGCTTTCCTTCCAGCAGACCAAGAGCCAGAGCCGGTCCGTAGATGACAGGGATAGTCACATCGCGAAGGATAAAGGGAATTCCACCGATGTGATCTTCATGTCCATGAGTGATCGCCAGCCCGCGAATCTTGTCCTGATTCTCGCGCAAGAAAGTTATGTCCGGCAAAACCAGATCCACTCCCAACTGTTCTTCAGTCGGAAATGCAAGACCAGCATCGACAAGCATGATGTCGTTGCCGCACATGATTGCCATCGTGTTCTTGCCAATCTCGCCGAGTCCGCCCAGAGGAATGATCTTGATCGAGTTGCTATTGGTATCAAGCTTCGATTTGCTCGACTTCGGCGCTTCGTCTTCATCTAACGAATTGATCGGTTTTGCCATCGAATTAATACCTTTATGTGGTCTCTGCTTGGGAATCGGACTGGATGAACCGCGAACAAGTGATAGGGCAATTGAGAGGACTAGCGATAGGGCAATTGAGAGGGCAAGTAAAAGGACTTAAAGGGAAACCGCAAGGACAATTTAGACGGCCGACGCTGAGGGCGCCAACTGTTCCAGAAGCTTATCGAGAACAGCCTTTTGCTGCGCATCGAGCGGAACGAGCGGCAAACGCAAGTTCTCCTTGCAAATGCCCATTTTGCTCAGTGCATATTTGACGCAAGTTGGATTGGGCGCGGCAAACAGACCTTTGAAGAGCGGCAAGTATTTGTAGTGCAATTCACGTGCCTTATCGAGCTTGCCGTCGAAGAAAGCGTCGCACATTTCTTTGATAGGAGTTCCGACAACGTGGCTGGCAACGCTCACCACACCTGCGGCTCCGACGGAAAGAAATGGCAAGGTCAAATAGTCATCGCCGGAATAGATGCGGAAGTCCTTTCGCGCATCGCCTGCGATTTCTCCGGCTTGATCGACACTGCCGGTGGAGTCTTTGAGCGCGTGGATGTTCTTGTGCTTTTCAGCCAGTTTAACCATAGTCTCGCTGGTGATATTGATACCTGTGCGTCCCGGTATGTTGTAGACAAGTATTGGCAAGCTCGTGTTGCTTGCTACTTCGCCGAAATGCGCAAGCAATCCCGCCTGGCTCGGCTTGTTGTAATAAGGTGCCACCACGAGCAATCCGTGCGCACCCAACTTCTCTGCTTCTTGCGACGCTTCGACAGACTTGCGCGTGTCATTCGAGCCGGAGCCCATGATCACTTTGGCGCGATTGCCCGTGTATTCGAGTACAGCTTTGAGCAATTCCTTCTTCTCATGCGAATCAAGCGTCGGGCTCTCGCCGGTGGTGCCGGAAACGACTATGGAAGTGGTGCCAGTCTGGATAAGGTGATTGACCAACTTCTCCACTGCTTTGAAGTCGATTTTATCGGCATCATCAAAGGGAGTAATCATCGCGGTGATAATTCTGCCGAACAGTGGTGCGTCTGTGCCTATCACTTTTTCCTCCTGTTTCTAACTTACTGTATGGAAGCCGGGGAGCCTTAGAGCCGGGAGTTCTTAGATTGGGGAGCCGTTGGCGCTGGTGGCTTTTAGAGCCGGGAGCGCCGGCGTCTCGCCGGCATCAATAGAATCCCTCCTAAGACGAGGGGGGCGCATGCGCCCCCTTGCTGATTACGATGCTACCGCTTGTTTGAGCAATTTGTGCTCGACAAGATATTCTGCGATGCGGACTGCGTTGAGCGCGGCGCCGATGCGCAGATTGTCGGCAACAACCCAGAGGCTGAGCCCGTTTTCAGTGGACGCATCGCGACGAATGCGACCGACATAGACAGGGTCTTGTCCGGCAGCTTCGAGCGGCGTCGGGTAGACGTTCTTCGAGGGGTCATCCCAAACTTCGATAATCGGGTCATTAGCCAGCGCTTCGCGAGCTTGTGCCGGGCTGACTTCTCTTTCCAGGTCGACCGTGACGGCTTCGCTGTGGCTGATGACGACAGGCACGCGCACGGCGGTGCAAGTGACCGGCAGATTGGGCAAGTTCAAAATCTTGCGCGTCTCTTCAATGACTTTCCACTCTTCCTTTGTATAACCGTTGTCGAGGAATTTATCGATGTGCGGTATCAAATTGAAGGCAATTTGCTTCTGCAATACTTGCGGCGGATACTCTTCTTCATTGACTATCGCCAGTGTCTGCGCTTGCAGCTCGTCCATAGCTTCTTTCCCGGCGCCGCTGACAGACTGGTAGGTAGAAACAATAACGCGCTTCAACCCACCCAATTCGTGCAGCACTTTCAGTACAGGAACCAGCTGTGCAGTCGAGCAGTTAGGGTTGGCGATAATGCCTTTGTGCTGCTTGATGGTCTCGCCGTTTACTTCAGGCACTACCAGCGGAACATCCTTGTCCATGCGGTAGGCGCTGGTGTTGTCGATAACAACCGCACCGGCTTGCACTGCCAGCGGTGCAAATTCCAAACTGCGATCGGCACCGGCAGAGGCAAGAACAATATCGACATCTTTGAACGCTTCGGCAGAAGGCTCGATAATCGGATATTCTTTGCCGCAAAACTCGATGGTCATGTCTTTAGAGCGGGCGCTGGCAAGAAGTTTCAGCTCACCGACTGGAAATTTGCGTTCTGCCAAAACCTTGAGCAGCTCCGAACCAACACGTCCGGTAGCTCCTAGAATCGCAACATTTACTGGTCGCTTCGAATTGCCTGCCACTTCCTTATCCTCCATCTATCCGATTGTTTGATTCATTGTTGAAATAGAATCTGGTCAAGCCCGACAACGAGCTTCTTCTGTGTCATGACGTGTTGAATCGCCATGCGCTCACCTTCAATAAAACACTTGGTATTGAAGCTGTCATGCCGGATGGCGAGCAATTCGCCTTCCGACCCGAATAAAACTTCCTGGTGCGAGATCATGCCCGGCAGTCTCAATGAGTGGACGCGGACGCCGCTAGCATGGACAGCCCCCCTGGCGCCCGGCATCAATTCTTTCTCTTCGACCCGCTTGGCGTTGTAGTGGCTGCGGCTGTCGGCAAGCTTGTTTGCCGTGTGCATCGCCGTGCCCGACGGCGCGTCGATCTTCTGAGTGTGGTGCATCTCGACGATTTCCACATTAGGGATAAAACGCCCAGCCTGACGCGCGAATTCCATCATAAGAACAGCGCCGACGGAAAAATTCGGCACCACCATCGCTCCGACACTGTTCTTCTCAGCCAAAATAGCCAGCTCCTTGAGGTGCGTTTGGCTCAGTCCGGATGTACCGATGACAGGGCGAATGCCCTTGCCGATGGCGGATGTTGCCGTCCTCCAGGCAGCTTCCGCCTGGGTCACGTCCAGAATGACATCTGGCGAGCAGGCGGCTACACACTCGATAAATCCACTGCTGACAAGTATACCAGTCCTCGCCCCTCCGGCTACTTCCGCGACCTGCCCTATGTCAAGTCCGACATATTCGGCGTTTTCGCGCCCCCAGGCTCCCACGATTTTGATGACCGGATCATGGAGAAACGCCTGTACAAAGGCTTTTCCCATGCGGCCACTGACGCCGGCGACCGCCACTTTGATGGGTTTTGAGGAATCTGACGACGTCACCAAGCCTCCAATTACAGGCATTTCGGGGGAAATAAGTACGAGTTAAGCGGTATTTTACCTGGCCGGAGCCCTCCAGATCCCCCATATAACGTAAGGACTCGGTTATCCCGAGTCCTTTGTTACTTAGCAATGATGTCGACCGGCTATCAGGCTCTAGCGCCGGCGGCTTGAATCATCTTTCCCGTGGAGCCAAAGCCTCCCTCGCCGCGCTCTGCGCTCATTGCCAGCTCCTCGACTTCGACAATTTCGACACGCGGGACCGGCGTAATAAGCAATTGAGCGATCTTCTCGCCAGGCTGGAATGTGTAGGCAGCCTCGCCGTGATTGATGATGAGGACGCAAACTTCGCCGCGGTAATCCGAGTCGATGGTGCCAACACAATTGGTCAAGCTGATACCCGCTTTGTGAGCCAATCCGGAGCGAGGACGCACTTGTCCTTCAAAGCCCTCGGGGATTTCGACCTGAATGCCTGTGGGAATCTGAGCGCGTTTGTTGGGCTCGACAGTCATCGGCTGGTCAATCGCCGCAGTCAAATCCATACCGGCAGATCCGCTGGTAGCGTAAGCAGGCAGATTTTTGCAGTGAGGAAGACGCTTTACTTTCAAAGTAACATTCATGCATTGCACTCCCAACAGATATCACTCAGATACGCGCTGCAACTGAGTTCTGGAAAAATCACACTTAGTGTGTGCACATAGAAAAAGTACTAGGAAACCAGCTCGAATACATGAGATTTGGATTGTGAAAACAGGCTGAAACGGAGCAAATCACCAGCGTCCAATTTCCTTGACATTGACAGGATCCGAACATATACTCGATCTATAAAAGATCAGAAACAAAAGATGCCTTGATGGCATAGGAGTAAATATGTTTGGATTTTTCATCCGTATCATTGAAATTAACTAAGTCTTTGACTGGCAGCCACTTTTGAGCTGACTATCGAAAGCAAAAGTCTAGAGAATATTCATCAATTTATCTGTCTGACTTGTGGAAGGTTTGAACATTCACAAGTTCAAACGTAGATATATACGAATATTCGACAAGCCTTGATGCGGCCAAAGTATATGCCGGTCATCATCGACGCGCAATTGCGCATGCCACCATATTCAGTGGCAACGCCGGCTACGGCAGACGCCTTCGTCGAGCTCAAGAAGCTCAACGAAGGTCGGTCATTCGCTCGGTCTTACGGTATTTGTCGACGACCGGCTCGAGATACTTGGCTATCTCAAACACATGAGTGATTTGTTTCTCTTCAGACCACAGGAAGCGGAGGTCGAGGAAAACCGCGAGCATCTGCCGCTGGTAACAGTGGTGAATAGCTGGGCGGAACTCGGAGCACTGCTCAATCGATAACCAAACCGTGGGGGCGCGGCGGGGGAGCGTTGCACGTGGGGGCGCTTTGCACGCGCCCTCATCAAAATCTCTTTTCAAAGCCCGCCTACAAAAATCAACGCAAACAAAAACACCGCATGGATTGCTCCGCTGCGGTGTTTAAGCTACTGCCTGACTGCCCATTGCTGTGGGCTCAGTATTTCCTCGAGATTCAGTCAGTCCTTCACTCGGGGCGAACCACCTACTGTCGTTTCCGATCGGCGCCGATCTGCCGTTTCCGTAGTGTCCCTCGGCTCAAAGCGGTTACTTCGCTTAACCGCTCACCGTTTACTCTTTCAATATACCAAGCACATCGAATGGTGTGAAGTACCCCGTTTTTCTTTTAATCATGCGGTTTTCCGTAGACGCTGTGCATCACTGGTGTTGAGAATTAGCGATCGCACTGCATCCCAGATCGTTTGAACAAGCGATGAAAACTGGCTTCACATGCAGATCTAGCGATCGCATATATTCTGGCAATAAAACGCATACGCCACAAAGCATCCTACGAATATTTACGTAGGATGCTGATGGCCAGCCGAAGGACACGCACTTGACTAGGGAGTGCGCTCGGCCAAATCAAGCGCTGGAGTTGTGCACAGGTTCTGAAAACACTGATGTTATCAGGCGATTCAGAGATCCTTCGGACACGCGCGACAAGAAAGTGATACACGCAATATCAATTGCATATACAACAGTCTCAATCCGCTTTACTGCTTTTTGCAGTTGAAACAAGGGCTCGACGCAACGACTTAACGCTACATCTGCTTCCTCGTCCCATCAGCAAGCCTTCACAGGTCCGGCCCCAGCTTTCTGGATTAGAGGCGGTCGGTTACCACTTACATTCGCTCGCGGTAAATTCCAACCTTATTATGCTCAAACTTTATACCCGGTTGCCAAGAACCCTAAACACGCCCGAGCCTCGAATCTCTACTTATATTTAGGCTCCGGGCGCACCGCCCATCCCAATTTCAAGGCTAATTGGGCGTTACAAACCGGACGCCCGCCAGTTCTACTTCGGCGGACATACATATATAATGAATAGCCTGTGCCGACGTAGCTCAGGGGTAGAGCAACGGTTTCGTAAACCGTAGGTCGCGGGTTCAAATCCCGCTGTCGGCTAAGCTTTTCGAGACTTTTTGATTTTCCTCCGGGCCCCTTTTGGGCACCCTCAGAAGTCAAAGGGTAACAATTGAAATACAGTCATAGCAACCTGCTGGCTCGCTGCTAGTCCAAAGGTTGTTCGATGATTGTTATCCTGATATATCATTTCAACATATTCCGAATTGGTATTCTGCACCGTATTTGGTGTGTCGCAGAAATGCAATTCGGTCGGCGATAGAATAACTGTTCTTTTTTGGAATCGAGCATCCAAATTCCGGCTAAGATGGAATTTGATGGAGGATTGTTCATGAAAAAAGCTTTGGTCGCTCTTGCCGTATTGAGTCTATGTCTTGCCTCTTGCAGCACCACAGAGACTAGGAGCACGGAGGGGCTGCGAGGAGGACATGATGAGCAAGGCGATCCATTACTGGGACGGGAGCGCCAGTTGGGCGGCTTCGAACTAAAAACTGCTCTGTGTGAGGGTCCGTTCGGATTAAAGCCGACAAGTTTTTGGTCGTTGGAATGTGAACCGCCAATTTTGCACAAAAATGCTAAAGTAGCGCCGATTCTGGCACTCCAGCGCGTCGATAACGATGTCAGAGGCACTGCGTCTTTTCACATCGGGTGGTGCGACGTTGGACCTGCGACGGAAGTTAGTGTTAGCGGTAAATGGACCGGAAAAGATATTGAATTGGATTTGGATACGAGCGAGCCGGTAAAGTTGAACGGAAGCTTTGATACGGTGTCATGGAAATTCACGGGCACTGCCACCGGCAATCGAACCTTCGTATTGAGACCTGATAGCTTTCATCGGTAAAGACATATTCATGGTGATAGCAACTATAAAGTCACTGCGAATTTCAAAGGTCTTCAATAGAGCAATGTATGCTTGCTCCAGCACCAATCGAGCTTGGGTTATCTACCTGAGGGCTGGGCTCTGGCTCGCTTCACGAAAAACCACTTTCGCCTCGTTTGCAATGGATAGTTACTCCTCACTTTATACTTCAACAACCTGTCGTTCTCGAAATGAAAATCGATATTGTAGGTATCTCCTCGAGCAGACGTCAGCTGATAACTACGAAGTCCATTCTGAGCAGCCTCGAGCTTTCCATCAGAGAGCAGGGTCGGATCAGGGTTCAGAAGGTTGTTCGTAGCACTCTGAGAGCAGAAGTAACAGCACGTCAGTCTCGTCGCGGTCTTGCGGAATGTAGGGTGTACAAGGACTCTGTGCAAGTGTTTTACGGCACCCGATTGATTAAGGAAATGCCCCGCGTCGGCAGCGGTGAAGTTCTCAGTTTGAGCCAGGAAATTTCTGGTACCTGCATCTGGATGCTCAGGCTGGACTTATCTTCACTGATGGGAGATTCTCTGGCGAAGATCGCATAATGCTAAATGCTTGGAAGTTCGGCAGGTGAAAATCCTGCATGACTTCTCCAAATCGTCTTCCGATCAAAATCCCAGCCGCTTGCTTTTCATGTGTAACGTCGCCCTTAACTCTAGGTCAGGGAGTCCAGTTTACAAATGATCCCTTCAGGATATTTACTCTCCATCTCGGCTTTAGAGGACTTTCGCCCGTTACTCGAGAGATACGAATCGACACATCGGTCAAAAACTCCATCCTGTGAATCTCTGCCCCATTTTGGGTTTTCTTCGTGTCAAACGACAGTTCACCAGATTCCTGCAACTTCGTCGCATGCCCGGTTCGATCAACCTGGAACCAGTCCCACGAAAAGTCCTCCTCACCATAACGACCGCCAGCCAAACCAAAACCATCATTAGGTTCTTTGTCTCTAGTAGCGTTATCACAAAGGGAAAAGTAAAACTTCTCCGGTAGCGCAATCTGTTTCTCGTACAAATCACTCTTTGTCGAAATCGTTACGTCAGAGACACGCAGCGACTTCTCTCCCTTGGAGATGGTTTTTCCAGTCGCAGTCTCAACAATGACCCATTTGACAGCACCAATGGTGGCAGGCTCATCTTTAGTCATAGAGTCACATTGAGACATAGGGAAGATCAATCAGGCAAGTCCAAGTGCACGAGTCACAATCTAATTATCAAGCAAAAGAATCAGTAACGTCAACCTTTGCGGCGCTCCGTTATTGAGGCTCGCAGCAACCTTAGTATTTACAGGGTTTTCCAGGAACTGCCCATGCTCTCTCCAACTGCCGATGTCAGAACTGGGTTAGCGAGATAACGTCTATATCGCATCAACTTGTGCAATCTTGAGACGCTCAGGACTGAAAGCTCTAACGGCA
>CAZBOX010000060.1:0-25563 GCA_964493595.1 uncultured Candidatus Obscuribacterales bacterium | reverse complement strand
TGCACAAATGGACGTTCCGGCGGTTTTACGGTTCTGCCCTGCCGGACAGCCACAAAGAGCTCATCTTCTTCAATGTCTTCCAGAAATGGCAAAACTTCCACAGCACTTTTGCCCACTGCTTCCATCGCAGATATATTGAATATCTGTTCCATTTTTGGGTTCCAGAGAGCTATACGGAAATTCATGTCATAGGCGAAGACACCTTCCAGGCTCATGGTTACGAGCATATTGCCGATATAGGGAACGAGATTGACGTTTTGCTTCGTCTCTACTTTTGTTTTTTCTGCAGCACGAAGTGAAGCGCGCATAACGAATTCAGGGTGCAGCCGGCCTGAGGCCAGGCAATCGACTGCGCCGAATCCAATTAATCGGCGCCTGTACTCCTCATCTTCAGGCCCTCCGAAAACGACAAGCGGAGCATTAGGTATCGTCTGGAGCATCTTCTTTACGATAGACTCCGGATCGTTGCCAGTTATTTCCCGCCCTACAAAGAGGACCTGGCAGTTAGCAACGCGAAAATCATTTATCGACTCCGCCCACTCCTGGTCAAGTGGAGCCATATACGAATCAGCGCTCGAGCCGTCAAAAGCCTTTTGCAGTGAATTGCGGTCCTTGTCATTTCCCCCGACCACAAATGCTCGAAGGTGCCCATTACCAGAACTTCCGGACATTTCGCCTCGTGATGAATTTATTTGCCACGCCCCATATTAGTAATACCAAAAAACGAAAGGTGTTAATTACCCTTTTGGGGGGATTCGTCGACTTTAAGACAAAGTCTTCTTGTCTACGATTGGAGACAGAAAAAGAACGTACCGGCGGGTGATACTATATGCGATATCAAAACCCTTTGGCTCGCAGTATCTCAAGGTTGAGTGGATGTCCCTGCATCACCGCCAACCAGTGAAAAGTAAAGGTAAGCTTGTCTGAATCAGGCTTAATCATAGGCAGTGATATAATCAGTCTCGCGTTTGCCTGCCAGTCCTGCCTCTGTGGCTCAGCTGAAGGGAGCGCCGATAGGACTTGATGGAGAAATACAAATGAGCGTTGCGTACACGGTACTTCTTGTGGCACAAGCAGTGCTCGGTCTGGTAATGATTCTGCTCGTTTTGCTTCATGCTCCCAAAGGTGAAGGTATGGGCGGCATCGGCGGCACGGCCACGATGTTCACCGGACGCCGCGGCGCAGAGGCTGGTCTCGACCGGCTTACTTGGGGCGTTTTCCTCCTTTTCCTCGTTCTTTGTGTTCTTTCCGGTTTCGGTATAGTCAAGTAAGCATGCCTTTTCGGCTCCCTGCTAAAGAAGAAAAAGCCCAATATGTTCTGAGCCAGTTCGATCGTATTGCTCAGGGCTACGATCTGGCTAATGACTGTATTTCCATGGGCATGCATCGGCTCTGGAAAGATAAAGCTGTAAAGACCCTCCTGTCGGGTGACAGCGGCAATTACCTCGATGTTTGCTGTGGCACAGGCGACCTGGCGCTTCTGATTGCCAGCCGGCTCAAAGGTGGGAAGGTCACAGGGCTGGACTTCTCCGGCAATATGCTCGACGTGGCTCGCAGCCGCGAGGCCCGGCACAGAAGCAAAGACAAGTCGGCTGTTCAATTAGAATGGATTAAGGGCGACGCCCTCAGCCTGCCTTTTGAGAAGGGTCTTTTCGACGGAGCTATTGTCAGTTTCGGTCTGCGCAACGTGACCGACTACCAGAAGGCTATAGATGAGATGGCCAGAGTCGTGCGACCGGGTGGTAAAGTTCTCAACCTTGATCTGGGCAAACCAGAAGGAATACTGTTTCCGCCACTCTTCGGTTTCTATTTCAGCCAGATCGTACCCCTGATTGGGCAAGTGCTTCAAAATGACCGTAAAGCTTATACCTATTTGCCGGAGTCAAAGCGCAATTATCCGGATCCTGAAGGGATAAGCGACTTATTTCGCAATGCTGGTCTTGCCGACGTTCGCCACATCAAATTGGCTTCCGGGTCGGTGGCGCTCACTTGCGGAACAGTGCGGTGACTGCCTCAGCCGATGCGCTCCCTCTCGCGAGAGAAGAGGGCGCAAAAAAGTGTATCTGCGTCGTTGTCGGTGACATGTCAGCCGACAAGCATGTAGCTAAATTGGTCGGGCATTTGAAGGAATTGCAGCCGGATTTGCATGTTTTTGGCGTGGGCGGACCGGAAATGGAGAAGGCAGGTGTAGAACTGCTCTTCAATTGCCAGGATTTTGCAGCTGTCGGAATTATCCGGCTGATTCACAAAGTTCCCATGTTCGCCAACATACGCAAGGTGATTCTGGACGAGATTGATAAGCGTAAGCCCGGATGCGCTCTGCTTGTCGATTTTGGCGGATTCAATATTGGTTTTTCATCAGCCGTGCGCAATCGCTTTGCCAAACTGCCGATCGTTTACTTTATTTCGCCTCAGGTCTGGGGTTCTAGGCCGTGGCGACTGATTGAATTGGCTCGAAACGTATCTAAAATGTTGGTCATTTTTCCCTTCGAGCAGGCTATTTACGAGCGTAAGGGCATTCCGGCGCGCTTTGTAGGGCATCCTCTCATGGTCAAGCCGGAGGTCTGGGATCAGAAGTATTCCCGAAAAGACGTCATGACCGAACTCGGTCTTGATCCTGAAAAACCACTTGTGGCCATATTTCCAGGCAGTCGAAAACAGGAGATCACGGATCATATGCCGGTGGTCGCTCAAGCTCTGCGCTGGGTGAAGCGCTTGAGACCTGATATTCAGTTTGTTCTAGCCCAGTCTAACGAAAGAATTGCCGGTCTGGTCGCCGAACAGTTGGAAAAGGAGAAGTTGAAACCAGGACCGGAGACTGGTCTGCATCTCGTATCATCGGAAGTAAACTACAGGCTTCTGCCGGTCGCTGACCTGGTCTGGGCAAAGTCGGGCACGACAACGCTCGAAACGACTCTCTGCGCTACTCCAATGATTATTTTCTATCGCGGCGATTGGCTCAGCTTCTTTCTTGTACTTTGTTTTAAAACAGTGAAACGCGTGGGCTGGCCCAATCTTCTGGCTGGTCGAGATCTTGTGCCTGAACTAATTCAACTGGATTGTCGAGCCGAGAAGCTCGTAAAATATACGCTCGATCTGATGGATGTGCCTGCATTGAGGCAGGAGATGGCTGGAGAATTGCGTACTCTGCGCGATCAGTTGGGTCAGGGCGATTTTGCAAAGAATGCAGCTCTGGAAATATTGGAGATTATCGGGTGCCGGACAGCGTAAAAGGTCAGACAAAGCCGCAAGGCGCTGACACCCAAACGATCAAGACTGACAAAACAGGCTTGGAGAAGTCTGCTACCGCTCAGGATCCTACGCAGACGCAGATTTACCTGCGCATGCTCAAATACATCAAGCCCTACTGGGTGATGTTCGTCCTCGGGCTGATTGCCGCCGTTCCATCAGGAGCCATGGATGGCGCTATCGCCTGGTTGGCCGGGCAGGGTTTGCAAAAAATCGTAGTCGAAGGACGCGAGCACTTTATTTATTACGTCCCTGTTGCGGTACTGATAATTGCCACTTCTCAGGGCGTTTTTCGCTTTCTCGAATCATATTGCATCAGATATGTAGGTGCAGCTGCGATTAGAGATTTGAGAAACGAGCTTTTCCGTCATCTGGAAAAGCAGCCGCTTCTCTACTTTCAGGGGCAATCTTCGGGTGTCCTGATCGGACGGATGATTAACGATGTGGCTGTAATCGAAAACGCCATTTCACAGACATTTCAGTCGATGATCAGCAGAATGATTACGCTTTTGTCTCTGGCTGCAGTGGTTCTTTTGCAGAGCTGGTGGCTGGCCATTGTCGCTCTCAGCATTCTTTCTTGTATCGTATTGCCGGTTGGAATTCTGGGAAGAAAAATTCGCAAATCATCAAGAAAGAGCCAGGAAGCGATTGGAGATCTTGTTTCGGTATTGAGTGAGTCTATTCAAGGCGCGAAAATCGTCCAGTCTTTCAACTTGGAACACTTCCAGACAAAGAAATTTATCGACACCAATCAAAGTTTTTTCTACAACACAACAAAAGCTGCTCGTCATGAAGCTTTGCTCTCGCCGATTCTGGCTTTTATCGGTGCTGCCGGCATTGCCGCTGTTATGTGGATCGCAGGGTATCAGGTGGTGAACAAGCATATGACGCTGGGTTCGCTAACATCATTCGTGATAGCTCTTCTGCTTCTGTATTCTCCTATCAAGAACATCGGCCGCATCAATGGAGTGATTCAACCGGCGCTGGCTGCCGCTACGCGAATCTTTGAAGTTCTGGATAGAGCACCCGACCTGGTCGAAGCTCCGGATGCAAAAGATTTGCATGGAGTGCCTCACCAGATTTGTTTCGAAAAAGTTTGTTTCCAGTATCCCGGCACCAATCAGGAAGTGCTTCGCAATATAGATTTCGAAATTCCAGCCGGTCAGTTGATTGCGCTTGTTGGTCTATCAGGCTCTGGCAAATCGACATTGGCTAATCTGGTGCCCAGGTTCTATGACATCACATCGGGTGCTATCACTATTGATGGTATCAACGTCAATCAATACAAGCTCGACTCTCTACGTTCTAGAATCGCTGTAGTCACCCAGGACAATTTTCTCTTCAATACAAGTATCGAGGAGAATATCCGATTGGGTAGATTGGATGCGACTAAAGAGGAAATCGAGCAAGCTGCAAAAGCGGCATATGCTCACGACTTTATTTGCGATCTAAAAGAAGGATACGATACACAGATCGGTGAGCGAGGGGTGAGGCTCTCAGGCGGCCAGCAACAACGTCTTGCCATTGCACGCGCATTTCTTAAAAACGCGCCGATTCTTATACTGGATGAGGCAACCAGCTCATTGGACAATGAGTCGGAAAAAATGGTTCAAGAAGCTCTTAATGCCTTGATGAAAGGACGCACCGTAATCGTAATCGCACACAGGCTCTCAACCGTGCGGCATGCAGACCGTATTCTCGTGCTCCAGGAGGGCAGTATTGTCGAGTCGGGCAATCACGACAACTTGATCGAGCACAATGGCGTCTACAAACGCTTGATAGAAGCCCAGTTCGATCGTCAGGAAGCTTAGAGAGCCGGACTTTCGAGCCGGAAATCAGAAGGCTTTGCCTCTGCCTGATGCAGGCGGCGGTCCGCATCGTGTCGACTGGTAATTCAGGACGCTTGCTGTACTTCGGTCGCAGCTATTGATTCTGCAGGCTTTACGCGTGTCACGCGTGCCATTTGAGTGCCTGCAATGACAAGAACGATGCCAATTATCTGAGGTCCTGACACCGGCTCTTTCAAAAGTAGTGCCGCCGCTATGATTAAAAGCGGCCTCTGCAGCATCGTGATCACTGAGATCCTCGTAGCACCGACTGTATTAATCGCGTAAAGAAAGGCGATATTTGCCAGTCCGGCGGCAATACCGATCCAGATACCGAAGAACCATGCGTTGGCAGGCATATCGAAATTGAATGGCAGAATGAAGATCAAAGAGAAAACCGCACCCACAGCCATTGTGCAGGCTGATGCAACCGCCGGTGATATTTCGTCTGTGAGACGCTCCATTTGCACTCTGTAAAAAGATGAAGTTATTACCGCGCCGAACATGAGAACAAGACCGAGCGGCTGCACCATGAATTGAGACAATTCTATGCTCAGAAGAACACCCAGAAAGGACAGCCAAAAACCAGGCCAGAAGAGCTTATCTAGTTGATCCCGTCCCAGCCTCTGGTTGAGTACTGCCACCAGAGCTGGTGTCGTTGTTACGACTGTTATTACTGTTACTGCAGATATGTAATAGAGCGCGAACATGGTAAAGAGATTGGTGCCGATCAGAAGCAGGCTCGACACGATCAATTTCTTCAGTTGTTCTTTATTGGCTAATTTGAACTTGAAGAGCAGGCAAACCGTCGTGCAAAGTAACGCCGCAAACACGCTTTTAAGCGTGAAAAGATGCCACGGACTCAAATGACCGCGAAAACCAAACTTGACAATGATTGGCTCTATGGAGGCTGCCAGCAGCGCTCCCATTACCCAAATAGTGCCCGACAGACGCGAATCCGGGCGAGGCGTACTAACCATTCAACTTTCTTACAATCTCTCGTTGGCTCAGACCTTGCAAGCCAAGGCGGTTGAGGGTCCGACCGTGAGTCAGGAAATCAACGCCGCACATGACGGCGGACATATTTATAACAGAATCGATGGCGGGCGTTCTGAGATTCGCTAAACGAGCAAGCTCGTAAAGCGGTACATACACGGAGCTTACAATCTCGCCAAGAGTGCGGGTCATATCTTGCCAGGGAGCGGTCTGACCGTATTTCGGCACCATCGCGATGGCTTGCTCGGGGGATGCGGCAATTGCTCCGTACATTCTGCGGATATTGACTGTTGTCGAAATTCTTGCCGTCGCATAAGCTTCAGCGATTGAATTCAGTTCAGTCTCTAAATGATCGAAGATAGATCTGCTTTTCTCGGCGGTGTCTGTCGTCGAATTGATAAGCTCCATCAGTGCAGCGCTGATTTCTGCATCGGCTCCGAATGCTTCGATTACCGGATAGACAATGGCCTGGTAATCACAGAGTCCGCGACTGAGAAGATTTGCTGCAGGTTCAACCTTGGGAAACAAACGTTTTACTGTCGAATCACAATCAAAGGTCGTGGACTGACTTGTTGATGCAAACTGACCCCACTGCCTCATTGCATGCACTTTTATCGTGGCGCTGTTTTGTTTTTCGGCATGAAAGAGTGGGTCCATCTCTACTACTTTTACACCCGCCACCCCGTTGGACAGAAGGCGTTTTTCGAAATCGAGGCTGGCACCAATTCCGCCACCATAGAGCAGTACTGTGTGTTTTGCGCGCAACCAGGGACTTATCGACCAGACCAGTTCTTTGTAGGTGGAGGGGGGTGCCACAATAATCAAATGAGCGCACTTGGAGAGAACGTCCTCTGCTCTGACATTGAAAGTTTGCTGGTCGTACTGCCCTGATATGGCGCCTTCCGCTTTCACAGATGAGGCAGGTCCCGGAATGTTATTGGTGCGATCGAATACTTGAACTGGATAACCTCTACCACTCAAATAACAGGCCATCGTCAGAAGGGCCGGTCCGCTGCCTGCGATTCCTATTGATGGAAAACCAGCTTTATGACTGGTTCTGGTTGATTGAATCGATTTTACAGGCGCAAAGGCAACTGTCATCAGCGAATCCCTCGAGGAGTCTTTTCCGCGCTCACGACCAGGCAGTTCTATTTAAAGAGGATGAGTGAAGTATAACTTCTATTCGCCTTAACAAAATATTCAAAGATCGAAATTAATCGACTTGGCAGATTAATTCGTATATTCGCCCAGCTGCGCTGTAATTGAGACGGCGTCTGGCTCTCTCGCAACTGATAAGCTCGGGATTGTTGCCAAGCGGGCGTGGCGAAAATTGCACTTGCCGGCAGGCTAAGGCACCACACGTGACACCATGTCCGTAATTCAGCGAACGGAAGAAACCAATTCTCTTTCTGTCTCGACCTCGCCCGTGGCGGCGTTCGAAACAACGGCTCGCTGCTTTCGACGAGTCATAAACGGCCTTTCAATCAGAACGTAAGTACAAAAGGACAGCGGTATCAGCGCCAGCATGACGCAAAAAATTGATGCCACCTTGGATACGGAGTTCGAGAAAATAGCCGGATTGTGGTTTATGTACAAAGATACCGGACAGATAAGAAGATATTGCAGCAAGTAGATGCTGAAGCTGATGGTTGCCAGAGTTTGCAAAGGTTTCCAGCTGAGAAGCGGTGCACGGCCGTAGAAGACTGACAGAAACAAGCCGGTTGAACACATGAGCTTGACTGCTGTCCAATACCCTTCTGTCGTGAGCATGAGATAGAGAAAGGTCAGGCTGGCGATGGGAAGAAGTTTACGCACCGTATCCGGCGGTTTTGGCAAGTAGAAACTGAAAACTGCAGCAAGAACGCCCGGCAGAAAGAAAGGCCAAATCACCTGCTCCGATTTGTTTGCAAATTGAAGAAAAATAAGAGCCAGTGCTGCCAGCATGAGCACGCCTGTAGCGATACGTGATTTGTTCCAGATTTTTGCAGCTGGAATCAGCAACAGGTAAAACGCCCATTCATAGCTGAGCGTCCATGCCACGCAGAGCAGTCGGAGCATGTTGAAACCTTTGAAGCTGATCGCATGATGCACCCAAAAACCATATGTGTAAATCTTGAAAGTTTCTTTTGCTGTTTGTGCGAAATTAGCTTGAATGCCCGAGGTATAAAATGCCGCAATTAAAATTGCTGCAAACACCGCAAATGTGTAGAGCGGAATAATTCTTCTTATTCTTCCCAGAAGGAAGGGCACAGGTTCGATCTTTGCCCTCAATACTCTGTCCGTGAACAAGTAAGCGGTGAGAGCGAAAAACATTTGCACGCCGATAATGCCGACGTGATTGCCGATGTGTGGAACTCCAGAGGTTCCGGCATAAGCGCAAACGTACTGATTGATATGACTGGCGGCGACACCGACGGCGGCAAGCGCCCGCATTCCGTCCAGGGTGCGGTTTCTTTCCCCGCTTTCGGCCTCGTCGACCTTGAATAAAGGTCCGCAAGCCACGGCCATGAATATCGCCCCCGCGTAGAGAGAGAATATCGATATGACCTGGATCAGCTCAAAAGACATGGTGAAACTGCCGCTATGCCCCCTCAAGGCGGTTTGCAAGAGGCGGAAATCAGTATAACTGCCCAGCTTGGCGAGTTGATGTGCCTGATTTAATCTGAACCTTTCAGACCTTCGTAAAAGCGTGCATTGGCTTAACTTTTGCGTGGTAATGAGAGAATTAGGTTCTAAATGGAATCTAGTCTATATATATCGATCTGAAAGGTTGCGAATGTCTCGAATCTTGACCAACCGCCAAATACTGGCAATTTCGGCAATACTCCTCTGGCAGCAGAGTTTTGGACAGACAGTTCCGGTTTTGGGGCAGCCGACTCAGCAGTATGTTGTCAATGGAAAGCCGGTGTCGGAGAATGTCGGCAAGGCTATGATCCTCTCCAATAACGCACGCAATTTGCTTGTCGGCACTGATAAGCCCGAAAAGGCTCTGGAAATGCTGACTGAGGCAGAGCGCCTGGCGCCCGAACTTCCTGAAGTGCAAAGCAATTTGGGTATGGCGCTGGCCAAGATGGGGCGAACAGATGAGGCTATCGTTCATGTAGAGAAGGCTGTCGCTTTAAATCCGGATTTGTCGGCCGCGCAAATGACCCTGGGAAGTCTCTATCAATCGGTCGGACGAACCCAGGACGCCATTCGGGTCTTTAAGGACTTCCAGCAGCGCCATCCCACGAGCGAGCACATCAATAAAATCAAAGGCTTGCTGGCAATGCTCGAGAGTGAGTCAAAGCTGCAGGCCAAACATCCGGACGGCTCGGGCGCAGCGCCGGATAATTACTTCAGCTCAATCGGGCTGTCCGGCTCAGTCACGAAATGGACGCCCGACCATATGCCTCTGAAGGTCTATCTGGCTCCCACCCAGGGCGTTGTCGGCTACAAGCCAGGTTACATGGAGGGCGTCAAATCAGCCTTTCAAGAATGGGCGGAGTCTTCCGGCGGAAAGGTAAGTTTTGTCTATGTCCAGGACAAGGATAAAAACGACATCTCATTTGCTTTCTCGAATGATATAAAAGCCGTCTCCAATCCAGCTGAAGGTGGAGAAGCGAAGGTTTATCCCGGTCCCAAAGGTATCGTCAAATCGACAATTGTCGTTTTGACTCTTGATCCTTCTCCTGCACAGCCGATGTCGGAAGGGTTGATGCGTTGGATTTGCTTGCATGAAATTGGACACGCTCTCGGTCTCATGGGGCATAGCAGCCAGCACAATGACGTGATGTATAGCTCGATGCCTCTGGCTTCGATAGACAGAGGCCTGTCTGAGCGCGACAAGAATACTTTGAAATATCTCTATTCTGATGCAGTAGCAATTCAGAAGGCCGATACCGCCAATATCGCCTCCGACTCGTCCGACCCTATGACTCTTAACAATGAGGGAGCAAGCGCTCTTAATGCGGGAAATTTGGATCTCGGTTTGCAGCGACTCGAGAAGGCTCACAAAATAGACCCGAATATGAAAGTAGTAAAACAAAATCTCGCGCAAGCCTATTCGATAAAAGCAATGCGTACGGTCCAGTCGGGCAAAATCCCCGATGCCGATGCGCTGTTCAAGAAATCCGTGGCCTTGTTGGATGGCGGATCTAAATCACCGATTGAGGCGACTGTGCTGCGCAACTATATGATCTTCCTCAAGCTCGCTAATCGTGGTCCGGAAGCCGCGAAAATAGAAGCGATGCTTAAGGGTGGAACCGCAAAATAGAATGTCATATCAAGATCGATACAAAGGACGCAAAATCAAAGATCCGCCGTCTTATCTGGGTCGCTTTGGTCTGTTCATTTTGGTCGGCGCTGCTTTTGCAGCATTCGTCGGCAGTTTGCGCGGATTAGACAGCAGTCTGTGCGCACTGGCAACCCTGTGTGTGGTGGCATGCAAACTTCTGGTCGAATTAATTGCTACGAAAGCAAAATTTCAATTGCCCGAGAGATTTGCCAAATTGCCGCTGGCTGTCTGGCTTCTTTTCTGGCTTTTACCCATACCGCCATTGTGGTTCGTTTTAAGAACAGTCTGGCCGAAAAATGCCGATCCTAATGGCTCAATCGGCTTTCTGACTCTTGTATGTTTCGGCCTCTATATTCCAACTATCCTGGCTGTGATAAAGCCGCCCAGTCCACCTAGGCAGAACAGTGGAGAAGAGAAGTTATCCGAAGCGGAAAAAATTGACTTCAATGCGGATTTTAACGATCCTGATGGTCAATTGTCCGAATCTGTAAAACTAAAATCTGCAGATCCTGCAAAGTCGAAAGCTAAATCCAAGAAGAAGGGCAAAAAATAGAGGTTTTTCATTGGTGCTCTACAGATTGTACAGAGAGTCGCTCAGCTTACTAACTGATCTCTATCAGCTGACTATGGCCTATGGTCATTGGAAGACAGGATCGCATAAGAAAGAAGCCGTTTATCATCTCTCTTTTCGAAAAAATCCATTCAACGGCGGCTATGCTGTGGCTTGCGGACTTGCGACTATGGTCGATTTCATCAACAATTTCCGCTTCGATGACAGCGATAGAGAATATTTGTCCACTCTCAAAGGGCACGATGATAAGCCTCTTTTCGAAGAAGCATTTCTTGATTATTTGAGCAATCTCAGACTCGATGTCGATATTCATTCCGTACCGGACGGCACGATTGTTTTTGCTCATGAGCCTATGGTTAGGGTTTCAGGACCGATTATTCAGTGCCAGCTTTTAGAGACGGCCCTTCTGACCATATTCAATTTTCAGACTCTCATAGCGACGAAAGCATCTCGCATTAGAGAATCGGCTGGTGAAAGAAGTATTCTCGAGTTCGGATTACGCCGCGCTCAGGGCATAGACGGTGGACTGACTGCCAGCCTGGCTGCCCATATCGGCGGATGCGATGCGACATCCAACGTGCTGGCCGGAAAGCTATACGGCATTCCGGTGAGCGGTACGCACGCGCACAGTTGGATCATGTCATTCGAAAGCGAGCTGGAAGCATTTATGGCATACGCGCAAGCAATGCCCAACAACTGTGTTTTTCTGGTTGATACTTATGACACCATTGACGGTGTAACCAATGCTATTGAAGTGGCGAAATGGCTCAGGAAAAACGGGCATCAGTTTCTCGGTATCAGGCTGGACTCCGGTGACCTGGCATATTTGAGCATCGAAGCCAGAAGAATGCTGGACGAGGCCGGATTTAATGATGCGGCGATAGTGGCCAGCAATGACCTGGACGAACACATCATCAACAGCCTGAATGTCCAGGATGCGAAAATCAGCGTTTGGGGCGTCGGCACCAAACTTGTCACATCTTATGATCAACCAGCTTTAGGTGGCGTTTACAAGCTATCTGCCGTCAGAGAGTCACGCGAACAGTGGGATTACAAGGTCAAATTATCCGAACAAGCAATCAAGGTTTCTAATCCGGGCATTCAGCAGGTGCGTAGATTTAGAGATGACGATGGTTATATTGCCGATATGATTTTCAATGTCGAAGACAATATTCAAGGTGAGAGCATAATCGTCGATCCCCTCGATATGACACGCAGAAAGCGTATTGTTGCCGGATGCAAGTTCAGCGACTTATTGGTCCCGATTTTCGAGAAGGGGCGCCAGGTTTACAAGATTCCTGCTTTGCAGAAGACAAAATCATACGTCGCTTCTCAACTGGAAGATTTCCATCCAACTTACAAGCGCATTCTCAATCCGCACCAGTATCCGGTGGGTTTGGAAATTGGCCTTCATGAGATGAAGACAGAGTTGATCTTGAAAGAGAGGGAGCTTCTGCAGGCTCGCAGAGACGCCCAGGGCAGGCAGAGAAAAACACATGGAAATACGCCTTCAAAAGAAGATAGAGGTTTTGTCAAACACGATCTGACCATAAAGGCAAAACCATCGGCCCAAACAATTCCTGCAGCTGCTCCGTCCTTGCCGGCCACCCTCGAAAAAGCGGCACTGATTATTGTGGACGCGCAAAAAGGATTTGGCAGTAGCGGCGAATTGCCGGTTGCAAGAGCCGAAGAGATTGTGCCTGTGCTGAATGAGCTTATGGAGCTCTTTCCTGTCGTCGTGGCGACCCAGGATTGGCATCCTGCCGATCATGTCAGTTTTGCCATCAATCATGCGGACAAGAAAATCGGCGACACATTACCATTGGGTAGTTATGAGCAGCCTTTATTTCCAATGCACTGTATTGAGAACACTCGAGGCTCACAGTTTCTCGACAATTTGAACATCGAAAAATTCAATCGCATTTTCAAGAAGGGAACGGATCCGGATGTAGATTGTTTCAGCGGCTTTTTTGATTGTGAAGGAGGCAAGGCCACTGATATGGATGAATACTTGAAGGAAAATGGAATCGAGCATATTTTTGTGGCTGGACTGGCTACGAATTATTGCGTGAAGGAAACTGCTCTTGATGGCTTGAAACTCGGTTTTGAAGTGACCTTGATCGAGGATGCTTGCCGAGGCATCGACAAGGTCGGCTTAAGAGTCAAGACCGCCATTCAGGATCTGAAAAACGCCGGCGTTGGTTTTGTAGAAAGCAAAAATCTCAAATACCCGGCGCGACAATAGAGCAAGTCAGCTCGTGCTGACACGAGTCCTCTAAATTGTGCGATGATGCACTAAAGCTGCTCTTGCTCTTCTTGTGCCATGAAAAGTCACATAATTTTTAAACTTGGTGTCCTGGCGGCGTTGACAGCGGTTGTAGGGTGCTCCTATCTGAATGACCCTGAAACCGAAGACGGGCGGCTTGCCTTTGGGAATCTTGTCAAAAATCCACCCAATACGCAAAAGCTGGAGCGACTTCCCTCCATAGAACAATTGATCAATATCTCTCGCTCTCTAGCGGCGCTGGACTGTATCTATCAAGATAAATTCCACAACGATCGCGACGCCGACGTCAGGTTTACCGAGCACTGGCAAGATCGAGATGGTGAAAAGGTCCTGGAGCTCGATTGGGAAGGTAATGATTCGCTGGTTGTTTGGTTCTCGCCCGGTGGTTGCGTAATCAAAGGGCATGACGAAGAGTCTGTCATGAACCCTGTAGTCACTCCCTTCGATCTTGAAGAGCAAGAGGGCAAAAGGCTCTATCCCGGTTTGTTGAAGGGCTTTCCTCATGAGCTTAAGGGATTTCTTAAAGAGCCCAATTTCAACGCCGATAACGCTACTTTCATCATCTGGAGAAAAGTTGATGATAATGCCTGGCATATAGGCCCGATTAACTGGCCTAATCGCAAACCCAACCGCTGGAAATCCCACGACGGATCGGATGATTTACTTTCTCCGCTGAACATCGATGCCAGAATATACGCCAACTGGTTGCAGAAAGCGAAGAATCGCAAGGTTTCGGTTGCCGATGTGGAAAAGGTCTTCAGACAAGAACCGATGACGGCGGAATTGCTCAAAAAACTTGATTCGCACAAAAAAATTGCCGATATCAAGGAAGAGTTTAAAACTATTGGTTATCCGATTGCAGAGTAGCTTTGGGCAAGGTAAACCAGAAGCGGCTGCCTTTTTCGATTTCACTTTCAACGCCTATTTTGCCGCCGTGACTTTCCACTAGAGCCGCACAAATAGCCAGTCCCAATCCGCTGCTTCCAGAGCGCCTGTATTCTTTGGATTCAATTTGCCGGAAGCGCTCGAAGATCATTTTTTGATCTTCTTTGGGTATGCCGGGTCCCTGGTCGATGACCTCAATTCTGACGAAATCATTCTCTTCTATGGCGCTGACTTTGATAGTGCCGTTGTCCGGTGAATATTTAACGGCATTGCCGAGCAAGTTGATCAATACCTGAACAATTCTGTCGGCGTCGATACTGACGAGCGGATTCGACTGGGATATCTCCAATTTGATCCCTCGTGGCGCTGCAAGCACAGAAACAGCTTCGCCAGAGCGCTGCAGTACGGGCTGCAATTCGGTATTCTCTTGCAACAACTGCAAATTTCCCGACTCCAGCCTCTCGATATCGAGAAGCTCGTTTATCATGGCAATGAGGCGCTGTGATTCTTTTTCTGCATCGGCTACGCGCGTCTGTCCGCGGTCGCTGAGTTTTCCGTATGCCCCATTTCCTATGAGCTCAAAAGTACCAAGAATGGACGTCAGCGGAGTGCGCAAATCATGGCTTATCATCTGCACGAATTCCTGTTTCATTCTTGCCGAATCAGCCAGTCTCTTAGCCATATTATGAAAGACGTGATCGAGCTCTACTATCTCATCCCCGCCTTGCATTGGTTGATTGAGAGCGTTGCCGGCAGCCAGATTATTGCTGTTTTGCGTGATCACTGAAAGTCGACTGGTAATACCTTTGATAAACATCTGTCCAAGAGCTACCGCGATAATTACGTTGAATGCGGCGATTATCCATATAGCTTCCGCAAGCCGCCTGCGCGCTTCTTTCTCCAGCGGGCTGGATTCTCTTTCGATTTTTTCGTAATCTTCAAGAAGATCTTCAGTCCACCGAGACGCTTGAAACATCACGCCCGATAAGCGCGCAGTGGTCATTCTTTCTTCGAATGGGTTATTGGAGAGATAATACATTCTCTCCTTTTCGATCAAAGCCACACCCAGGCTCATTACTCGATCCAATTCCGCCAGTTTCATCGAACTGCTCTTATCGTCTTTCAGAAGTTCTTTTATTTTCTTCAGTTGAATCGGAATAGCATCCAGATGCTTTTGAAACGTCTCGCGAAATCGCGGTGAGTCAGGCCGATCTTTGAAAAATTGCATCTGGATAAGCAAGCCTGAATTCGCGCGTTCTCTCAGAGTAGACAGACGTTGCAAACTGGCAATTACAGCTTGAGCTTTCTGGTGCCTGGCGATCTGCTGCTCGGCATCATTGAGAAGCCAGCTCAACGCCCCAAGAAGGAGCATTTCAAAAGCGAGAAAAGAGGCGACTACGATGAGCCCTTTTTGACGAAGCGATAATACCTTATTCATTCGCTTCTTTTATTTCCGATTGGTGTGCTGATTTTGCAAGAGGCAGCGTAAACCAGAATCGGCTGCCCTTGCCGATTTCGCTGTCGACAGCGATCATGCCGCCATGACCTTCCACCAGCGCTTTGCAGATTGCCAGTCCCAGTCCGCTGCTGCCTGAGCGCTTATACTCCTCGCCTTCAATCTGTCTGAATCTCTCGAATATAAGCTTCTTATCTTTCTTTGGAATGCCCGGTCCTTGATCAATCACGTCGATTCGAACAAACTGCTTATCGACAGAGGCGCAGACCTTTATCTCGCCCCCTTCAGGAGAATATTTTACGGCGTTGCCCAGCAAATTGATAAGCACTTGAACTACGCGGTCTTCATCCACGTGCAAATTGTGATTATCCTGCGTTACGTCGAGTCTAAGTTTTCTTTTGTCTGCAATAACACTGACCGCATCTTTGGCACGACGAAGAATTGGCTGTAATTCAACATCTGAGCAGAGCAACTGCATATTGCCGGATTCCAGTTTGTCTATATCAAGAAGCTCGTTGATCATACCGATCAGTCGCTCGGATTCTCTTTCCGCATCCACTACCCTTGATTGCCCGCGGTCGGAAAGTTTTCCGTAGGCGCCGCTGCTCAAGAGCTCGAATGTTCCCAGAATTGCAGTCAGTGGGGTGCGCAGGTCGTGGCTTATCATCTGGACAAATTCACGCTTGGTTGCTTCCGCTTGTCTCAATGAATTGGCCATTTCATGGAAAGTTCTGTCGAGTTGAGCGACTTCGTCTTTGCCGCCGATGCCCTTCAATAATTCTTTGCCGATTGCCATTCGTCTGGAATTTTCTATTAGAACCATCAGCCGGGATGATATGTCACGATTGAAATACAGCGCAACTGCTATAGCAGCAATCACATTCATTGCAAATCCCGCTAGAAGTAACAGGCGCAATCTTGTCTTTCTTTCTTCCACTGCTTGTGGAACTTGCTTCTGTACTTGCTCTTCTTCATTGGCTAAAATTTGCGCTTCTTTGAGAAACGGATCGAAGTCGGCGCTAAAATCCCGCCTGAACTGCTGAAAATTGGGAGTATAAACTCTGCTGGAATCGCCCACCATTTTCTCTCTGTGTGACATCAAATTTTTCATGGTCGCTTTGCCATGGTATTCCAGCTTCTTTGCGTGCGCTCTGCGTACCGGATCATCCTCGCTCATCGCTTTGAGATTGTCGATGCTGTCCGCGATACCAAGCATGGTATTGTCGAACTTTTGCAGCTCGTCTCGGCGATGAGTGAAATTCCACGTAACCAGATTGCTCGCTGAATCCATAATGCTTCTGGATATGTTGTTAACGTCTTGCAGGACGATGCGCGACTTTGTTTCCTTTTCGACTTTGTTCTCTGCATCTTCAAGCATTAGATACAAGGTCAAAACAAAGAGCCCCTCGAAAATCAGGGGAATAGCAACAATGATCAGTCCTTTTTGTTTTAAATTCAGCCGCATCAAGACTCGTTATTTCTTGATTCTGTCCGGGTGACCCTTCAACTACTTTAGATCCTGGCTGCTCGTATGTCTATCAGTGAGACCGACTAGAAAAATATTGGTCGGCTGATAATCGGTCCGTTCTGCAAGGTAAAATGTAAAACACCGTTGCCACCTATCGTTTTCCATGCCTTTTCAAGATGCCGAAAGTACTAATTGTTGAAGATGATGTCCGGTTGGCAAGAGTGATCGATGACTGGCTGACTGGTGAGAGCTATGCGGTCGATCATGTAGCCAGTGGTCCTGCCGCTATGGAGAGACTGAAATCAACGGAGTACGACGTCCTTATTCTTGATTGGCAGGTTCCTGGTATGACCGGATTGGAGGTCTGCAAGGAGTATCGCGCCAATGGTGGAGCTGGTGTCGTCCTCATGCTTACCGGTAAGAAAGAGATTGCCAATAAAGAAGAGGGACTGGATTCCGGCGCCGATGATTATGTGACGAAGCCTTTTCATATGCGTGAGTTATCTGCCCGATTGCGCGCTTTGATGCGCCGCTCGCGTGAAATCAAAACCAACGTCATTAAAATCGGAGATCTCGAACTGGACTCTGTCAGCCATGTGGTCACCAAAGGCGACAAACAACTCAGTTTGATGCCTCGTGAGTACGCCCTTCTCGAATTTTTCATGAGAAATCCGGGCAAAGTTTTCAGCGCTGACACCATACTAGATAAGGTCTGGTCGAATTATTCAGAAGCCTCACCGGATACGGTGCGGGTGCACATAACAAAATTGAGAAGCAAGATCGATGCCGATGGTGAAGAATCTCTGATTAAGACCCTTCACAGGGTCGGCTACAAATTCGAAAAGCCTGGTGCATCGAAAGAATCTGAACCTTCGAGTGATGAGACTGCTTAGTCTGCTGACGGCTTAGATTCTACTTTTTCTCCGTCAATCAAGTCTACAGGTGGGCTGATAACGACGCACTCACCGCCAGACAAACCTCTTTTAATTTCTACCGAATCGCCAAAGTCTCTGCCGATTTCTATTTTATTGAAGTGAGCCAGGTTGTCTTTGACGACTACCACATAGGTGCCGTCGGCTTTCGGGACGAGAGCAGTACCGGGAACAGTGATCCACTCTTCATCACGTTTAATTGTCACGCGCACCTGTGCGTACATGCCCGGCAGCAATTCGTGAGTCTTGTTATCGATGCGAACCTCAGTCTGTCTGGTCCTTGTCGAAGGATCAAGAGCGCCGGCAATATTAGTGACCGTTCCTTCAAAAATTTTGTCCGGCATTTCCGGTACGAATACCTCCGCCTTCTGACCGTTGCAGAGAAAGCGTGCAAATGTCTGGGGCACATTCACGTATATTCTCAGCTTGTCGATTTTTGCCAGCTGGAAAAGTTCCAACGTGGGCATTGAACTTCCCGCACTGATAAGGGCGCCCGGATCGACTTTTCTCAATGTGATGACGCCGTCGAAAGGTGCCACCACTCTTTTGAAATTCTGTTGCGCAGTAATTCTGGCAACACTGGCACTGCGTGCCGCCACAAGCGATCGGGCTACAGCTACTTCTGCTTCGGCAGATTTCACGGCCGCCTGGCTGGCCTTTTCTTGCGCAATGGAGACTTGTAAGCTGGCGACTGCATCTTTGTATTGACGCACGCGCTCGTCGCGGCTCTGCAAGCTGACAGCGCCCTTGGTCGCCATTGCTATCCAGCGGTCGGAAGTTATGCGGGTGAATTCCTCATTAGCTTGAGAACGCTGAATAGTAGCCTTTGCCGCCACGTCTTGCGCCACCGCTTCTTTTAGTTTTGCTTGTGCGCTGGCAAGTTGCGCTTCGCTTTCAGCCAGGTCAGCTTTGGCTTGATTAAGTTCCTGGTCGATTGTCGGTGTGTCGATTTCAGCCAGCAATTGACCCTGTTTGACCCAGTCGCCGATGTCCACCAGCCTGCTTTTCAAATAACCGTCCACGCGTGCATTGATGGTTACATACTGAATGGCGCTGATATTGCCGGGTAAATTACCCTCCTCTTTAAGAGGCGCTCGCTTTGCAATCACTGTTTGGACAACCGGGACTGAACCTACTGTCACAGCATGGGTTTGCTCAAGGTCTTTCTTGTTGGACAGTCTTGGTAAAAAGCCAATCAGGAAGAGCGTCGCGAATATAGCAGCGACAATCACGAGGATGATGACAAAATTTGCCTTGCCGGATGCATCTCTGCGGAAGATTTTTCTTCTTACTGTAAATTGATTCATCTAACTTTCCGTTGTTTGCTCGGGATTTTTCGGCGGCCAATTTAGTTTGCTGTTTTGTCTCAGGTGAGAAAAAATCAGAGGTACGAAAAACAGGGTGGAGAAAGTGGCGATTGACAGTCCGCCGATGACGGCTCGACCGATGGGCGCGTTCTGCCCGGCGCTGGAAGCCATCGGAATCATGCCGATGATCATGGCCAGCGCGGTCATGCTGACGGGTCTGAAGCGCTGATGTCCCGCCGTATGAGCAGCTTCCTTCGCAGTCTTGCCCTCTCTTAGCTGCTCATTGCAGAAAGTGACCATGAGAATACTGTTCGCCGATGCAACACCAATTGTCATAATCGTCCCCATAAGAGCAGGCACGCTGAAATTTGTCTGTGTCACATAAAGACTCCAGAGAATTCCGGAAAGGGCACCTGGAATCGCCATAAGAATGATCAGTGGATCTGTCCACGATTGATAATTTACAACCAGCAAGAAGTACACCAGAAGCAGTGCACCCGCCAGTCCAATCAACAACCAGTAGAAAGCCAGCTTCATGCTGAGCACTTGTCCTGCCACTACAACGCGAGTGCCGCGGGGCAGATCCTTTTGAAAGCTGTCGACGATTTTTTGAATGTCATTTGAAACAGAACCGAGGTCTTTTCCCTGGCAAGCTGCATAAACATCGAATACTGGTGCAACATTGTAGTGATTCACAACTGCCGGTGTGTACTGCCGTACTGGTTTGGCGACATTGGAAAGAAGCTGGGCAGTATCTCTGCCGTAATTCGAATCACTGGTTGCAACCGGTGTGTTGAATAAGTCGCCGATCGAAGAAATTCGATATTGAGGTGTCTGGGCAGCCAGATTGTACTGGACTCCATTGTTGCGGTTGAGCCAGAAATTGGGAGCCACCTGGAAACTCGAACTGAGCGAAACGAGAAGCGAGTTGGATATGTCCTTCTGATTAATGCCGAGCTGATTGGCGCGCGTTCTGTCTACTTCAAAGAAGAATTTGGGCGCATTCATGACCTGGTGCAAGCAGACGTCTACCGCGCCTTCCACGTTCTCGATCTTTCGTTTCAGCTTTTTGGCCAGCTCAAAGTTTTGCTCTTTATTGAAGCCGACTATTTTTACATCTATGGGAGCCGGCAGTCCGGCGTTCAATATTTGCGTGATGATGTCTGCCGGTTGAAAATAGTAGTCGCACTGCGGAAAATCGCGAGTGAGCATCTCTCTTATTTTGCGCTGATAGTATTCTGTCGGGTGAGACCGTTCTTCTTTGAGGGTAAGCAAAATTTCTCCATCTGCTTCACTGATGGTCTGCGAATCCGAAAAGGCATAGTTGACCGCGCTTACAGGCATGCCGATATTGTCAGTCATGACGACGATTTCATCAGCCGGTATGATTTTTTTGATTCCTGTTTCGACTCCTCTGAAAATTCGCTCTGTTACTTCTACTCGAGTGCCGGGAGGAACGTTGACATGCAAGCGTAATTGACCGGCGTCTATCGTGGGGAAGAATTCCTTGCCAATCAGGGGCAGGAGGCAGAAGGACAGTCCATAGAAAAGAAGAAATCCGGTCACAACCAAGCCGCGATGCTCCAGGGCGGTTCCCAGCCAGCCATGGTAGATATCTCGCAGTCGGTCGAAATTGGTGTCGATGAATTTATGGATGTTGCCAAAAAATCCGCTCGCTTCCTCCTTCTTCTCGCCGGCCGCATGTTCTTCTGATTTGAAAAGTCGTTTTGACATGAGAGGAACAATTGTTCTGGACAGTCCGTAAGATGCCAGCATCGCAAATGAAACGGCCATCCCCAGAGGTACAAAGAGTGAGCGAGCCGGTTCAGGCAGAAGGAACACCGGCAGAAACACTATGCAGATAGAAACAGTGGAAACCATCGCCGGCAACGCTACTTCTTGAGCTCCATCAAGAATCGCTTGCTCGATTGTTTTGCCCATGTCCATCTGTCTGTGAACGTTTTCAATTTCAACTGTGGCGTCGTCGACAAGCATCCCGACGGCAAGTGCCATACCGCCCAATGTCATCGAGTTGATTGTGTTGCCTGTAAGATGCAGGCAGATAATCGACACCAGAATAGAAAGCGGAATTGACGTTATGACTATGAGCGTACTGCGCCAACTGCCAAGAATGGCCAGCATGAGAATAGCTGTCAAACCAGCTGCCGTAATGGCTTCTTGAAATACTTCTTTTACGCATTCGACGACGAATTTTGATTGGTCTGTGAGAATATCGACAGTGACCGATTTAGGAACAGATGCTCTTATCTGGCTCATCAGCCCCTTTATCTGATTGACCACGGCAAGTGTCGAGGCGTCACCGTTTTTCAAGATACTCATTATCACGGCTCGGCTGCCGTTCAAATTCACAATATTGAGCTGCGGCTGAAAACCATCGTGCACGAAAGCGACATCTTTGACATAGACTGTGGCGCCTCTTACGTGCTTAAGAGGAATATCGTTGAGCGTATCGATGAGACGCGGCATATTGTTCAAAGAGACTATGTACTCGATATTGCCCATCTTTGCGGTGCCTGAGGGCGCGATAATACTCTGCTTATTGATTGCATTGACGATGTCGTAAGGAGTGAGCCCATATCCGGCAAGGGAGTCCGGATTGAGATCAACCATCACCTGGCGGTACTTTCCGCCATAAGGGTAAGGAATGGTGGCACCCTGTACAACAGCCAACTGGATTCGAATGAAAGAGTTGGCGCAGTCGAAAAGTTCTGCTTCTCCAAGTTTTTTGCTTCCCACTACCAGTTGCAGCACAGGCACGTCAGTGGCAGATGATTGAGTGACAAGCGGTGGAGTAATGTTGGGCGGCAACTGTTTCATGATCGCATTGCCGACTGAGGCTACCTGAGCTACGGCCTCGGCGATATTTCCACCTTGATGCAGAAAAATCTTGATAATGCTCATGCCGCTCAATGACATAGATTCCATATGCTGGATGTCTTTGACCGTTGAGGTGAGGGCGCGCTCAGTCACCGTCGTTAACATGTTTTCGATGTCGTCCGGTTGCATGCCTGTATAGGTCCAGACGCAGCTGACAATCGGCTGGTCAATATTGGGAAAGATATCGACAGGCATCTGTTTTATGGAAATAAATCCAAAAAGGAAAATCAGCAGCGCCATCACAATAAATGTGTGCGGTTGCTTCAGCGCTAGTCGAACAATCCACATCTGTGCTTATCTCCTCATCGGTGACGTACTTGTAAGTGTGTCGACCGATATTCGACCGGTTGCATGCAGAAGTCTCGCTTCTGCAGTATTGAACTTGATGATTGCTTTGGCTTTATCGACCAGGGCGCCGGTATAGTCGCGTTGAGCAGTGATTACATCGAGATTGGTTCCAACGCCGTTGCGCAATCTGTATTCAGCCACTGCCAGCTGTTCTTCTGACGAATTGACCTGGTCTGTAGTCTCTTTAATCAAATTCTCAGCATCTATGCATTCGAGATAACTGTTTCTGACTTCCTGATAGACCTTTGTCAGCACGCGAGAAAATTCGTTTTGCACGCGGCGAGCCTGCCAGCGGGCAGCCTGGATGTTTGCAATTTCGGTCACGCCCATTCCTTTTAAGGGCAAGCTCACTTCTACGCCCAAGAAGAAGAGCGCTTTATTGACGAATTGTTTGGCACCTTCCTGACCACCGGCAAGCGGAACAGAAGTGGAGGAAATTGGTCCGGCCACTCCACCGCCCGATAGTACACTCGAGAATACCGATAAATCCTGTCCGAGCGAGGTGACCTTGCTGCCGGTGCCAAGGACAGCACCTGTGAAATTTACATGGGGAAGCAGAGCAGCCCGAGCCACCTTGATGGCGTCTTTGGCGGCAATGCGTAATTCATCGAATTCTTTGAGTTCAGGACGATTGTCGACTGCGATGCGCAGAAGCTCGCCGATTTCTACGCTGTCGTCCACCAGTCTGGTTTTTGCCACAATGCGATCATTGGCGCTCAAGTCTATATCTGTGTTGAGATTCAGCGATGTAGCCAGATCGACAGATGCCTTTCGCCTGTCCACTTGTTGCGTGATCAGGTGCTGGCGATCTTTCGATCTCTGCGTTCTGGCTTGCAGAACATCGAGTTTGGTGACAACTCCGCCTTCATATAGATCTTGATTGAGTTCTACTAAACCATCAGAAACTTCCAGGGCCTTTATGCGAATCTGCAATAAGACCTCGTCTTCAAGCAGTTTGTAATAGAGCCTGGTAGCTTGGAGAAGCACATCATTGGTGCTGCCCTTCAGTGCATACTGTGAAGCCTTGTACTCATGCTTGGCTTGCATAGCCGAGTAGAGCAGCTTTCCACCTGTAAAAATCGGCTGGCTAAATCCAGCATTCATTGTAAGAAAGGGATTTGTAAGCGGCAATGCCACACCGGCCGGATTGGCAATTGAGCCTTTCAGCCCTTGAAACGTAATCGAGTTATCCAGAGTGGGCAGAAAGTTGGCCAGATTGCCGAAGTATTGCCAGCGTCTCTCTCCTGTCTGCGAGCTGACAATCTTTATATTGAGGTTATTTCCCAGCGCGGTCAGCAGCGTTTCTTTCAGTCCCACCTGGCGCGCACTGCCGGCATCCAACTGGTAGGGCGACATTTTGGAATTGAGGGAGATAAGCGCACTGAGGACGGGAGCCTTGACTGAAATCTTTTCCGGGTCGACAAATATAGTTCCGCTGCTTTCCAGCGATCGAAATCTGATCTCATCCAAAGGAGTGCTCAGAGGCAAATCTTCTTTCTTGTCCGGAGGTTTGTCCGGGGTGACTTTGCTGGCATCCTGTGTGACAACGGGAGCACCGGGAGTGACCGAAAAATTCGGTGTCGCAGGCTCCTGCCTAAGCCCTCTGAGAGGAAGAGGATCCGGTTTATCGTTTTGTGATTCCTGCGCTCCAGCGCCTGCCCCCGAAGCGAGTAGCAAAGAAATCAGACCAAGACAACTAATTAAGCCGGTACGCGCCTTCAGCAGAGATTTATTCAATCGACACCGTTAGCTTGGGTGGATAACGCTTGAAAGTTTCCGCGTGTTTTTTCAGCGCGTTTTGCAGAACTTCGTTGTATACGAGCTTGCGGATCAAATAGCTATGATTTTCTTTCGGATCCAGGTAGAGATTGAAGAATTTGCCGTAGGCGTAGGTGTCTGCATTGCCGGAAAATCCGCCCATGTTCACAACGTCCTCGGCGGAAGTGGACTCGCCCGCGCGTAGATATTTGAATTCGCCAACCCGGACAGCAGAAAGTGTTTTCATTAGCCAGTAATATTCGAATTTGCGGTTAGAGTCTCCATCCTTGGCCAGCAAGAAAGAAGTTTGATCGATGCCGTCTATATAACGATCTTTGGGAATCTCATTGGAGACTCCTGCCAGTGTGCAGCTGGTCGTAAATATGTCGGAGAGATCGAAAAGTCCATCCGATGTACGACCAGGGTTTATCACGCCCCGCCAGTAAGCCACACCCGGCACTCTCATGCCGCCTTCCCAGGTATTGCCCTTGGCGCCGCGAAATGGGGTATAGCCGCAATCTGGCCAGGTCTCCATTTCCGGGCCATTGTCAGAAGTGATGAAAATCAGAGTATTGTCGAGCTGTCCTGTTTCCTCCAGTGTCCTCACCAGCCTTCCGAGTACATCGTCGATTTCAACGAGAACGTCTTTGTAGGGGTGACGAGCTGGTGATTTGCCTCGGAATTTCTCGTTGGGATAATTGTCGAAGTGACAACCGCGTGTGCAGTGATACAGGAAAAACGGCTTGTCTGCCTTTGCCTGACGTTTTAAGAAATCGACCGAATAATCAGCCCATTTTTCATCGAGCGTCGATGAAACCGGTATGGTGATTTCCTCAACGTTTTCAATCTCGCCGCCCTTCTTTGAACGGACCAGGCACTTATTGAAGTCGGCTTTCATGACCAGGCGAGTGCGCTCCGGACTGCTAACTATCTCCGGATAGAAATAAGGGTCGCGCCATTCCGTGTAGATGTCCGACACGCCAAGGAAGCCATAGAAGTCGTCAAAGCCCACGTTTTGCGGCTGCGATTCTTTGTTTTCGCCCATATGCCATTTGCCGACAGCCTGAGTCGTATAGCCAGCTTTAGACAAGACTTGAGCCAGTGTTACTTCTCCTTCGAGACCGCCTCTTTCGCCGTACATGGGTGGTCTCAGAATTCCATGACGCATGGGCAGGCGTCCGGTCATTATGGTCGCTCGCGTTGGAGAGCAAGAAGGCTGCGCATAACAAGAGGTGAGCCGAAGTCCCTCTCGGGCAAGGCGGTCAATATTTTCTGTCGGGGCTCCGGAGGCAAGACCCCCTCCATA